>JAJPIT010000011.1 GCA_021324615.1 Terriglobia bacterium | reverse complement strand
GCACACAGGGCGCCGCCGCAGAACCAGCGCGCTCGAGCCCATCGTGAATCATACTGGTGCAATAGCGGGTCAGTCCGACGCCAGAACCCATTGGCCAGCATGGCGCCCGCACGGCTCTGAACGCGCTCCGCAGCCGATATGAGGGCGTCCCGAGTTTAGTTGAAGGTAGGTAGGCGGCGGTTGGCGCCGATTCGATAGAATCCGGTTGCCAAACGGAAATCCCGAAAGGAGCCTACCGCCGTGAAGAAACCATACCACATCGTGACTGGCGCGGCGCGCGACAGCGCCGCCATCATCGAGCAGTTCTGCCAAGCTAACGGACAGATCCTGCTTCCCATCCTCTCCCTGATCGACAACGCCAGCCAGGTGGTGGAGACCGTCATCCA
The DNA here is from genome assembly GCA_021324615.1 of Terriglobia bacterium. Taxonomy (GTDB): domain Bacteria; phylum Acidobacteriota; class Terriglobia; order Bryobacterales; family Bryobacteraceae; genus Palsa-187. The sequence continues at coordinate 23,791 of JAJPIT010000011.1, read as the reverse complement.
TGAGATCGGACACCAGATGCTGGAACAGATCCTGGTGCTCAGCGCCGCCCAGGTGGCCGGCGAGCGGACGCCGGGCAAGGCCAGCGGCGACATCCGGCACCACGGCTCGCTGCCCGGCTGGGTGCAACTGGCCGATCGCAAAGTGAAGGTGAAGCGCCCGCGCCTGCGGCACAAGACCGAAGGCGAAGTGCCGGCGCCGGCCTACACCATGCTGGGTCAAGACCGCGGGCTCGGCCAGCACATGTTGGGAGCGCTGTTGCGCGGCGTTTCCACCCGCGAATACCACGAGGTCTTGCCGCAGATGGCGGCCACGGTCGGCGTGTCGAAGAGCGCGATCAGCCGCAAGGTGGTGGAGGCCAGCGCAGAGCAACTCAAGCAACTACAGGAGCGGCGCTGGGACAACGTCGAGATCCTGGTGATCTACATCGACGGGCAACGATTCGGCGCACATCACGTGCTCAGCGCGGTGGGCGTGGACGTCACAGGCAAGAAGCATATCCTTGGTCTGGAACCGGGTGCGACGGAGAACGCCGCCAGCGTGAAACGCCCGGCTGCGCGATCACGGCCTCGCCGCGGCCCGGCAGTATCTGTTTGTCATCGACGGCGCCAAGGCGCTGCGGACCGCGATCGAGGAAGTCTTCGGCGCCGAACAGTCGGTGCAGCGGTGCCGCAATCACAAGACACGCAACGTCCTGGATGAGCTGCCCAAGGAGCAGCACGGACAAGCGCTGAACCTGATGCGCGCGGCCTGGAAGGTGAAAACTGCCGAGGAAGGCGAAAAGCGCCTGGAGCAGTTGGCGCGATTTCTGGAACGGGATCACGAATCGGCGGCGCGCAGCCTGAGGGAAGGCATGAAGGAGATGTTCACGCTGCAGCGGCTGCAGATTCCGCCGTCGCTGCACAAATGTCTGGCGACGACCAACATTATCGAGAGCCCGCAGGGCGGCGTGGAGCGCCGCACGCACAACGTCACGCGCTGGCGCGATGCCGACATGGTCGAACGCTGGGTGGCGTCAGCCTGGCTACTCACCGAGAAGCATTTCCGGCGCATCGACGGTCACGCTGATCTCTGGGCGCTGGCCGCGATCCTCGGCCGGGAAAGCGCAGGAGTCAAGCCATCAAAGGAGAACGTAGCTTAAGATGAATCGACCGCCCTTGCCGACCTTCAACTACGGCTGGGACACCCTCGCATGAATTTTGACGGACGGCTGAGCATCGGAGCGCTGGGCAAGGCGACCGAAGTGAAGGTTGTGACGATCCCGTATTACCAGCAAATCAAGCTCATGCCGACGCCGCGGCGCACCGAAGGAAATCACCGAGAGAGCTAAAACACATTTGGGCGCTAGTTGCAACCTGTTTGCGGATTTTCGTTGACTTCAATCCGGTTCTTTCCTTAACATGGACGTAAGTTCGATATGTTTTACCCCATTATTTGCAACCGAGTTGCATTTTCGGCCAGCCCCATACGAGCATCTTTTATTTCCCCGTTCTTGCGACTGAGTCGCAGAAAGTTTTGGGGTCGGCTCTCGTGACCCCCACAATGCAGCGCCGACAGCTTCTCGACGAGCTCGTTTCCAAAGGTATAAGGCTTACCTCACAGCGGCGCGCCGTCATCTCGGTGATTCAGGAGGCAAAGTCACATCTCGATGCCGGATCGCTGCTGGATCTGGCCCGACGGCTCGAGCCTTCTCTTGACCGCGCGACCGTGTACCGAACGATAGGACTGCTGAAAAAGCTGCGGCTCATCGACGAACTCGACCTCATGCATCTGGAAGGCGAGAAGCACTACTACGAAGTGAGGACCGAGGGAGACCATATTCACCTGGCCTGTTTCGGCTGCGGGATGATTCAAGAGTTTACGAGCCCATTATTTGATCGCCTCAAGGAAGAGATCACCCGCACCGCCGGTTTTGAAATAAGGGTCGCGCGGCTGGAACTCGGAGGGTTCTGCCCGAAGTGTTCGTCACGCCACCGCGGAGAGGAGGAAGAGAAGACTAAAACTTCCGTAAAGCACTAAAGCGGACTAAAGCGGATCTCCACGGGACCTTTTTTGGCGAAGCACCGCGGAGACCCGCGAATCGACAACCCGGAAGGCTGGCGATTACCTCGATTATAAGGCCGTCTCCAACCGGTCAGAAGTCCAGGCGATATTCTTTGCCCGGGCGTGTGCCAAATTGCGCCATGCCGGGTATCGCATGGACCGGATTCCGCCAGCGTAACCGGCAGCAGTTCAGCAAGCGACGAAAGCGCGGCGCGTAGCGAAGAGCCGCGCGATGGGAGAACGAATGGACAGGCCCACAAACATCCTGGCAAGCATCGAGAACTTCGGAAGGATTTACCGCTGCGGCGACTGCGACAACATACATCTGCAGGTCGGTCCCGTGACGGTTCTGCTCAGCATCGAAGCCTATATGGAGTTCGTCACGCTGGTAAACACCAGCGCCGCTAACTTCGAGTCTGCGATAACGCGGTCCTGTGGAGGCGCTCGCCATGATTGTTAACGGGTCCGCCAAGCTATCCGGACTCGAACGTGTCGCCTTGAGAATCGCAACGATCCTGGTCCGGGCGGCGATTACCGTTCAGATCTGGAAATTTCAGTCCGCTTCGCGTGGCAGGGAGCGCGTGGCAACGGCGGCCGGCGCGATGCTCGGACTCACCGCGTCCGCACTCGGGTTGCTCTTATGGGCTGTAAAGTTCTGTGCGCTCGCAGCCGGTAAACCACGAACGGCAAGCCACGGTCATCCGGCGGAAGAGTCGCTGGATTTGCGAATCCCTATGGTGCGGAAGGAAGCAGCATGATCTAGAGACGATTTGCAGAGCAACACCCAGAGACGGTCCGGCGGAAAACTTTTGGCGAAGCGTCCGCCGTGGCCGACATAGAACAACCCGGAAGGCCGGTGCACGTTCAGTTTGCGAAGCCGGCCAGATGAACATCAAAAGGAGAAATGTCAGATGGCCAGGAAGATGGTTCCCAAAGGAACCAGAAGAGTATTGCAATCAGTCCGTCTAGTAGGAAGCGGCGCTCCAGTCGGTCTCTTCAGCCGCGCGGCCTTCGCGCTGCTCGCGAGCGCGGCGTTATCGGCACTTACGGGAAATCTCGCGTTGGCACAGACCCAGACACCCGCTCCGCGTTCCGAAACGACTCAGGGCGGCGCTTCGATCCGGGGACGCGGCGTAGACCCCGCCGGACTGGCCGTTGCCGAGGCAACGGTTAGCGTCAGGAACCTGCTGACCGGCGCGGTGGTCACGCAGAAGACCAATGCGGATGGAACATTCTCATTCGCCGGGCTGGCTCCCGGAATCTACACAGTCTCAATCACAAATATTGGCTTGAAAGCCGACCTGGCGCAAGTCGATTTAGCGGCCGGCGAGACCAAGGATGAGGGAGACGTGCGGCTTTCTCTTGCCCCTTCGAGCCAGCAAGTGACGGTGGTTTCCGGTTCCCGCATTGCGGAGCTTGAACAGGACTCGCCCACCAACGTCCTGGCGGTGACGCGTCAGGAGATGCAGGACACCGGCTACGAGCGGATCGGCGATGTGTTGAATGAGGTGCCCGGCGTCGTCACGCGCGCCCAGGGCTACGGTATCGGCATCACGGGCGGCGAGCAGATCGACGGCATGGATTCAAAGGAAACACTCGTTCTGATGGACGGGCTCCCAATTGCGAGCGGTCGTGGCATCGATAGCGGCTTCGTCGACCTGAACCAGCAGAGCGTCGGTCCGATTCAGCAAGTCGAGGTCGTTAAAGGTGCCTCCTCGGCGCTCTACGGAACCGACGCTCTGGGAGGCGTGATCAACCTCATCACACGAGATCCGTCCCATCCCCTGGAACTCGACGCTCAGATTTCGGGAGGGTCGCTCGGCATGGTCGACGGCCGCTTCGACATCGGCGGCCAATGGAAAAAGCTGACCGGCTTCCTCGATCTTGAAGATCATCACATCGATTCCTATTCGCTCATTCCTCCCAGCACCGTCGGTGCGCAGGAAGACCGACGGAATATCCTCGCCAAGTTGCGCTATGTGTTTTCACCGCGAGCGGCGCTCGGTTTCACGGCAACCGCTTATCACGATCACCAAAACGGCGTTAGTGAAGCGTTCGGCGTTGATCCCAGTAATCCCTTTGCCTCTGCGTTGACGATTCTGCACGGCAACGAGAGCACGCAGACCTATGCGCTCACCGGCGACTTTCTGCCGACGCAGTCGACCACGTTGCAGGTTCGCCTGTATGGATCGCGCTTCCTGCAGGATTCGATCAGCGACCTGGTAGGCATGCCGAACTCGGCGTTTGATCCGGGCAACCTGGAAGAAGACTACCATCGCGGCGACTTTAGCGTCGGTCAGAAGCTCGGCAGTTGGAATTATCTCCAGGGCGGGTACGAGTGGGTGCAGGACCGCTACAAAGGCGACAACCGCATCGTTAATGGCAACGAAGGCCAGCAACTCACCACGAACGATCTTTGGTTTCAGGACCGCATGCAGCCCTTTCGCAATCTGACCCTGACGCTGGGCGGACGTTTCCAGAACAATTCGAGCTATGGCAATCACGTCGTCCCGAAAGCAGGCCTTGTCTACCGCATAAACGATCACTTCGTGTGGAGGGCCGGCTTCGGTTTGGGGTTTCGCGCCCCAAATCTTGGAGAGCTCTACTACCACCTTCTCCACCTTGAGTACGGCTACCAGGTGATCGGCAATCCTACGCTCAGACCGGAAACTAGCCAGAGCTTTTCGACGGGCGGGACGTACACGCAGGGACGGTTCCAGGTGTCGCTCAATCTCTTCCGAAACAATCTCAAGAACCTCATCGACAACGTTCTGATTTGCGACGAGACAAGCGGCCAGAATTGCGCAGGCCCGGCGCTCGCCTCGCTGCTTGGTCAATATGGAGTGCCCGGAGCGTTCGGTTACGACACGACGGGCGCGGCGTTCTTCACCTTCATCAATCTGAACGTGGACCGAGCCTATACGCAGGGCTTTGACATCGACGGCCGCATCGCGATCATGCCGGCGCTGAAGTTCTCGGGCGCATATACATATCTCGAAGCCGTGGACGCCATAAACCACGTCTGGCTGCCGAACCGCAATCGCAATCAGGGGCACATCAAGCTGGAGTATTCAAAGCCGCGATGGGGGCTGCTTGCGAATGTCCGGGGCACGTTTTTCAGCAACTGGCTGGCGGCTGCAGCCAGTGACGACTCTCCCGCCGATTGGGCTTATGGTTATGCGATCTGGAATCTCTACGCTTCCAAAACGCTGGGCCACGGGCTGCAACTGTTCGGCGCAGTCGACAACTTCGCCAACAGCCGGGATAAGAAACTAGAACAGAACCCGCCTTCGTATGACCGTTTCGATTACGGCCGGACATTCCGTATCGGCATGCGCTACACGCTGCCGCAACACGAACGCTGAACCGATGATGACCATAGAGTAAAAGGAGAGTTATGAAGATCGCATTGCTTGTCACATTGCTGGGAATGGCGAGTCTCGCCGACGCGCACTTCGTGTGGGTCGTGCCGGCCTCGGGAGGCGCCACGGCGCAGGTTTTTATCAGTGAGGAGCTGAAGCCGAGCGATGAGGTGGATGTCGGAATCATCGGCGGCACGAAACTCAGTGTGCGCGACGCTGATGGAAAAGAAACCCCTCTGACGCTGACGCGCAGCGGGCCGGCCTACGTGACCGCGCTGCCCGGAGGCGGCGCCCGTCTCGTCCACGGAATCTCCGATCTCGGTTTGACGGCGAGGGGCCAAGAAAAGCCTTATCTCCTAGTTTACTATCCGAAGACCATTCTCGGAGATGCGTTCAATCCGAAGGCGATCGTCGGAGATGTTGCACCCGTTGAAATCATCCCGGTCGGGAAGCCCGGATCGCTGCGCCTAAAAGTGCTCGCCCACGGTAAGCCGCTGCCCGCATCCGAAGTCACCGTCATCCTCCCGGACGGCGTTCAGAAGAAGGCGACCACCGATGGGAACGGTCTCACGGAAGAGTTCACTCAGACCGGGCGCTATGGCGCCTGGGCGCGCTATTGGGAGAACCTGAGTGGCCAGCGTGACGGTAAGACCTATGCCGAAACACGCAATTACGCGACGGTGGTTTTCGACGCGGAGCAAGAAGGCACGGCGATGACTTCCGCATCAGCCGCGGCAACGCGTTTCGCCACCCTTCCCGAAGCGACCGCAGCCTTCGGAGCTGTTGTCAGCGATGGATGGCTTTATATATACGGAGGACATATCGCCCCCACGCACTCCTATTCGACTGCCGCCGTTTCAGGGCGCTTTTCGCGGCTCAAACTTGCGGACGGCAAGACGTGGGAAAACTTGCCTTCAGGGCCGGCGATGCAGGGGATGAATCTGGCGGCGTACAAAGGCGAGATCTACCGTATCGGAGGCATGGAGCCACGCAACAAGCCGGGCGAGAAGTCCGCTACGTTCTCTGTCTCCGACTGCGCCAGGTTCGATCCGAAGACGGGGAAATGGCAACCGCTTCCTCCGCTGCCCGAACCGCGGTCCTCGCATGACGTCGTGGTGATTGGAGACAAGCTGATCGTCGTCGGCGGTTGGACGCTCAGGGGCGGGCAGCCGCCGGTCTGGCTCGATACTCTTGAAATCCTCGACCTCTCCGCGAAAAAGCCGGAATGGAAGACCGCGAAGCAGCCGTTCAAGCGCCGCGCGCTGATCGCAGCTGCCTATTCCGGAAAGATGTACGTCCTCGGTGGCTTCGACGAGCATGGCAAGGTCGTCAAAAACGTCTCCGTCTATGACCCAGCAAACGGTGACTGGTCGGAAGGACCGACGTTGCCGGGAGGAGCCGCCACGGACGGTTTTGCTCCGGCCGCGTGCATCCATGCCGGAAAACTCTATGTCAGCATCGCCGATGGCGGATTGTATCGACTTGACGAAGCCACGCAGCAATGGGAAAAGTCCGGCCAGGCCACCCCAAGGGTCGCGCACCGGATCGTTTCTGACGGCAAGAAAATTCTCGTGCTGGGCGGCGCGGACAAGGGGAAGAACTCAGATCTCATTGAAGCCATCGATCTCGGGGGATAAACCGCTGGCAGCCGCTCAAAGCCGCGTCGCAGTGCAGCCTGCGCAATGACGGAAATGCAAGACTTATCCGGATCGGGCTTCCGCCCCTCGCAAGCCTCACTGAGAGCGAGGATGCCGAATTCTTTTGCTCCACCATTATAGGCGTTCCCGGCACGAGACCAAGTTGCCGGAGTTCGCGCAGAGCCGCGGGATCACGGTCGGAGACGCTACTGATGGTGGCCGCCGTCCGGAGAGGCCAGCGCACCAGAGGAACCTTGTCACGATAGACGCCGGCGGCATGTTTCTAGCCTGGCCCTGGGTTTTGTCGTTATCTATAGGAGGCAGTCGTCGAAGCTGTGGGAATGTGGGAATCGCGCAGCGATTCCCAAGGGCGGTGGAAAGGATGGAAAACCTGGGATTGGTTTTCCAGGCTTTCCACGGACCGGCATTTCCACAGGGCTCCGGGGATTTATGCCGGCTTTTCTTGCTTTGCTTTCTTGGCCTGCTCGACTCGATAGCTGGGGATGTTGAGTTCGAGGATCACGCAGTGGTGGACCAGACGATCGATGGCGGCGGCCGTCGTCATTGGGTCTTTGAAGATACCCTCCCATTTTGAGAACGGCAGATTGCTTGAGATCAGCATGCTGCCGCGCTCATAGCGTTCCGCCAGCAGCGTGAACAGCACCTCCATCTCTTCGCGGCTCTGGTGCACGTAACCCAGATCGCCGATGATCAGTCCCTCGAAGTAGGCCAGCCGTTTGAAGTACCGGCTCAACTTTGGGTCCCGCTTGGCCACCAGCAGATCCTGCACCAGCAGCGCCGAGGGGGTGAAGTATACGCGCCGGCCTCGTGCGATCAGTTCCTGGCCGATGGCACACAGCAGATGCGTCTTTCCGCTGCCGGGATTTCCGAACGCCAGCACGTTTTAGCGACGATCCAGAAACTCACCTTCCAGCAGCGTCTTCGTTATCAAGCCAACCTTTGGCGGCAGGCGATTCAGATTGAAGTTCGCCAGGCTTTTCTCGGCTGGAATGCGTGATTGCCGAAACAGCCGCTGCATGCGTTTGTGCCGGCGATCCTCGCACTCGCGCGTCACCAGTTCCAACAGGTAGCACTCATAACTGAGCGTTTCCCGCTCGGCCAGGCGCGCCGATTCTTCGTAGCATCGCCGCACCGTGGGCAGAGGCAGATCCGTCAGCCCTTCGGTCAACGCCGTTTTCACATCCGCGATTGACGTCGTGCTCATGCGGCCGCTTCGCCGCCGCTGAGCAACTCATCGAATACGGTTAGCGACACCGGCTCGACCTCGACCGCCGTGATCGGAGCGCACGGAACATTGCCCTCCAGCATCTGGGCGACGGTCGTCGCACTCACCCGACCTTCCTTCCCCAGCACACGCAGCGTTTCCTCCACCAGCGATTCTCCCCGCCGCGCCGCCAGCGCCAGGATCTGGAGATACTCTTTAGCTCCGCGCCGAGGACCCCATTGCTCGCGCAGCGCGTCGTAGCTCATGCGGAACCAACTCCTCGGAAACAGTTCCTCGCGATAGCGGTAGTTTTCAAACGCACCCGGCTTCCGCACCAGCCAGTCGATGATGTGACGATAGTCCACGCGATGCTTGCCGCGGCTCCGCAGCCGCGGCAGATCCTCCATTTTCCGATCGCCGTACCACACTTCGACCGTGTCCGATTTCAGCCGCACCTCCACCAGCTCACCGATCAACCGGCTGTGCCCTGAATACGTGTTGCGATGAACCGGAATCAAGCTGCCGGGACTCCGCCGCGCTCATGCGGTCTGTTCGGTGCTCGCGCGGCACGCCGCCCAGCTCCCAGCGCCTTCTGCAAACCTTCGCTCAGGCTCTCCAAGCTCTCTGAATATCAGACGATGCCCGGCAAAGGAACTGCTGCACCGTCTTGGAGACGTCGATCCTACCATTCGCGGAATATCAACCTCGAACTCTCCAGCGGCGGGTGCGAGAATGGCGCACGGCAGTCGCACGCCGTCTTTAGAGGTCCGCCCGGAAGGGCGCGCGTTCTAGAATGGACTGAACCATGTTCCGCGGAGTTGTTCTTCTTCCCGTTTTCCTCGCGCTCGCTTCCTGTTCCGTGAAGAAGTACGCGATCAATCAACTGGGCAATGCGCTGGCGGGCACCGGCGACAGCTTCGCCTCCGACGGCGATCCCGACCTCATCCGCCAGGCCGCGCCGTTCAGCCTGAAACTCGTCGAAAGCCTGCTTGCCGAAAATCCGCGCCATGAAGGACTCCTGCTCGCCGCCGCGCGGGGATTCACGCAGTACAGCTACGCATTCGTGCAGGAAGACGCCGACGAGCTCGCCGATACCGATCGCGCCCGCGCCGCCGCGCTCCATCTTCGCGCCGCGAAGCTTTATATACGCGCCCGCGACTACGGGCTGCGCGGCCTGGAGGTTCACCATAAAAATTTCGCCGCGCGGCTGAAAGCGAATCCGCGGGAAGCCGTAAAGGAGCTGAAAAAATCCGACGTGCCGATGATGTATTGGACCGCGATCTCCTGGGCCGCGGCGCTTTCCGCGTCGCGCGACCTGATGATGCTGCCCGAAATTCCGCGCTTTGAAGCACTCGCCGATCGCGTGCTGGAACTGGACGAAACCTACGAGGAAGGCGCCATCCACGGGTTCCTCATTGCCTATGAGATGTCGCGCCTCAATCCGAAGCCGGACCGCTTCGCCATCGCCAAAAAACATTTCGATCGAAATCTGGAGTTAGCCCACGGCCATCAGGCGGGACCGTACGTGATCTACGCCGAAAACGTGCTGGTGGCGCAGAAAGATAAGGCGGCGTTTGAAAACATGCTGGGCCAGGCGATTCGCCTCGATCCGAACCGCTGGCCGGAGCATCTCCAGCTCAACCTTCTGATGCAGCGCCGCGCGCGATGGCTGCTTTCGCGGAGCAATCAACTGTTCCGGACGCCGTAATCGTTTTACTTCAGCCCGTAGAGCTTCCGCGCATTCTCGCGCAGGACCATGCGCGCCAGTTCGACGGCCCGCTCGCGCGTGATTTCCCCGTCGTGCATCATCTCCGTCAACGCGATCCCGAGCGCCTCGCGCCCGGTTCGATTGGCGACGTAGCCGGCTTCTTCCCAGCCGTTGTCCGGCGGATCGAAGGGATACGCATCGGTAGCGAACAACACTTTTTCCGGCACGTATTCGAGCCACGCGCGAATCGATTCGGACACGTCGCGGGGATAGTTCATGAAGGTTTGCTCGGAAAAGTCGGTATAGACGTTGGGCTTGGTCAGCAGCGCGGTCAACTGGCGGCCGAACGGCCAACCGCCGTGCAGCAAAACAAAATTCGTTTTGCGCAGCGCCGGATCGTTGAACAGCGGCTCCAGCAGCAGCGGATTGGCTCCGGAAACATTGAAGTAGCCTCCGCCGCCCGCCGCGGCGTGAATATGCACCGCCATGCCGAGGCGCCCGCATTCGGCCGCGATAAATCGAAAAATATAATCCTGAAGAGCTTTGTAATCGCCCTTGCCCGTGGCGTAGACCTGGGCCGCTTCCTCCTTGGAAGGATTGCCGACCTCCAGGGTCCGCAGATAAGCCATTTCGAATTTTTCGGCGACCGCGCCCGCCTGTTTTTGCCGTTCCAGCGTCGGCCGCACCACTTGATTCAAATACTCGTCGAGCGACGCCGGTTTCCTCTCGACTCCCAAATCCGCGTAATATCGTTTCAAAAGCCGATCCTCGTCGGCGAAAAACGCCTTCTGGTCCGGATTGCGGATCAGCGCGCCGGTGGGCAGCGGATACATCAGCGCATCGGCGAACGGGGCCCACAAAAATCGCGGCGGCTGCAATCCTGGCCCGACGAAGACGCGGTTGGCGATCATGGTATCGATGTTCAACTCGTCCAGCACGCGATTGGCATAGCCCATTCCGAGCTGCGCCTGCTGGGCCTTGATCGCGGACATCTGCTTGTGGGCTTCCACCAGGTCGGGGGAGCCGGCTCGATCGCGCACCGGATCCGACTGCGGCTCCAGCGTCTCGACCGGCAGGGCGTCGTAGCCGTCGTCCGGCTTCTCGCCCGCGGCGACCGGCCGCACCGGATGCGCATGATTGTCGATCGCCTTGATTCTGGCGATCTCATCTCGGATCTGCGGATCGATGGAGGCTGCGCGGGGCGCCGAAGCGGAGCACGCCGCGAGAAAAAGCGAGACAAGCGCGAGAACTTCGCGCCCATAGCGCGCCGCGGCCAAGCTGAATTTTGCCATTTCCGGCTATTTTACGATTTCGATCGGAAGCGAAACGTCGACGGTTTTCGGCGGCAGGCACATCCGGTCCGTGCACGCCTGGTAGCGCAGCTTCGCCGAAATGATCATCGGACCCGGCGGCGCCGAAGCGGGGACGTTAAATTTCGTGACGATGTCGAAGTCGCCCGTGTAAACCGACAGCGGCTTGTCGGAGAAGGCGTACTTTTCCATTTGCGGCTTGGGATACACCACTTCCGCAACCGAAAGCGGCGCGGCCGTCCAGGTGAGTTTCAGGGGGATCAGATAATCGTCCGAGGGCGTGTTGCTGTTGCAGTGATAGCCGGGACGGAGTTGGGCGGTGAGCCTGGCTTCCACCGTTGCCCCCGCTTTCGCGGTTACTTTGGAGGGCGGCGCGATGCTTAAGACGTTACCTTGGGAAAAGCACGGCGGCGCCGCGAGCATCAACCAGAGCGCCGCGCTTGGCCGGTTCCGCAATAGCGCCGCCATCGTCCTTGCCATCGAGTAGTTTGTTGATTTCATCCTGATATACGCTCTTGCTCACCAGGCCGGTGTGCACGGCCGCGATGCGCCCGGCGCGGTCGATGATAAACGTCGTCGGAAGCGAATCGATTCCGCCATAAAGCTGCGAGGTTTCCTCGGTTCCCACCACGATCGGATAGTTGATCTTTTTCTGCTCGATGTACGGCTTGACGGATTTCCAGCCGTCGTCGTCCATCGAGACGCCGAGCACGGCAAATTTGCGGTCTTTGTAATTTTTCTGAAAATCGATGAACCAGGGGATTTCGATCTGGCACGGACCGCACCAGGTGGCCCAGAAATTTAAAAGCACCACATCTCCGCGATAATCGGAGAGCTTGACGGTTTTGCCCGTGGCATCCTTCAGGGCGAAATCGGGCGCCATCTTGCGCGTACTTTCCGCCTTCACCACACCGGAGTTTCTCGAGCAAGCGGTAAACGCCAGGCCCGGAATCATCGCGATCACCGCCCAAACGAGCTTCATATCTATCACCGATTATATCGGGATCGTCCGGGCGGGCGAAAAGGCCGCGTCGAACCAGCGCCGGCGGGACAGGCGATAGCGCCGAGGCAGGGTAAATTCCGGGTGCCGGCCGAGGTCGGCGAACCGCCAGGCCGCCGTGTCGCAAAAGCTTTCACAAATGTAGCGGCGCCAGGCCGGGCTGCGGCCGGCCAAGTCGTTTTCGCGCAGCTTCGTTTTGCGCCATTCCGCGCTCCAGCCGAGCTCGCCGGGGGCGCGGGCCCGAATTTCGCGGAATAACAAACGCTCCCAACCGCGCCGCGCGGGGTTGCCCAAGCGAAGCCAGGCGAAGTGGAAAATTTCGTGGATCAGGATGCGTTCGAACTCGCCGCGCCCGTCGAGCACCGCCGGGTCGAGCAGAATCAAGCGGCGCCGGATCGACGATGCGGCCAGGTGTGGGCCCAGCGGCCGCCGGATCTCCACCCGAATCGGCTGTCCCGAAAACGCGGGCAGCAAGGTCAGTTTCCGGGCTTCTTCTGCGCCGGCGCGCTGTTCAACTGATAGAAATAGTCCGGCCGCAGGATCTGAGGGCGAAACTTCGCGCGCAATTCCTCGACGTACTGCTGAACGTGCATGGTGCGGATCGTGTGGATGATGTCCTCGCGGACTTCGTTGATCGGCTGCGCCGCCACTTCCGTCACCCGGATCACGTAAAAACAGTTCGACTGCCGGATCGGATCGCTCACCTCGCCGGGTTTCATGGCGAAAACGGCTTTCTTGATCTCGGTCGGATACATGCTGTTCTGCTTCACCGGCGGGAAATCGCCGTTAAACTCCTTGGATTCGCTCTCGCCGTATTTGGCCACCAGCGCGAGGAAATCCGCTCCGCCGCGCGCCTGTTTCACCACTTCCTCGGCGATCTTCTTCGCCTCGGCCTCGCTGCGATCCGTGGGCGCGTGCGCGGCTTCCAGCGCCTGCCGGGCCGCGCTCTCCAAATCCGCCGCCGAGGCTTTCACTTCCGGCTTGAAATTGATCTTGATGGCCTTGATTTTGACCTGCTGATACTCGTTGAGATGCTGCTTGTAATAGGCCTCGGTCTGCTCCGGCGTCACCGGATAGCTGTCGGCGACGTAGCGCATCATGGCCGTGCCTAAAATATTTTCGCGGGCTGTTTCCAGTTGCTCCTTCCACGGGCTCAGCTCGCCGAGCTTCAGCTTGTCCGCCTGGGCCGCCATGTCCCGTTGCAGGAACACCGCCGTCAGCGCTGAGGCTGGATCGCGCATCATCGTTTGGCCGACCACGGGGGGCGTTTCTTCGAGGATCTTCTGCACGTCGGCGACGGTGATATCCTTGCCGTCGCTGGTTTTGGCCACCACGGTTTGCGGCGTAAGCGGCGGCGGCGGATTCTGCGCCAGCACCGCGGCGGCCAGCGCCACAAAACAGAAAAAAACCTTCATCTGAAATCCTTCGGACGCGGAGCTTTCTTTCAAATTTAGCATGCCGTCCTGTTCCGCCGGGCTGCTATAGTACGAGACAAATGAAGTTCGCGCCGGTTGCCTTGTCTCTTGCCCTGTTGGCCTGCGCGCCGCCCGATTACCCTGTGCCGGAGCAAAGCCCTTCCTTTGAGAACTTCCCCACGCGCTCGGTTCACGTTGTCGATTTCGGCCTGCCCGGCGCCGACGCCTACATTGTGCGCGACATCATCCCGGGCTCCGATCCGAGCTGGCGCTGGACATTTCAGCGGCCCGCCGTGAAACAAAGGATCGGAGTCCGCCGCGATCTGACCTACGTCGCCGACTTCACTGTTGCCCGGGAGACCTTCCAGGTCACCGGCCCGGTGACCATCGCTTTCACGGTGAACGGCCGTTTGCTGGACCGCGTCCGCTACGATTCGCCCGGCGCGCATCATTTCCAAAAATCCGTTCCGAGCGATTGGCTCCAGCCGCACCAGGATGCGATCGTGGGGGCCGAAATCGATAAGGTGTGGATCTCGAAAGCGGACGGCGCGCGTCTGGGATTCATCGTTTCCCGCATCGGGCTGGTGGGGAAATGATTCACGCCTGGACCGCGCTTTTTGCCGCCGCGATGGTTGTTGCCGCGTGCTGGTCCGCCGGAGTTCTGCTCGTTTCGCGTTGCGGGGCGAAACTCGACCGCGCCGAATCGATTCCTCTCCAATTTCTGACCGGTGCCTGCGCCTTCCAGCTTGTTCTGTTCGCGATTCTGGCCGCCCGGATCGCCTACAAACCTGTGCTGCTGGCCGTTTGCGCCGCCGTCATCGGAGCCGGAATTGGCCAATATCGCCGTCCGGCAGGCCGCTTTCCCGAAAAACATTGGACGCTGTTTCTGTTACTCGCGATCTTCGCGGTTTTCTCGGTGGTCGTGTTCATAAATGCGTGGGCGCCCGAAACCTCGGCCGACGGCTCGGGCTATCATCTGGAAATCGTCGCGCACTACCTTCGCGCCCGCGGATTCCAAGGGCTTCCGACGAATATGTATTCGGCGCTGGGGCAGGGAATCGAGCTGCTTTACGTTCCGTCGGTTGCCTTCGGCGGATTTTCCTCGGCCGCTCTGGTGCATTTCGCGTTTTGGATTGCGCTCGCCTGGTTGATTTTCGCCTACGGCCTGCGCCTGGGCAAACCATGGGCGGGCGCTGCTGCCGCGCTGCTGGTGTCGCTTAGTCCGGTTGCCGCCCGCGACGGCTCCACGGCTTACATCGATGTCGCCACGGCGGCGGTTGTTTTCGCTGTCTTTTACTGGCTGGAAGTCTGGGACGGCTCCCGCGATGGGCGCCTGCTCCTTCCCATCGGGCTTTTGGGCGGATATGCGTATGCCGCCAAGTACACGGCCGCGGTGATCCTGCTTTACGCACTCGCGTTTGTTGGTTTTCGTGCCCGCCGCCTGCGCCCGGCGCTTACGGTGGCGGCGTTGGCGGCGCTCGTCATCGCGCCGTGGATGCTGAAGGACTGGATTTATTTCCACAATCCCGTCGCGCCGTTCGCCGACGAAATTTTCCCCAATCCGTACATCCATCCCGCTGTCGAGCAGCAGTGGGCGGAGTCGCTGCGCCGCTACGGCCTTCCGAAGCTCGCAAGCCTGCCGGTTCAGGTGACCGTGCGCGGCGATTACACGCAAGGCATCGTGGGGCCGGTCTTTCTTCTCTCCCCGCTGGCGCTGCTCGCGCTGCGGCGCTCCGCCGGGAGGCGTCTGTTGGCCGCCGGATCTCTGCTGCTGGCGGCTTATTTCGGCAACATTGGCGCACGTTTCCTCATTCCCGCGCTGCCATTTTTCGCGCTGGGAATCGCGCTGGCGATCGAAAATCGCTGGCTGCTGACCGGATTGGCGGCGGCGCATGCGGTGCTGTCCTGGCCCTCGATCCTTCCCCGCTACGCGAACCGCTACGTGTGGCGCATCGACGACGTACCCTGGAAAGCCGCTCTCCGCCTCACGCCCGAAGACGAGTATCTGCGGCGGAAAATCGGCGACTGGGCGGTTTTGGAAATGATTCACCGGATTCCGCCGGGAGAAAGCGTCTTTGCCGCTGGCGCCATCGGCTCGGTGGCGTATTCGAAACGGGAAATCATTGACCGTTTCCGCAGTGCCTACGGCAATACGCTGTGGGACATTCTCAACACCGGATGGGCCGTGGAGACCGATCCGGCACGCCTGCTGGTGTTTCGTTTTCCTCCCGGGCCGGTTTCCCGCATCCGGCTGCTGCAAACGGGGCGGGCGCAGAATTACCAGCAGTGGAGCGTCCATGAGCTTCGATTCTTTCACCAGGGCGCCGAGATCGCGCGCCGCCGCTCATGGCGCCTGCGCGCCTGGCCCAATCCGTTTGAGGTGCAGCTCGCCTTCGATAACTCCCAGGCCACGCGCTGGCGGACGTGGCAGACCGCCGCGCCGGGCATGTACGTTGACGTTGATTTCGGCCGCGCCGAGCGGATCGATGAAGTGCGCATGGAAACCTCGCCCGACAGCCCGTCGTCGCTTCAGTTTCGCGTCGAAAAGTTCGAGCAGGGGCGCTGGATTGCGCTCACCGGCGCTTGCCAGGAGCTCCCCAACCGCGTGCGGAACGGCCTGCGCCGTGCGGCCACCTACGAGCTATATCGCCGGGGCGTGCACTATCTGGCCGTCGGCGATCAGGATTTCGGCGCCGCCGACTATAATGACGATCCCCAGGAGTGGGGTCTGGAACCAGCCGGGCGGGTTCCCGGCGCGACGCTTTATAGAATCCTGCCATGAGATTCTTTCTCGGCATCGACGGCGGCCAGTCCGGCACCACCGCGCTCATCGGCGATGAAGACGGCCGCGTGGTCGGGATCGGCCGCGCCGGTCCGTGCAATCATGCGCGGTCGGCGGAGGGACGGGACAAGTTTCTGCGCGCGATCGGCGATGCGATCCGCGCCGCCGGCGGGGACCGCGTTTTCGAGTGCGCCTGCCTCGGGCTGAGCGGCGGTCCCGCCGACAAGGAAGCGCTGGCGCGGGAGACGATCCGCGCGAAGCAATTTCTCTTCACGCACGACGCGGCGATCGCGCTTTCCGGCGCGCTCGCGGGCGAACCCGGCATTGTGGTGATCGCCGGCACCGGATCGATCGCTTACGGCAAAGACTCGCACGGCGCCACGGCCCGCGCCGGCGGCTGGGGATATATTTTCGGCGACGAAGGCGGGGCTTTCGACCTGGTGCGTCAGGCCCTGCGCGCTTCGCTGCGCTATGAGGAAGGATGGGGCCCTCCCAGCGCCCTACGCGGCGCGCTTCTTGCCGCCACCGGCGCCGCCAGCGCCAACGATCTGCTTCATCTTTGTTACAGCGGCGAATTTCCGCGCTCGCGCGTCGCCGGGCTGGCTCCGATCGTGGATGAAACCGCGAGGGCGGGCGATGCGATCGCGCGCGAAATCCTCCAGGCCGCGGCGCAATCGCTGGCCACGCTGGCCGCCGCGGTTCGCGCGCAGTTGTTTCCCGCCGATCGCGCGGCGGTTTCCTACGGCGGCGGGGTGTTCCAAAGCGCGCCGCTGCTCCAGCGCTTCTCCGCGATCATCGATCTGGCCGGATGCGAACTCATCGCGCCCAAACACGGTCCGGCCGCCGGCGCTCTGATCGAGGCCTACCGGGCCGCCGGAGTCAAAGCCGAAATCACCGGCCCGGCGCGCGAAAAATTTTAATTGTTCCGGGGCGCTCGCTTCCCGCTCGCCGGTTTTTCTATCCTAGGGAATTGGAACCCGTTTCTCACTACTTCTACTCCGACCGGCTCAAACTACAGTTTTGGGACTGGGGCACGGAAAACAAACCGGCGATGATCCTGGTGCACGGAGGCCTGGATCACGCGCGAAGCTGGGACTGGACCGCCCGCGCTCTGCGCGACGATTTTCACGTCTACGCGCTTGATTTGCGCGGCCACGGCAACAGCGCGTGGGCGCCAGGCGCGCTGTACAGCATCGCCGAACATCTGCTCGACCTCGCCGCGCTGGCCGATATTATCGACTCGTTCCCCATCTATCTCATCGGACATTCGCTCGGCGGCACGCTGGTGCTGCTCTATTCGGGCCTCTATCCGGAGCGGGTGAAAAAAGTGGTCGCCATAGAAGGCCTGGGACTGCCGGAAAGTCACCGCCTGGTGCGCCAGCCCGCGACCGAGCGTCTCCGCGAATTTATTGAATCTATCCGGAAGCTGGAGCATCGCACGCCGCACAGCTATCCCAATCTCGCCGCCGCCGTGGCGCGCATGAAAGAAGCGAATCCGTTCCTGAGCGATGAAATGGCCGAGCATCTGACGCTGCACGGCACCAACTGGAACGCCGACGGATCGCTGATCTGGAAGTTCGACAACTACGCGCGCATCTTTGCCCCCTACAATGTGAACGTCTCCGACATGAAGGACGTGCTCAGCCATATCGCGTCGCCGGTGCTGCTGTTCTGGGGGCGGGAGAGCTGGGCCCAGGATCCGGAGATTGACGGGCGCGCCTCCGTCATCCGCAATTACCGGCTGGTGAAGGTGGCCAACGCCGGCCACTGGGTGCATCACGACCAGCTCGAATTATTTCTCGCCGAGACGAAAAAATTTCTGGCCGAATAGCCGGTTACTGAATCAGTAGAGGCGCCGGCGCGCTCATCGCTCCGCCGATGGCGACGACCACCGGCTGCTTGCCCGCTGCGATTCCTGAAGGCACCGTAAAGTTCACCTGCATCACTCCCACCGCCCCCGGCGTAAGTCCGACGGCGTTCACCGTGGCGAGCGCGCCGCCCACCGTCACCTTGACCGCCGCGGCCGGCTGAATCCCGGTGGCCGGGGGCGCAGCGCCGTCGGCGACCGCGGTCGAAAGAGCGCCCGCGCCGGTCACATAGATCGCGATCTCCTGTCCGGCCGAGGCGCTCTCCCCGTTGGTCAGCACGCCGTTCACCGACTGGGTCGCGATCGCGAAACCATTGGCGTCCAGGAAAATTCCCGGCGCCGCCGCGGCCACCGTAAACGTGCGCGTCGTCACCTGGCCGTTGTTGTTCAGGCTCAGGGTCGCCGTTCCCGGAGGAATCTCATAGGGGATTTGCAGATTCACCAGTCCCGGACTGACGTAATAGAGCGGCGTGATCTCGCCGTTGACCATCGCCGCGACGCCGGCCATGGTCTGCGGAAGCGGCGTGCTGGAGGCCGTCTGCGGCGAAGGCGCCAGCGACGATCCCCACACCGTCAGGATTCCGCCCGGCGCGAAGGCCTGCTGGTAGGACGCGCCATTGGTCACCGCCGCGATCGACGGCGCGCCGTTGGCTACCGATTTCGAAACCACGTTCACGTTCACCGAAGCCGCCGCGGCCGCGCCGCCGTTATAGGTGGCGGTAATGGTCCCAGCGCCGGCTTGCAGTTCGCTTCCGGTGATCACCAGCGTTGCCGTCGCCGTGCCGCCGGAGCCTTCCAGCGCCGCGGTCCCCAGGTTGCTTCCGTTGCCGGTGAAGGAAACCACTCCGGACGGCGTCGATCCGTTCGCGCCGGTCACCGTCGCGACCACATACATGGTGTCGCTCGGCCCGACCGTCGTCAGATTCGAAATCAGCGTCATCGAAGCGGCTGTGGGCGGTGTGCCGGCGCTCGATCCGTTCCATTCGCTCGCCAGGTGATACACGTCCACCGATCCCCAGCCCGTGCTCTGGTTATATCCCGCATGCGCCGTATATCCGACTGGCTGCGCCGAGCAGGTGATGCTGCGGTGGCTGCACGGCACGGTCACCACGTTGCTTCCGGTCGGCACATCGTGGAACACATCCGAGGTCGATACCGCCAGCGCATAAAGCTGAGGATTGATATTGCCCAGTCCCGGCTGCTTCAGCGCCCCCTTGGCCATCAGATACTGATTCAGCAGGACCGTGATCGCGGCAAACTGCGGCGTCGAGGCCGACGTTCCGCCATAGACCTGCTCGCTGCCGCCGGAGTAGACAAAGTAGCCGTCGTGCTCGGCCGAAGCGCTCAGCGCGACATCCGGAACGTCCCGTGCGTTATCGGCCGGGACTCCCGGCCCGGTCTGCCAGGTCGGTTTCGAAAAATGGATGCTGGCGCCGCCGCCCGTCGCCGAGCAGCCATTGGAGGGATCGCAGCCGTCGTTCCAGGTGGTTTCCGGAATGTAGGAAATCGCCGAGGCGCCGGTCGCCGAGTTGGATGTCTTCCAGAAAGCGCCGCCGTTTTCATTGAACTCGGTTCCGCCCACGCCGGTCACTTCCGGCACGCTCGCCGGCGCGTCCACCGCCAGGCCCGCTTGCACGGCGGCGCTCAGATCGGTATCGCCATAGCAATCGGCCGCGCCGTTATCCCCGGCCGGAGCAAACCAAGTGATGCCCTCTGCATTGGCCTGCTGCGCCCAGGCTTGATACGCCGCCAGGTCGGAGCTGGGCGTGTTCTGCTCGCAATCCCCGTAACTCACGCTCACCACCGGCGCGAGCTTCTGGTCGATGGCGTACTGCACCGCGGTCATCACATCCGTCGCGTAAACATAAAGGATGGACGCCTGCCGCGCGATCGCGCCCGACCATTCCAGGTCCAGATCCGCTTCCGGCAAATCCGACGAACTGACGCCCGGACTCCGCGAGCCAGGCACCAGCATCAGCGCCGGAGGATTCTGCGGCAGCCCGAACTGGGACTGGAATTGCTGGATATCGGAGAGATTCACCACCGTCTGCCCCGCCACCACCATCGACTGGCCCGAGCCATTCACTCCGGCCGCGTAGAGCGGCGCGATGTCGTAGATGGTCGCCACGTCGTCCGGGGCGAGATAATGATTGCCCCCCGCCGCGGTGTACTGCGCGGCGCCGCGCGGCTTCAGCTTCGGCTTCATCCGAAAATCACTCAACCCGCGGATCCCCTGGACGACTCCGCTGAACGCTGCGGGGATGGAAGGCTCGCTCGCATTGGCGAAGTGCAGTTCTCCGTTCACCTGATACTGATGAAGCTCGATTTGAAACGCGCTCTCGACCTGTGCCGCGGATCCCTCAAAGGCGATCCAGGTGCGTCCGCGCCCGACGTTCAACACCTTCAATCCCTGAGCCTGAAGCCAGGCGCTCACCGTATCGATGTCGGCCTGGCTTACGCCGAATCGGTCCGCGAACTCCTCCGGCGTCAGCCAGCGGTGATAATCGGGCGATCCCGGCGTCTGCTGCGCCCGCAGAAGTTGCGCGAGATCCGCCATCTGCGCATCGCTCTGGGAAAGGATCAGACTCAAATAGGACAGCTCAAGCGAGGGCGCCACGCGTCCCCGGTCGTTGGCCGCGCCGAGCTGCGGCCGCAGATGGCCGCGCAGCACCACGCGCTGCGTGTTGTCGACTTTGCCGTGAATGCGGACCGGCTGGGCGCGGAGAGCGCCCTGCGCAAAAAAGAACACCGCGCAGACTGCGGGAAGCTTCAGGGACATGCAGTCGTTCTCCTCCAGGTGAGCGCGCGGGTACTCACTCTCTCTCAGACGATCATCCCGCAATCCGGGTTGCGCTGTCCGGAGGAAAACCTGGCCCGGCCGCAAAGCTGCTGAATCGATGGAGCGTCGCGCCGACGGGGAGGGCGGAACTGCCCGGGACGCGATCGCGGTTACTCATAGCGCAGCGCTTCGACCGGATCGAGCCGCGCGGCTTTGCTCGCGGGCCAGATGCCGAAGAACAGCCCGATCCCGACTGATACGGCGATCCCCAAGCCCGCCGCCCAGAGCGGGACCATGGTCGGCAGGCTGGGAAATGCGAGGTGAGCGGCGACGGACACCAGCCAGCCGAGCATCATCCCCAGGAGCCCTCCCAATCCGGTGAGCACCACCGCTTCGGTCAGGAACTGCACAATGATATCGAAGCGCCGCGCGCCGATCGCCTTGCGCACGCCGATCTCGCGCGTCCGCTCGGTGACCGAAACCAGCATGATGTTCATCACGCCGATGCCGCCCACCAGCAGCCCGATGGAGCTGAGCACTACCATCACCAGCGCCACCATCGCGGTGACCGAGCGAAAATCCTCGACGAACTGATCGGCGGTGGAAATGAAGAAATTATCGGGCGCCGAAAGCGGAACGTGCCGTTCCTGCCGCAGCACGGCGCGCACCTCGTCGATCGCTTCGGGAAGCTGGCCCTCCTTGGCCTGAACGATCAGCATGTTTTCCCGCGCCGAGGGAAACAGCTTGTGCATGGTGAAGTACGGCAGGAGAATGCGATTATCGTCCTGTCCTGGCATCGAGGCGGCGGGACGCTTCATCACGCCGATCACCTCCACTTCGGCTCCGGCGACGAAAATTTTTTTGCCGATCGCGTCCTCCATTCCGAACAGAGCTTTATACACGTCCTCGCCGATCACCGCCACGGGCAGATGATGCTGATCCTCGGTTTCGGTGAAAAAGCGGCCGTAGAGCATTTCGGCCTGACCGCTGGTGGCGTAGCCGGCGTTGGTTCCGCCGATGTTCGGACCCAGGTAGTCGTTGCCCTTGTAGCGCACGCGTCCCATGAAGTTCGGGAACAGATACGCGCTGGCGCGCTCGACTGAAGGACAGCGTTCGGCGATAGCCACGGCGTTTTCGTAGGTCAGCGGCTTGCGGTTCCGCTCCTCCGCGGTGCGGCCGTTCACGCCGGGGCCCATGCGCATCTTGAAGACCACCGCGGTGTTGGTGCCCATGCTGCGGATGACGCCGGTAACGGCGCCGTCCAGACCCGCCAGAATCGATCCCACGGCGATGATCGTGCCGGTGCCGATGATCACGCCCAGCACGGTGAGAAAGGATCGAATTTTGTTCTCGCGCAGCGTCGCCAGCGCCAGCCCGATCACCGACATCAGCAGATTCATGACGTCTCCGCGCGCAGCGCGACGATCGGATCGAGCCGCGAGGCCCGGCGCGCCGGATAGATTCCGAAAAACAGCCCCACCGCGGCCGAAAGCGCCACGCCGAGAATCACCGCGTTGACCGGCAGCACCATCGGCACCGGCGTGAAGTTGCGCACCAGCACCGCGATGATCCAGGAAAGCAGCACGCCGATCAGCCCGCCGCATCCGGCCAGCATCGAGGACTCCACCAGGAACTGATTCAAAATGTCCTGCCTGCGCGCGCCCACCGATTTGCGCACGCCGATCTCGCGCGTGCGTTCGCTGACCACCGCCAGCATGATATTCATGATCACCACGCCGCCGACCACCATGAACACGCTCACGATGCCGACTGCCGCCGCCGCGATCGCGCCCGTTAGTTGATCCCAGGCCGAAACCAGCGTGTCCGACGACTGAATGGCGAAGTTATCGTCCTGATCGGGCCGCAGATGGCGGAAGGTGCGGATCAAAACGCGAATTTCATCCTCGGCTTCCTCCAGATGATCGCGATCGACGGCTTCAAAGTTATAGCTGATGCCTTTCCGGGCGCCGTAAATTTTGAAATACGTTTCGTCGGGGATGGCCAAAAAGTTGTCCTGCGACTGCCCGAAGACGCTGCCTTTGGCTTTGGCCGCGCCGACCACTTCAAACGGCCGCCCGTCGATCTGCACGATTTTCCCCACCGGATCGACATTGGGGAAAAAGCGCGCTTTCAGATCGGCGCCGAGAAAGGTGACGTTCATACGGCGCTGGTCCTCGCTATCGGTGTACATCCGGCCCGACTCCACTTGCGTATTGCTCATGCCGAGCGTCGAAGGGCCGGCGCCCATCAGCACCACCCCGTCCACCAGATCGCCGGAATAGGTCACTTTTACGCTCCGCTGATCGAAAATTCCGGCTTCCTTTAACAGGGTCGCGTGGCTGCGGACGAAGGCGTACTCTTCGCGGCTCAGCTCCGGATTCTTTTGCAGCGCTTCCAGGAATTTTTTGGGATCGCGATTGCCCATGTAGGCGACGCGCAGCACGCGGAATCCGTCGTTTCCCATGCTGGAGGCGGTGGTGGCGATGAAGACGTCCATGCCATGGATCACCGCCATCACCGAAATCAGCGTGGTAGTGGAAAGAATGATCCCCAGCAGGGTCAGGAAGCTGCGCAGTTTGCTGGCGCGCAGGGAATCGAGCGCCACCGCCGCCGCTTCAATAAAAGATGCCGTCGACCGCACTTGCCTTCTAGGATACGCGAGCCG
>JAJPIT010000071.1 GCA_021324615.1 Terriglobia bacterium | reverse complement strand
GCGGCACACGGGTTAAACCGCTACCGTTGCTTCCTTCCGGACCTGGCGGGGTTCGCAGCCGCCCGTTGCACGAAGCCCGGAGCCTGACAACCATTTATGTTAGCAAAGGCGCCGGACCGCCCGGCCCGGGTGCGGATGCGGGGCATCGGCGCTTACTGGCCCCGCACCAGGCCCAGCGCGCGGATTCGCTTATGCAGGTTGGTGCGCTCCATTCCCAGCACCCGCGCCGCGCTGGAGACGTTCCATTTGCTCTCCTCGAGCGCGCGCAGGATATGCTCCCGCTCGGCCGATTCCCTGGCTTCGCGCAGATTCCCCTTGGGCGAGACCGAGCGGGCGATGCGGATCTCCACCGGCACCGCGGCGGCTTCCAGGGTGTCGCCGCGGGTCAGAATGGCCATCCGCTCCACGGTGTTGCGCAGCTCGCGGATGTTGCCGGGCCAGGCATAGTCCTCCAGCACTTCGAACACGCCGGGTCCGAACTGTTTGGGCTTGAAGTTATTGCGCGCGCAGAATTCGCTCAGGAAATACTCCGCCAGCGGCCGCACATCCTCGCGCCGTTCGCGCAGCGAGGGCATGCGCACCGGCACCACGCACAGCCGGTAGTAAAGATCCTCGCGGAACTTCTGCTGCTGGACCAGTTCGCTTAAGTCGCGATTGGTGGCCGAGATGACCCGCACCGAAACGCGGATCGGCTGCTCGCCGCCGACGCGGTGGAATTCGCCCTCCTGCAAGACGCGCAGCAGCTTGGCCTGCGAGGAGGCGTGCAGATCGCCCACTTCGTCCAGAAACAGGGTGCCGCCGTCGGCCAGCTCGAATTTGCCGCGCCGCGCCGCGGTGGCGCCGGTGAAGGCGCCCTTCTCGTGGCCGAACAGCTCGCTTTCGATCAATTCGGTGGGGATGGCCGCGCAGTTCACCTTCACGAAGGGGCCGCCGGCGAAGGGGCTCTCGGCGTGAATATGGGCGGCCAGCAGCTCCTTGCCGGTGCCCGATTCGCCCTCGATCAGCACCCGCGCGTCGCTGCGCGCGGCCATGGTCGCCTGATCGAGCACCCGTTCGAAGGCCGCGCTGCGCCCGATCATGCGCGCCCCGCCGACCATCTCGCGCAGCCGGCGGTTCTCCTCGCGCAGCTTGGACTCGTCCAGGGCGTGCTTGAGCGCCAGCAGAACCTTTTCCCGCCCCAGCGGCTTTTCCAGGAAATCGAAGGCGCCGGCCCGCGTCGCCTCCACCGCGTCGGCGATGGTTCCATGGCCGGAGATCATCAGCACCGGCGCGTCGTAGTCGCTTGCGCGCATCCAGCGCAGCAGATCGATGCCGCTGCCGTCGGGCAGGCGCACGTCGATCAGACAGGCGTCGGCGCGCTGCGGCTGCGCCTTGGCCTGCGCCGCGTTCAGGCACAGGGTCACCGCGTAGCCTTCGCGCTCCAGGATCAGGCGCAGGCTGCGCCCGATGTTTTCTTCGTCGTCAACGATGAGAATTCGCCGCTGCGCCATTCCGCACCCCGCGGAGGATCACGCGAAAGCCCGCGCCCCCCAGTTCGCCCTCCACTGTTTCCAGATCGCCGCCGCACAGCAGCGCGCTGCGCCGGGCGATGGACAATCCCAAGCCCATGCCGCCCTTTTTAAACGAAATGGTCGGCTCAAACAGGCTGGCCCGCGCCTGCGCGCTGAGGCCCGGCCCGGAGTCGTGCACCTCGATGCTCAGCCGATCCTGCCCGGCGGAGGTCGCCGCCAGCACCACGCCGCCGGGCTGCGCCGCCTCCGCCGCGTTTTCGAGCAGATTGGTCAGCACCCCCTTGATCAGATCCGGATCGGCGACGGCCGGGGGCAGGCACGGCGCCAGGCGCAGCCGGTAGGTCACCTCCGGATGCGCCGACTTGAGGAAGCAGACCCGCTCCTCCACCAGCGCGTTCACGTCGATCTCGCCGGGGGCCACCGGCGGCTCGGCAGCGAACTGGGAGAAGGCTCGGACCCGTTTTTCCAGCGTTTGCACTTCGTCGGCCACGATCTGCGCGGCCTGCTCCAGAAAGGCCGGGTCGGCCGGTCCGCCGCGGCTGACCATCTCCTCCATGGTCAGGCGGATGGGGGTGAGGGAGTTTTTCACCTCGTGCGCCATCTTGCGCGCCAGCGCCTGCCAACTGGCCAGGCGCGTCACCTGGATCAGCCGCTCGCGCGCCTGCTGAAGCTGCGCCGCCATGTGATTGAAGGCCTCCACGGCCGCGCCGATCTCATCCGATCCGCCGGCCTCGACGCGCGCCGCCAGATCCCCGGAGGCCACCCGTTCGAGCGCGTGCGTCAACTGCTGCACCGGCCGGCTGATGCGGTGGGCCAAAAAAACCAGCGCGGAAACCGCCGCCAGCCACAGCGCCGAGGCCACCAGCAGCAGCGTGGCGCTGAAGCCGCGCCGCAGGTCGCGGGCCTGGCTGCGCTCCAGGGCCCGGTGGGCCCGCGCGATCTGCTCGGTCAGATCGTCCATGGCCACGCCCATGGGCCGCGAGTACACCCAGACCTCGCCGCCGCGCCGCACCAGATAGTCGAGGCGCGATCCGCGCTCGCCGGCCAGCTCGAACTGCGAGGCCGCGCCGCGGTCCCAGAAAGCCTGCGCTTGCGCCGGCGCCAGTTTGCGCGGCTCGATCCGGCCCTGCTCGGCGTCGCGCCGCAAGGCGTCGCAGGATTCCTTATAGAGCTCGCGCCCGGTCCGCTCCAGCGCCGCCGCCACCGAGTTCAGCTCCGCCAGCGGGGCCAGGCCGAGGCTGCGCTCGATCAGATTCAGCGTGGTCCACAGCGTCAGGACCAGCGTCGGCAGCGTGGCGATCACGAAGACGAAAATCAGCCGGTTGCGAAGCCTGTTCATGCGCGCGCGGCATCCGCCGCCCGGTGGCGGCTCATCCTGCTACTAATTTACGACCCCCGGCGCGGGCTGCGCTTCAGCTCCTCCAGCGTGAACGGTCCGGCTTCATACGGGCCCCAGTGCGACTGCGCGGCGCGCGCCGGCCGGCTGAAGACCTCGATCAGGCTGGTGAGGCTCAGGCCCGAATCGCCGATGCTGCCGCGGCCGAACAGCGGGCCTTCCCGGCCGTCCTCGGCGCGAATCTCAAAGCGGGCCCACAGCGGCGTCTCCGGCGCCAGCCGCGGCAGATCTATGGCCATCTGGTCGAGGCACCACTTTTCGGCTTCCTGCGCGCTCAGGTGCTCCTGCTCGCGCCGCGGCGGCTGCATCTTGACCACTTTGAAATCTTCCTCCCACAGCGCGTAGCTGACCACGAATTGATCGGTGATCTGCCGCAGCACGTGATCGCGGGAGCCGGAATAGACCGTCATCTGGAAATCGAAGGGCACCGGCGCGGCGTTGTGCAGCATCTCCAGCGGCTTGCCTCCGCCCAGGAAGTGCACGTGCGAAAGCGAAAACTCCAGCCGGTCGTTGCGCCAGTTGACGATCAGTTCCTCGGCCATCATCGCCAGGGCGAATCCGGAGAGAAACGCGACCACCACCCACCAGAATTTGATCGCGCTCACAAGCGGTCCTTCAGAAACTCATTCCAGCATAAAAAATCGGGTCGGCCCGCCCGGAGCCCAGCGGGAAGGCGACGGCGAGCTGGAAACACTCCTTTTTAAAGCCGATGCCCAGCGACTGCCGGGGCTTTTTCTCTCCCGGCGCGTCCCAAACCGCGCCGCTGTCGTAGAAGGTCTCCAGGATTCCGTACTGATATCCCGCCGAGCCGTAGAGCAGGCGCGTTCCTCCCACCGGATCCAGATCGAAGCGGCTCCAGCCGCGCAGCATCTCGGAATCGCCCAGCACGAACCGCTCATAGAGCGGCGCCGCGCCGCTCAGCCGCCCCGCCGCGAACTCGGTATGCACCGTGTGGCGGCCGCGCCGGAACAGATAAAAGGCCCGCGCCAGATGCCGCGTGAACGCGCGGTCGGAGTCGAGCAGCCCGGTGCCCGCCCGCACCAGATACGACGCGCTGATTTCCTGCTCCCGCCGGCTGTGCGCCGATCCCCAACGCTGGTGGTAGCGCAGAGTATTTACCACCGCGTTGGAGGACTCGGTCTTCGCCGCCGCAGCCCCGCCCACCGTTGCCGATGAAAAGGGTACCCCTAAGCGGTCGAAACTGGCGCCGAAGCTCCACTCCAGCGGCGGCAGGATCACCACCGTGGCCTCCGGCATAAAAACCTGCCGCGTTCTGTAGATCTCCGACAGCGGCGCCGCGGCCAGCGTCGCTTCGTTCCACTGCGTGTGAAAGCTGGCGAACTCAAAGCGCAGCCGCAGGCGGTCCGTTCCCACGCTTTTGCGCTCGAATTGGGCGCGGATTCCGGCGTAGCGCTCCACCAGTGTGTCGTTATCGCTCACCAGTCCGAAGGTCACCGCGTTCTGGCGCAGGTTGACCGTCGCCGCGCCGTCCCCGTTCCAGCCTTCCTTGGAGCCGTAGACGAACTTGGCGACGTTGAGATCGAATGTCCTCTGCGGCTGCCGGGCCTCCAGATTGACGATGACGTGATCCGGCGTGGTGCCCCGCGTCACGCTGATCTTGATGTCGGCCAGGTGCAGCTCCGATTTGATGTGGTCCGCCAGATCCTCGATCGCCGAAAGATCGTATTTGGCGCCCACAATGCGGTCCACTTCCCGCCGCAGGGCATTGCTGATCTTCAGGTCCGCGCCGAGCAGCCGCACGCTCTCCACGGTGTAGCGCGAGTTGACGTTCAACTCCTGTGAGGCTTTCTCCTCCCCGTCCGGCGATTTGCACGCCGCCAGCGGCGCCGCCAAAACCAGGGCCGCCAACCACAACTTCAGCCGCTTCATACGTGCCTTTTTTAGACGCACGAGCGGGTCCGAACGGTTGCTCTTTTCTTTTCCGCTACTTAGGTTCGGGAAAGGTGTGCGGGAGATTCACACTGGGAAAGCGGTTGAGTGCGGAAATCGGGCCGCTCCTAGGCCCGGGCGGTTAGAGCAGCCGGAAGTTGACTTCGATCGTCGCGATCACCGGCACCGGCTTGCCGTCTTTCATGCCCGGACGGAAGCGCCACTTGCTCACCGCTTCGATGGCCTTTTGATCCAGGCCCAAGCCGAGTGACCGCGTCACCCGCATCTGCTGCGGAAGGCCGTGCTCGTCCACCACCAACTGAAGGATCACCGTGCCTTGCCACTTGGCCTTGCGCGCTTCCTCGGAGTATTCCGGCTCGACCTTGGAAAGGACCGCGGGCGGAGTGACGCCGCCGCCGATGCGGTAAGCGCCGCCGCCGAATCCGCCGCCGGAGCCGGGTCCGACGCCCGCGCCTTTGCCCGATCCGACGCCGCCACCGGTTCCCACGCCAATCCCGCCGCCCAGCCCAGTGCCGTTGGAGGGAACTCCCAGATGGCTCATCGGATCGCCCAGATTGGGCAGATTCACGTCCGGAGGCTGCACTTCCGAGACGATCGTCGGAACCATCGGCAGCTTCGGATTTTCCACCGGATCCACGCGGGGAGGCGTGAACTGCCGCGGCGCGATCTTGGGCAGCTTGCCCTTGCTGGCATCCAGCGGAGCGCGCGTTCCGCCGCCGCCGCCGCCGTGCATGGTGTCCTTCTTTTCCGGAAGATACGGCTTCAGGTCGGGCGCGATCAGCGTCACCGTCTGCTGCACCGCCTTCTGTACCGGTTTCAGCGTGCCCAAAAAGAAAATCAGCCCCACCACGGCGGCGTGGATCAGCAGCGAGGAGAGCCCCGCCTTCTTTTCATTGCCGCCGTAAAATCCCCACACGCTGGGAACCTCGATCGGCTTCGATGTGAGCTCCAGCGGCGGAAGCTCCGGAGGGTGGATCATCTCCTTGATGCGGCTGACCAGGTCCTTATACCATGGCGTGTCGATGGAAGCCGGAGCAAGCAAATGCTCCAGATGGCTGTCAGGACTGTCTTGGGGTAATCCGCTCATCGTCTCGTGAGGCACTGCGTTTCCCTCGAAGTAAGACGCTTCCCAGCCGTGAGACGAGATCCGCTCACCGCCGGTTTCAGTTTTTGGAATCCACGGCCGTAGCCAAGATCCGAGACGATTCTAACATATAGGGCGGAAGGCGGCTATCCCGTCTTACCGGAATTGGAAGAAAGAAACCGGGCCGTCTCCGACCACAGCAGATCCAACACGTCGGTCAGCTCATGGCCGGAGGGAACGATCTTCAGCTCCACGTTGGGATGCCGGGAGGCGAACTGCCGGGAAACCTCTACCGGAACCACCTCGTCGCGCGAGCCGTGCAGGATCAGCGCCGGCTGCTCGAATTCGGGCTCGTTTTCATATTGAAGAGCGTCTTCGACGAACGGAAAACCTAGCGGCCGGTCGGCTTTTTCGCCGTAGTGGTAGAACAGGCGCGCGCCGGTTCGCCGCCACTCGTCGAATTCGGCGGTGGAAAAGCGGTTCCGCCAGCGCGCGGGGAACTGAAGCGCCGGCGCCAGCAGCACCATTCGCTCGACATTCTTGTGCCGCGCGGCATATAACGCGGCGAGATACCCGCCCAGGCTCGATCCCACCAGCGTCACCGCTTCGCCGCGAACCGCCTGGCTGATCACCTGGAGCTGGCCGGTGATGGTCAGCGACCGGAAATCGCCGCCATCGAGGCGGAGGATGTCGCAGGCGACTCCCTGTTCGGCGAACCGCCGCTTGAAATACTGCGCCTTGGACGAGGCCGGGCTGGAGGCGAAGCCGTGCAGATACACCACCCGCATTCAGAGGTTGGATCCCGCCTGCCGCCTCCGGGATTCACTTGGCGTCAAATTGAATCTCGCTGGAGGCGCCGAATTTGTGGAAACCGGTGTAGGTAAAGTTGTTCTGCGCCACGATCTGGCCGTTGCGGAGCTCGCGATGCTCGGTGGAGACCGGCAGCAGCGCGCCGTACCGGCTCATGGCGTAGGTGACGGCGGCTTCCTCGCGCAGCGAGTGGGGCGCGTCGCCTTCCCCCACCGTCATGGTGATTTGCAGCGGCAAAAAATCCTCCGCCCGCACCCGGACTTCGCCCTGCATGCGCAGCCGCTGAGCGCGCCCGCCGCTTTTCTCCTCAAACAGCGTCAGCGCCTCCGGGCCGTCGATCTGCTGGTAGGAAAACACCAGGGCCCGGTCGTAGCCGATCATGCGCGCGCCGCGCGGGGTAAACTCGTAGCGCTCGATCTCGTGGGGCGTGAACAGCAGCAGCAACTGGCCGAAATCGGTGACGGCGCCGCGCAATCCCAACTTTTCAAACTGCCGGAGCAGTTCCCGCTTCTGGCCGTCATCGGAGGCGAGAATCGCGCGGGCCAGCGCATCCTGCGCCTTCCGGGCATCGGAGACCTTGCGGCCGTCGACGGAGATCACCTGGCGGAGCTCGTGAATCGCGCCGGACTGGCCGGAAAACGAAGCAAAAGCGTATTCGGAGACCACCTCGCGGTCCCGCCACTCCGGCTGTTCCGGTGTTGCGCCATGGGGATGGATCCGCCGGGGAGGCTGGATCGCGCTTTGGTGCAGCTTTTCGATCCCCAGAACTTGCGGAGCGATTTTGCGAAACGCTTCCGCTTCCTCGGAAAGCCGGGCGGCCATCTTCTGGGTCAACTCGTCGGCGTGAAGCGCCGGGATCAGCAGGAGCAAGAACACCGCCCGCATTCTTCCAGCTTAGATCAGGCGGCCAGGCCCCGCGCGCGCCGGCCGCAAACCGGGGAATCAGCCGCCGATGGAATACATCGGCCGCGGCGGCGGAACGAAGCGCGCGGAGTTGATCTCGTGGCCCAGCCACTTCGCCGCCACGGTGCTGCGGATGGCGGCGCGCAGATCCTCATCGCTGCCGCCGCGCAGGATGGAGCGGACGTCGGTCTCCTCGATCGCGAACAGGCAGTAGCGCAGCTTTCCGTCGGCGGTGAGGCGGATGCGGTTGCAGTTCAGGCAGAACGGCCGGCTCACGCTGGCGATGAATCCCACCCGCCCGATGCCGTCGGCGAAGCGGTACTCGGCGGCCGGCGCGCGCGGATCCTCTCCGGGGATCTCCTCCAGCGGCCCGATTTCGCGCTGGAGCATCGCCAGGATGTCCTGGGCCAGCAGGACGCGGCCGCGGTCCCACAGATTCTGCGCGTCCAGGGGCATGAACTCGATGTAGCGAATCTCGATGCCGCGCTCGCGCCCGAAGCGGGCCAGCGGCACGATATCGTCCTCCACCAGATTTTTCACCGCGACCGCGTTGATTTTGATCGGCGCGTAGCCCAGCCGGCGGCAGGTTTCGATTCCCTCCAGGACCCGGGCCAGCTCGTCGCGGCGGGTGATCTGTTGAAAACGTTCGCGGTCGAGCGTGTCCAGATGAACGTTGATCCGGCGCAGGCCGGCCTCATACAGGGCCTGGGCCTGCTCGGCGAGCAGCACGCCGTTGGTGGTGAGCGCCAGATCCTGGACGCCTTCGATGGCGGCCAGCTTGCGGATCAGGACCGGAAGATCCTTGCGCACCAGCGGCTCGCCCCCGGTGAGGCGCACTTTGCGCACGCCCAGCGTGACGGCGACGCGGACGAAGCGCTCGATCTCCTCAAAGCGCAGGATCTGCTCGTGCGGCTGGAACTTCACGCCGGCTTCCGGCATGCAGTAAAAACAGCGGATATTGCAGCGGTCGGTGACGGAGATGCGGAGATTGTCGTGCAGGCGGCCGAAGCGGTCGAGGAGATTCATGGGACCGCCAGCATGCGATCGAGAGGCCGGCGCGCGCGCTCCATCAGCTCCGGCGGAAGATCGACGCGCGGGGCCAGATCCCGCAGCGCGTCGCGCAGCTTTTCAAGCGTGTTGCGCTTCATGTAAGGGCATTCGCTGCAATTGCACTGCTCGTTGGGGATGAAGTGGAACGTTTTTTGCGGCGCGACTTTTTCAAGCGAATGCCGCACGCCGCTTTCGGTCATGATGATGAACTCAGAGGCCTGCTGGGCGGCGCACCAGTCGATGATGGCCGAAGTCGAGCCGATAAAATCGGCCATGGCCAGCACGTCGCGCGGGCATTCCGGATGGGCGGCGACCAGCGCTGCGGGATGCTCCGAGCGCGCCCGGGCAAGCTTGCGCGCGGCGAAGGTCGCGTGCACGATGCAGGCGCCCGGCCAGATCTTCATGTCGGCGCGGCCGGTCTGCTGGCGGACGTAGTTGCCCAGGTTGAGATCGGGGACGAACAGAATCGGCTGCCCGGCTGGAATCGAGTTGACGATCTTCACGGCGTTGCGCGAAGTGCAGAGGATGTCGCTTTCGGCTTTCACCTCGATCGAGGTGTTGATGTAGCTGACGATCGTATAACCGGGATTTTTCGCCTTCCACTCGCGCAGTTTTCCGGCCGGGCAGGAATCGACCAGGCTGCATCCGGCGTCGCGGTCGGGGACGATCACGGTCCGCTCCGGATTGAGGACTTTGGCCGTTTCGGCCATGAACCAGACGCCGCAAAAGGCGATCACGCTGCCGTCGAAAGCGCGGGCTTTCCGCGCCAGCTCCAGGCTGTCGCCGACCGCGTCGGCCAGCTCCTGGATTTCCGGATCCTGATAATGATGCGCGAGAATGATGGCGCGGCGCGCGCGCTTGAGCTCGGCGATCTCCTCGGTGATGGAAGCTGTGGCGAGCATGTTCGCCCTCCGCGGGGGAGGCTCGTTTCTCTTATTATACGGGTAATTGATTCAGGATTCGCCGTTTTGGTTGCGGCGCCGGCTTCAAAACGCCGGCCCGGCGCCGCGCTTTGCCGCCGAACGGGCCGCTCCGTACAAGCCGGCGAACAGCGCGATCGCCGCCAGGCCGAACAGCCAGAGGTGCGCCTGAACCCACGGCCAGCTTTTTTCGCCCAGCGTGGAGCCCAGATAGGCGAGGCCAAAATAGCGGGGCAGGCGTCCGGCGAGAATCACCAGGAGGAATCGCGTGCGTCCGACGCGCATGGCGCCGGCCGAGGCGGCGAAGAGTTTGAACGGCAAAACCGGAATGGGCAGCAGCGCGGGAATAAAAACGGTGATCAGGCCATAGCGGATGAACCAGGCGCGAAGGCGCAGGCCCCGGCCCGACGACGTGTAGCGGCTGAGTAAACGCTCTCCGCCGCGGCTGAAAATTTCATAGAAGATCGCGCTGCCCGCAAGCGCCCCCAGCACCGCCAGGCCGGCCGCCACCAGCATCGATGAAGGCTGCGCGACGGTGGCCGCGATCAGCAGCAGGTCCGTTCCGCCCGGATTGGGCACGCCGGCTCCGTCGATCACGGCGAACAGAAAGATCCCGGCGGGTCCCCAGGAGACCAAAGCGTTTTTGAGATGACCCATTCAGGATCCGATCAGCCGGAGCAGCGCCGCTTCGTCGAGGACGGGAATCCCCAGCTCCCGCGCCTTGTCCAGCTTGGAGCCGGCGTCGGCGCCGGCGACCACGTAATCGGTCTTTTTGCTGACCGATCCGGTGACTTTTCCGCCGGCGGCTTCGATCCGCGATTTGGCCTCCTGGCGCGCCAGCGAGGGCAGGGTGCCGGTGAGCACGAAGGTGCGCCCGGCCAGCGGCCCGCCGGTTTTGGGCCTGGCGGCGTAGGTGAAATCGAAGCCGGCGGCGCGCAGGCGCTCCACCAGTTCGCGGTTGCGCGGCTCGGAAAAGAAGCGGTGAATGCTTTCGGCGACCCGCGGGCCCACTTCCTCGGCCCGCTGCAATTGGTCAACGCTGGCGGCGGCGATCGCGTCCAGATCGCCGAACTCCTCAGCCAGAAATTGCGCGGTGCGCTCGCCGACGAAGGGAATGCCGAGGCCGTTCAAAATTCGCGGCAGCGGCGCGCGGCGCGAGCGGTCGATATGGGCCATCAGTTTTTCCGCCGATTTGCGGCCCATTCGCTCCAGCCCGATGAGCTGATCCGTTTTCAGGCTGTACAGATCGGCGATGTTTTTCACCAGCCGCTGATCGACGAGCTGATGGACCAGCGCTTCGCCCAGGCCGTCGATATCCATGACGCCGCGCGCGGCGAAATGCAGGATGGACTCCTTCAATCGCGCCGGGCAGTTGGTATTGATGCAGCGGCTGGCCGCCTCGCCTTCGGCGCGGACCACTTCGCCGCCGCACACCGGGCAGTGGTCCGGCATGCGAAACTGGCGGCGGCCGCTGCCCTCCTTGACCACGCGGACCACCTTCGGAATCACGTCGCCGCTGCGCTCGATCAGCACGGTATCGCCGATTTGCAGGCCCAGCCGCGCGATTTCGTCCTCGTTGTGCAGCGTCGCGCGGGATACGGTGACTCCGCCGACGTTCACCGGTCTTAAATGCGCCACGGGGGTGAGCGCGCCGGTCCGCCCCACCTGCACCTCGATGTTTTCGACCACCGTTTCCTTCTGCTGCGCGGCGAACTTATACGCGATGGCCCAGCGCGGGGCCTTGGCGGTCCAGCCCAGGCGCGCCTGCTGACCGGCGGAATCGATTTTGGCGACGACGCCGTCGATTTCATAGGGCAGCGTTTCGCGCTTCTCCGCCCATTCGCGGCAAAATGCCAGCAGCGCGTCGATATCCGGGCACAGCTTGCGCTGCGGATTCACTTTGAAGCCGAGCTGCTCCAGCTTTTCAAGCGACTCCCACTGGCTGGCGCAGGCCGGCTTGCCTTCGGAAAGCAGAAAATAGCTGAAAAACTCCAGGCTGCGCGACGCGGTGATGGATGGATCGAGCACCCGCAGCGATCCCGCCGCGGCGTTTCTCGGATTGGCGAAGCGGGGCAAGCCCTCGGCGTCGCGCTGCGCGTTGGCTTTTTCAAATGCGCGGCGGGTGAGCACCACTTCGCCGCGCACTTCGTAGCTGGCATGGCTCGAGTTGAGGCGCAGCGGCAGGCTGCGGATGGTTTTGGCGTTTTCAGTGACCTCCTCGCCGATAACGCCATCGCCGCGCGTGACCGCCTGCGCCAGCAGCCCGTCTTTGTAATGCACGGCGAGGGAAAGGCCGTCGAGCTTCAATTCCGCGACATACAAGTATTTCTCTTCGCCTAAAAGCGAGCGGACGCGGCGGTCGAAATCGCGCAGCTCGCCTTCATCAAGCGCGTTGTCCAGGCTGAGCATGGGCGTAGAGTGCGCGACTTTGACGAATCCCTCGCGCGGCTTTCCGCCGACCCGGCGGGTGGGCGAATCGGGAGTGATCAGCTCCGGATGCGCGTCTTCGAGCCGCTTGAGCTCGCGCATCATCTCGTCGTATTCGGCGTCGGAGATTGCGGGCTGATCGAGGACGTAATAGAGATATTCGTGATGGCGCAGCTCATCGCGCAGGGCGCCGATCCGCGCGGCGATATCGTTCGGAGTGGAGGTCACGCTAGGAGTCTATTTCATTCTAGCCGCCGGGCACTGGCGCTTCGGGGGCGGGAGAAAACAGCGCTTGGCTATACTGAGAACATCGCACCGTATCGGCAGCCGGTTCTCATTTATAATCCCACAGCCGGCAGATTCCGGAAGAATCCGGCGCGTGCCTTAAAGCGGGCCCTGGCGGCGCTGGAGCGGAGCAAGCTGCGGGCCGAGGCGGTGGCGACGAAAGGGCCCGGCGACGCGACGGCCATCGCCCGCGCGGCGGCCGCCTCCGGCGCGGATCTGATCCTGGTGCTGGGCGGCGACGGAACGATCAACGAAGCGGTGAACGGCATGATTCATTCCAAGGCCGCGCTGGCGGTCCTGCCCGGCGGCACGGCCAACGTGCTGGCGATGGAGCTGGGGCTTGGCTGGCGGCTGGGGGCGGCGGTGGAAAGGCTTTCGCGGTGCGAGGAGCAGCGGGTCGCGGTCGGACGGCTGTGCGGCGGCCAGCAGTGCCGCTACTTTCTGGCGATGG
This sequence comes from Terriglobia bacterium, assembly GCA_021324615.1. Lineage (GTDB taxonomy): Bacteria > Acidobacteriota > Terriglobia > Bryobacterales > Bryobacteraceae > Palsa-187. Next base: position 75,541 of record JAJPIT010000071.1, on the reverse strand, counting down.
GCGGCGCCGGGCTGGACGCCAAGATCGTCTATGATCTGAGTCCCACGCTCAAAAGGCGCGCCGGCAAGCTCGCCTATTGGATGTGCGGATTGGCCCACATCGCCGAACGGGTGGGGCAGTTTGAAGCGCGCCTCAACGGCGGCGTTTACCGCTGCGGATTCGCGCTGGCCAGCCGCGTGCGGAATTACGGCGGGGATCTGGAGATCGCGCGCGGCGCCTCGCTTCGCCGCGACGATTTCGAAGTGGTTCTGTTTGAAGGCTCCCATCCGCTGCGCTACCTGGCCTACATGATGGCGGCCGGGGCCCGCTGCGTCCAGAAGATGCCGGGCGTGCGGACCGTCCGCGCCTCAACGGTGGAGCTTACCGGTGATGTTCACGTTCAGGTGGACGGCGAATATGCCGGACGCGCGCCGGCGCGGTTTGAAATCGTTCCGGCCGCACTCACGCTGCTGATCCCGCCCGCGTATGGATAACCTGACGCACTCCCTGGTCGGGCTGATGATGTCGCGAAGCGGAATCGACCGGAAGATCCCGCGGGCGGCGCCGCTGATGATCGTCGCCGCGAACCTGCCGGACGCCGACGTGGTTTCGCTCGCCGGCGGAACGCTGTCTTATTTAAGCTGGCATCGCGGCTATACCCACTCGTTTGCGTTCGCGCCGCTGATGGCGCTGATCGCGGCGCTGATCGTTCTGGGGCGGCGCATCTGCTGGCGGGCCTATTTGTTTTCGCTGGCCGGCGTGCTGAGCCATCTTCTGCTCGACTGGACCAACGTATACGGCATCCGCCTGCTGCTGCCGTTTTCCGCGCGCTGGCTGCGGCTGGATCAAACCCCGGTGGTGGATCCGTGGATTTGGGGGATTTTGCTGCTGGCGGTGGCGGCGCCCGCGCTGGCGCGCCTGGTCGGCGGCGAAATCGGAGCCAGGTCGCGCGGCCCCAAGCGCGGATGGGCCTGGTGCGCGCTGATCGTGCTGGCGGCGTATGAAGGCGCGCGGTCGGCGGCCCATCAACGCGCGCTGGCGGAGATGGAAGCGCACCTGTTCAACGGATCGGTTCCGCAAAGGGTGGCCGCGCTCGCCGAGGGCGCGATCTGGCGCTGGCGCGGCGTCGCCGAAGGTCCAGGTTGGATTGACGAGGTCCCCATCGATCTGCGCGGAAGCTTCGATCCGGAGGCGGGCCGCATCGATTACGCGGCCGAGCCGTCGCCCGCCATCGAAGCGGCGCGCGCCACTCCGGTGTTTGAGGAATTCGCCAAATTCGATCAACTGCCGATCTGGAAGATCACGCCCGCCCTGGACGGAACCGTGGTCGAGCTGATCGATCTGCGCTTCGGCACGCCCCGCGAGCCGGGGCTGGAAGCGCGGGCCTTGGTGGATGCCGCCGGACGCGTGACCGAATCGTCGGCCAGCTTTTTCCGTCCCGCCCGGCCGCGCCCCGGCGGCGATGTGCTATTCGATCCTCACCCGCCGCGGCCACTGCGAGTTGTCTTCGCGGTTGCTGACGCGCAGCTTCGCCATCTCCTCGCGCGTGGGCTGAATCTCGCCGCGGGCATTGACAGCCCGCGAAACGATCACGTGCTCGCCCGCTGCGGCCTCCGGCCAGCGCATCGACCACAGAACCCAAGCCTCATCGCCGGCGCGCTCATCGATCCTGGCGCCGCGCCATTCTCCGCCGTCGATCCGCACTTCGATCCGGTCGATTCGCGCGGACCCTCCCCAGGCCGCGCCGGCGATCTTATATTCGAAATTCGGGCCGGCACGCCGCCTGGTGACCCTCGCCACCACCGACTTCAACCGGTTGCGGGAGATCGAGCTATCCAGCCATAGGCCGCCGTCCAGCGCGCGCAGGCTCTGATAGTTTCGCGCCATGTGCCGGCCTTCGTAATGCCAGTCGATCAGTTCGATGCGCGTGAGCCATTTGATCTGCGACATGCCGTACCAGCCCGGCATCACCAGCCGCAGCGGAAAGCCATGTTCAGGCGCCAGCGGCCGGCCGTTCATCTCCCAGGCCAGCAGATTGCCGGGAGCCATGGCGTCCTGGATGAACAGGCTCCAGCCGTGCGGCGAAACATAGGGTGCGCCCCCGGCCTCGAATTTCGGATCCGGTTCGACATCGGCGCCGAGAAAGACCGCCTCGCGGGCTTCCGGCAGCAGGCCGCACTCGTTCAGCACCGCCGCCAGGCTGGCGCCGGACCACACCGCGGTGCTCACCAATCCGTTCATGATTCGCGGATCGCCGGTGTTGCCGGAGCATTCGATGGTGACCGGCATCTGGAGGCGATCGTGCTTGAGAAGATCGGAAAGCGCCAGTTCGGCCGGCCGCTTCACCAATCCGCCGATTCGCAGCCGCCAGGCTTCGGCGTCCAACTGGAGCGTGCTGGTCTGATGAAAAGTGAAAAAATCGCTGGCGGGAGTGATCGGCGAATCCAGCCGGCGCAGGTCGAACGATTTTACGCGCGGATGATCGTCCTGCGCGTCGGCGCGATACTCCGGATCGTAATCGGCGAAGGGAACCAGCTCCTCATCCGCCGCCAGCGCCGCCAGCGGGAACGCCAGGCCCGCGCCGAGGAACGCCCGGCGGGTGGAACGCGCGCCCTCTTTGCCCGGCCACGCCTTCAATCCTATCTCAGAACGACAGCCGCAGACTGAGCTGGAGCAGCCGGTTGGGATTCACTTTGACGGACTGCGCGTTCTGATCGGCGGTGGTGATCTGGCCGAACTGCGCATCGCCGAAGGTGGTGTCGGGCAGATCGAACTCCGGCGTGTTGGTCAAATTGAAGGCTTCGGCGCGGAACGCCAGTTTGAACCGCTCGGTGAGGCTGAACTGCCGGGTCAGCGAGGCGTTAATCGAAAACAGGTTCGGACCGTACAGAATATCGCGGCCAACGTTTCCGATCGTCCCCGCCGGCGGAGCCGCGAACGAGCTGGCGGTGAACCAATACTGCCCCGGCCCCTCATGGCCCAGAATCTGAACCGGCGCGATTTGTTGCGGCTTTTGTGCATTTCCGGGAGCGTTGAGCGGCGTGGACAGATTGGAGCCCGCGCCGGTGACAAAGTTCAAGGGCAGCCCGCTCTCCCAAGTCCACAGCGCGGCGATCTGCCAGTCGCCGAGGATGTATTTTCCGGGACCGCTGGTCAGATACTTCCGGCCGGTCCCAAACGGCAGCAGCCAGGTGGCGGTGTAGGTAAACGTATTGGCGCGATTATATCTGGTCAGGCCCGGCAGAGACGCGTAACCAAGCAAGTTATACGGAGAATAGTCGATCCCTTTGCCGAAGGTATACGCCGTCGTCATCATAAACCCGTTGGCAAAGCGGCGGTTCAACTTCACTTGAAGGGCCTCGTAATGGGAGCCTTCAAAGAACGGATAATTGGTGGTGGCGGTGCGGCCGAAGGCGATATTTTCCGGCTCGCTGGCCGCGCCCTTTCCGGCAACGGTCGCCGCGTTGATGTTGATCCCGCTGTTGATCACGTTCGAATTGGAGATAAACAGACCGTGGTTGCCCACATAGGCCACCTCAAGAGTAAGAGCGGCGGGCAGCGTGCGCTGGATGGTGAAGTTCCAGCTTTCGGTGTAAGGCACCGGGATTCTGGGAGGAGTCACCGAATAGTTCTGGTTGGGCGCGTTGGGGATGATGCCGTTCTGCGGGATGACGAAGAACTGCGGGGTGGGGAATCCGGTGGCCATCGATCCGGCGGCGACAAATGAGTTGGCCGCGACCAACTGCTGGTTCTGCTTCACCGGCCCCTGCCAGTTGGCGATATAGCGATAGACGCTGCTCATCCCGAACCCGGCGCGGATCACGGTCTTCTCATTCAACCGGTAGGCGAGCCCTTCCCGCGGATAAACGTTTTTCGGATAATTTTTCACGCCGAGATCCATGGGGATGTTGCCGTATCCCGCTGCGAGCAAGCTGTTGGTGTTGGGGTCGTAATTAAACTGCCCGCCGGGAAACTGCGGGTGCGACGCCGGCCAGTATTCCCACCTGGCGCCCAGATCGAGCGTCAGTTTCGGCGTCGCCTGCCACTTATCGTGCACGTACAGCGCCTCCACGGTGTCGTTGCGGACCGGTTCGATTCCCGCCAGATCGCGGCCGATGCCGGTGGGCTGATCGAGTTCAAACGACGCCAGCGCGTTGGCGTAACCGTTGGCGATGCCCGGCGCGTTGAGCGTGGTCGGCCCGGCGGTGAAGGTGAAGCGCCCGCGCGGGCTGAATGTGGCGGTTTGCAGCAGGAAATAATTTTCATGCCGCCAATCGCCACCCCAGCTAATCACGTGCGTGCCCTTCGTTTTGGTCCAGTTGTTCGCCGCTTCGTAATTGGTATTGGCGCGCCGCCAGGGCAGGCAGCCATTGACGCCCACCATCGGCGTATCGTATCCGTTGACGAAAACCTCGGCCAGGCCTTCGTACCAGAATCCGCCGATATTCCCGTTCGGAATGCCGAATTTTTGCGAGAGATTCAACCCGGTGTCCACGTTGGTCGCGTCATTGCGGTTGCGAACCGCGCCCAGGCGGACTTCGGTCACCAGCGTGGGGCTGAAGATGTGGCTGTAATTCAAGCCGGGGCTCTGATTGAGCGCCGGACCCGTGGCGTCGAATCCGTTGTTGGACGGCCCGCCGTAGATTCCCAGTCCGGGGCCGTAGAGGCCGGGATTGGTCACGTTCAGGTGGGCGAAGCTGTAGCGGACGAACATGGTGTTCTTGGCGTCGATCACCCAGTCGATCTTGGTGTCGAAGGAATAGATCTGTTTGGTCTGGTCGGTCGCGATTCCGATGTTATTCGACTGCCCGGGTAGCGTCGGCTCCGGCAGCAGGCTCATGTAGTCCTGGAAAATGGGGCTGATGCGGTTGGCCGGAATCTGCTGATTGGGGAACGGAGTGCGCCCGGCGCCGGTCGCCGTATTGCCGGTCAGCGGATCGTAAATCACCGTCGGCGAGGCGCTGAAATCGCCGGTTCGCATGGCCGCGGTAGGGATGGTCGGCGTGGCGATCTGCCCGACAATATCGTTGGTCCCCTGAAAATCGGCGAAGTAGAACAGCTTGTCGCGAATGATATGCCCGCCGGCTGAGCCGCCATACTGGTTGTGCACTCCGTGCGGCACCTTGGGCGGCGTATAGGAAAAGAAGTTGCGCGCCTGAAAGTCGCTGTTATTGTGGTATTCAAACAGCGTTCCGTGGAAGTCGTTGGTGCCGGACTTCATGATCACGTTCACCGCCGCCGCTCCGGCGCGCCCGAACTCCGGATCGTAAGCGGTGGTGCTGACGCTGACCGTCTGGATCGCGTCCGGAGGCAGAACCACAGCGGTTAAGTTGTTATCCTGCTCGATGTTGTTATCCAGACCCTCGATCATGAAGTTGTTCTGCCGGTCCAGGCCGTTTACCGGCACCTGCAAGGACTCCTGCGAATTAAAAAACGGCGAATTGGACCGGTAGGCCGCCGTCGCGCCGGGCAAAATCACCAGCGTGGCCTGATAGTTCCGCTGGTTGGCGATGGTGAGATCGCGGATCTGGCCGGCCTCCACCTGCCCGCCGGTGTCGGCGCGGTCGGTTTGCAGCACCGGCGCTTCGCTGGTGACGTCCACCACCTGGGTTACGTCGCCGGGCGACAATTCGAAGTCGGTGCGGATGGTCTGGTTCACCTCCAGCGCGATGCCCTCGCGCTTGGCCTCCTTGAATCCGGCCTGCTTGATGCTAATCCGGTAAATGCCGGGGTCCAGGTTCGCGAACGCGAAGAATCCGGCGTCGTTGGTGGTTTCGGTCCGCTGGTAGTTGGTGTTGACCTCGGTCAACTGCACCGGAACCATGGGCATGACCGCATGGCTCTGGTCCGTGACGCTGCCCAGGATCGTTCCTTTAAGAAGCTGCCCGTAGGAAGGGACAGATGCCATCATCGCCGCGGCACACGCCAAGCTCAAAGACCTCGCGGACATGAACCCACCCCCTGTCTTGATGAGACTACGCGGCTCAACCACCCGGCCATGTTCCCGAGATTGTCGCCTGCCGTCCGGGGGCAACCGCAAGTGTCATGGGGTATGTTGCCGTTGTTACGGCCGCGTAACACCCGCGCATGTTCAAGAAAAAAAGCGGACTACGGAATGCGGCGGCCGGAGCCCTCAATAAGCTTGATCTCGGCATCGACGCGCACATTGGTCCACTCTTCCCGGATCCCGCTGGGCCATTCGATCCGGATGGAGACGGCCGTGGCGTCCCCCACTCCGAAGTGGATACGGGGGTCGTTCGAACTCAGATAGCTGCCGCCGGTGTGGACTTCGGCGACCAGCGGCGGATGTCCCGTCCTTTGCGCCACAACTCGCGCGCCGATCGCATCGCGATTCGACTTAACTCCACCAAGCCGCAGCGCCAGCCAATGGTTCGGCGATTTCGTTTCGTTCAGCAGCAGGCGCGCCGGACCATTATTATTGGCGACCACAATATCCAACGTGCCGTTGTTATCGATGTCCCCGAAGGCGGCGCCGCGGCCGACCTCAGACAGGGCGAACGGCGCGCCGGCTTCCGCGCTCACGTCGCGAAACCGCGCGCCTTCGTTATGCAGCAGCAGATTGCGCTGATGATAGGGGTAGGGCTCGCCGCGCAAGGCCTCCACCATGGTCACCGCGCCGTTGGCGATAAATAAATCCGGGCGGCCGTCGTTGTCGTAGTCGAACCACTCGGTTCCGAATCCGGTGAACGGGACCGTCGGCAGATAAAGCCCGAACTGCATGGTCGAATCGCTGAATTGCGCGTTGCCCGAGTTTCGATAGAGCGTCGCGCCTTCCCGCGTAAGATTGGTGACGAAAATGCTCTGGTTTCCGCTGGCGTCGAAATCGCCGACCGCCAGGCCCATCCCCGCCCGCGCTACCCCATCGGCCGAGTAGGCCGCGCCTGCCAGCAGCGCCGCTTCGCGAAATGTGCCGCCGCCGCTGTTCAGCCACAGAAGATTTGCTTCGCCGTCGTTGGCGACATAGAGATCCGGGCGGCCGTCGCCGTTGAAATCCGCCGCGCGGACGCCCAGCCCCGGCGCGGACACGGCTCCCACTCCCGTGATTTGCGTCACGTCTTCGAACTTGCCGTTTCCCAGATTCCGGTAGAGCTTTCCGGCGAGACCTTTGTAAGCTTTCGGCGAGCAGTAATCGCGCTCGCCGGCGGGCGTGAAGCAGTCCTTGTTTCCGCGCACGGTGAAGTCCAGATAACGCGCGACATAAAGATCGAGCAGGCCGTCCTGATCGTAATCGAACCAGCTTGCGCTGGTGCTCCATCCGCCGGCGGCGAGGCCCGCGTCGCTGGTGACGTCGGTAAAGGTGCCGTTGCCGTTATTCCGATATAAAACATTGGATCCGAAGTTTGTTACATAGAGATCGGGATGGCCGTCATTGTTGTAATCGGCCACGGCGACGCCCATGCCGTAGCCGGTCGAGGCGAGCCCGGCCTGTTCGGTGACATCGACGAAACGCAGCTTGCCGGTCTCCTTCAGCAGGTTGCGAAAAAGACGGTTGCCCGGCTTGAATCCGGCAGGCGGCGGAAACACCAGCGGAGCGCCGGGATCAAGCGGGGCGCCCTGCACGAAGAAAACGTCCAGGTCGCCGTCGCCGTCATAGTCGAGCAGCGCCACGCCCGATCCCATGATCTCCGGCAGATAAAATTTTCCCGTCGCGCCGGTGAAGTGATGAAAGTCGAGTCCGGTTTCTGCGGCGGCTTCGCGGAAGCGCGGACCTGGCGCTTCGCCCGCGCGAGGAGAGCACGCCGCCAGAAGGCAGGCGAGCGCGACCGCCGCGGCCCTCATTTTCCGCCGCTCTGCTCCAGACGCCCGAGCACGCCTTGAATCCGCGAGGCCAGCTCATCCTGGCCCAGCGCCTGGGCCTGCGAGGCGCCGCGCCGCAGGTAATCCCGCGCGGAGGCGAAATCGTGCACTTCCGCGCAGGCCACGCCGAGCGCGTACAGGAATTGCGGCGTCGCCTCGTCGGACGGCTCAAGTGTCTGGCGCAACTCCTCGATCGCCTGCGCCGGCTTGTGGTCCATCAGCAGCAATCGGCCGAGCTGATAATGCGCCTGGCGGAAATTGGGCTTGTCCTCGATCGCCGCGCGATACTCCCGCGCCGCCTCGTTCATCCTGCCGCGGCGCTCCAGCATCGCGCCCAGATTGCTGTGCGCTTCCGCGTAATGCGGGCTGGATTCGATGGCCTTGCGAAAGGCGGCTTCCGCCTCCGCGAACCGCGCACGGCTCACCAGAAATACGCCGTAATCGTAGTGGCTCTGCGGAAGATTGGGATTGACGGCGAGCACGGCGCGGTAGGCCTGCTCGGCTTTTTCGGGTTCGCCGGCGCGGGCGTAAAGCGAAATGAGATTGGCCTGCGCCTGCACCAGGTTCGGATCCTGGCGCGCCGCTTCTTCATCCTCGGCGATCGCCTGCCGCAACTGGCCGGCGTTTTCCAGATCCACCGCCCTCATCAGATGCGCGATCGCCGAATTATCCAGCGCGCGCACCGCTTCGAGCTTGGGATCTTCCGGCTGCGGATCGCCGTTGGCCTGATACTTCTGATACGCGGACATATGCTGCTGCGCCTCGGCGGTCTGGCCGGTTTTCTGATAGGCCAGCGCGAGCGCGTAATGCGCGGTCCCGTAGCTGGGCCACTGCTCGCAGGCTTGCGCGTACCACTGCTCGGCCTGGCGCAGATCGCCGCGCGCCGCCGCCGCGCGCCCCAGCCAATAATACGCCGGCGCGATACGCGGATCTTCCCGGACCAGGGCTTCCGAGATTTGCCGGCTTTCCTCCAGCCGTCCTAAAATCAGCAGCACTTCGGCCAGTTTGATTTTCGCCGGGACGTATCCCGGATCGATGCGGATCGCGCCGGCCAGATTTTTCGCCGCTTCGGCGTTTTCACCGTTCTGCGACTGCACCAGCCCGAGATAATAGGCCCAGTCGAATCGTCCCGGATCGAAAGCGCGGGCGCGGCGGTAGCAGGCCTCGGCCGATTCCAGTTGTTCGAAGGCCTGAAGCAGCATCCCCAGCCCGCCGTTGGCGGCGGCGTCGTCCGGCCGGGCCAGCGCCGCGCGATAAGCTTCCTCGATCCGCGCGCGGATTTGCGGCTTAAAGCGCTCGATTTGCAGTTTGGGAAGGGGCGGCGGATTTTCAGAACCGGGCTTGGAGCAAGCCGCCAGAAAGGCCGCCGCGGCGACAAAGCAGGCGCGATTCAAGACGCGATTGTAACGCAAAATCCCGGCGGCCAAGCCGCGCCATCGCGTACCATGGTTCGTGCGCATGAGCCCGATCCCGCGTTCTTACCTGTTCGTTCCCGCCACCCGGCCGGATCGCTTCGCAAAAGCGCTGGCCTGCGGCGCGCACGCCGTCATCGCCGATCTGGAAGACGCCGTTCCGCCGGCGGAAAAGAGCGCCGCGCGGCAGGCCTTGAAAAACCTTCCGCCGGGCATGATGGTGCGGGTCAACGCGGCCGGAAGCGAATGGTTCCGGGAGGACATGGCGCTGTGCGGGGGCTGCGCGGCGATCGTCCTGCCCAAAACGGAAAGCCCCGATCATGTTCTGAGCGCGGCCGGACAATGTTCCGCGGAGACCGCTCTGCTGCCGCTCATCGAGACCGCCCGGGGGATCGCCAACGCTGCCGAAATCGCCCGCTGCCCGCGCGTCCAGCGGCTGGTGTTCGGTCATCTCGACTTGCAGCTCGATCTCGGCGTCTCCGATGACGAGCTGCTGTTCTTCCGCTCCACCGTGGTCCTCGCTTCCCGCCTCGCCGGACTTCTTCCGCCCATCGACGGCATCACCACCGCGACCGATTCGCCCGATCAGATCCGCGCCGATACCGAGCGCGCCATCCGCCTGGGCTTCGGCGGAAAACTGTGCATCCATCCGCGGCAGGTCCCGATCGTGAATGAATGCTTTCGCCCGCGTCCGGCCGAAATCGCCTGGGCCGAGGAGATCCTCGAAGCCGCCCGGCGTTCGGCCGGCGGTCCGATTCTGGTGCGCGGCAAGATGGTCGACCGCCCGGTGATCACCCGCGCCGAACGCATCCTGAGCGAAGCTTCGCGGGCGATGTCGTAACATTCATCTTTATGCCATCGCTGCCGCTCGACGGAATCGTCGTCCTCAGCCTGGAGCACGCCGTGTCCGCTCCGCTGGCGAGCAGGCATCTGGCGGATTTGGGCGCGCGCGTCATCAAAATCGAGCGGCCCGGCGGCGGCGATTTCGCCCGCGGCTACGACCGCCGCGCGCGCGGCCTTTCCTCGCACTTCGTCTGGGCCAACCGCTCGAAAGAAAGCGTCACGCTCGATCTGAAACATGCCGAGGCGAGCCAAATCTTGTTCAAATTGGTGGAAAAAGCCGACGTTTTGGTGCAAAATCTTGCGCCCGGAGCGGCGGCGCGGCTGGGTCTCGGCTTCGCCTCGCTTCAGGCGCGCTATCCGCGGCTGATTCTCTGCGACATCTCCGGCTACGGCGCGACAGGGCCTTTTGCCTCGAAAAAAGCCTATGATCTTTTGATCCAGGCCGAGGCCGGCCTGCTGTCGATCACCGGCACGCCGGAGGAGCCGGTGAAGTGTGGAATCTCCATCGCCGATATTTCCGCCGCGATGTACGCGGTGACGAATATTCTGGCCGCGCTCCTGCAACGGGAACGGACCGGACGGGGCGGCCACATCGATGTGTCGCTATTGGAATCGCTGGGGGAGTGGATGGGCTATCCGCTTTACTACACAACCGGCGGCGCGCCGCCGCCGGCGCGCACCGGCGCCTTTCACGCCACCGTGTTTCCTTACGGTCCCTTTCCGGCGGGCGATGGCAACAAGGTTTTCTTCGGACTGCAAAACGAGCGGGAATGGCCGGCTTTTTGCGAAATGGTCCTGGAGCGCCCGGAACTGGCTGCGGACGCGCGTTTCGCGACGAACGTCCTGCGCTCGGAAAACCGCGCCGCGCTCACCCGGATCATTTGCGAGGCGTTTGCCGCGCTGAGCGCCGGCGAAGTTCTGGCGCGGCTGGAGCGGGCCGGCATCGCCAGCGCGCGGATGAACGACATGGCCGGGGTGTGGTCGCATCCGCAACTGAAGGCGCGCGGGCGCTGGCGGAACGTGGCGACGCCGGCCGGCGCGATCCCCATGCTGTTGCCGCCGGGCCGGGTGGACGCGCAAATGGCCGCGGTTCCCGCTCTCGGCGAGCACACCGAAGCGGTTTTAAAGGAGCTGGGTTATTCCGACTCCGAAATCGCGCGGCTGCGGGAATCCGGCGCAATTTGAAGGATAAGGCGCGCGAAAGCCCGCTTTGCCGCCGTGTTGCGGAAAAATTTCCCTTGTGAAAAAGCACTTTCGAGCGTATAGTAGTCCGAAGCCGTAACGAGGATGTTGTATTTGAGGCGATTTTGTTTTACCGCGCGGGTCGTACTAGCGTTCGGCGGAGTTTCGCTGGCGCCGTTGACAGCGCAAACATCGCTGGCTCCGGATTCGCAGTCTCAGGATGCGCAAGCTCCGCCGGACGCCGCCTTGACTCCCGCGCCCGCTCCGGTGTCGCCGCTGACGCTCGGCGAAAAATATCTGTTCACGGCCAACAAGATTTTTTCGCCGGGATCGATCGCCCTCTACAACCTCCACTCGGGCGCGGATGTGCTGCTGCGCAAGCGGATGCCGTGGGGCGTGGAGGACTCCTATAGCGTCCGGGCTGCGTCGTTCCTCGGAAGAAGTTTTCTGCGCCAGAACCTGGCTTTCGGCGTGCGCGCCTTCGATCATGAAGATCCGCGCTACTTCGCGCTGGGCAAGGGCACGGCCTGGACGCGCGTCAAGTACGCGGTCACCCGAACATTTCTGGTGCGAAATGATTCGGGCGGAGCGATGCCCGCCTACAGCCTTTTTGCCGCCGCCTACGGTACGCCGCTGCTGGCCGACCGCTGGGGATTGCAGCATTTCCTGAGCCCGCGGCCGCTGCGCGCCGGAACGGTGGGGCTGGGCATCGCCGCCGGTTCGGATGTGGCGCAGGAGTTCTGGCCGGATCTGAAGAAGAAGCTGAAGCTCGATTCGCGGCTGCATCCCTGGCGGCATTAGTGTCCGCCGCCTTTCCCGGCGGGGCTCCCGCGGAGCGCGGCCGGTCCGCGGCGCCCGCGGTCTCAGGCCGGTTTTCGCAGATCCCGGCCGGTCATCTCCTGCGGCGGCGCGACCCCGAACATTCCTAAAATCGTCGGCGCGATGTCCTGCAAGGACCCTCCCGCGCGCAGCGGGCGGCGCTCCTCATCCACCACGAGGAAGGGCACCGGATTGGTGGTGTGATAGGTATGCGGGCCGTGCGTTTCCGGGTCGATCATCATCTCCGCGTTGCCGTGATCGGCGGTGATGATCCAACGGCCGCCCTTTCTCTTCAACGCGCCGTAAATTCGCCCCAAGCCCGCATCGACGGCCTCCACCGCCTGCACCGTCGCTTCGATCTTCCCCGAATGCCCGACCATGTCGGCGTTGGCGTAGTTCATCACGATCACGTCGAAATCCCGCTTTTCAATCGCGCCCACCACCACGTCGGTGACTCCTTCGGCGCTCATCTCCGGCTTGAGGTCATAGGTCGCCACCTTGGGCGAGGCCACCAGCTCGCGCTCCTCGCCGGGGTACGGTTTTTCGTTTCCGCCGTTAAAAAAATAGGTCACATGCGCGTACTTCTCCGTTTCGGCGACGCGCAGATTTTTCCAGTTCAGTTGGGCCATCACGTTGGCCAGGATGTTCGAGGGATGCTCGCGCGGCAGAACAAACGGAACATTGAATGTTTTATCGTACTGGGTCATGGTCGCCAGGTGCAGCTTCAGCGGAGACTCGACCAGCGCTTTCGTCATCTGCCGGCCGCGGTCGGCGCGGTAGTTGAAGAAGATGCAGGCGTCTTCCGGGCGGATGCGGCCCACCGGCTCCTGCCGCGCATCGACGATGGTGACCGGTTCGACGAACTCATCGGTGACGCCGCGCTCATAGGACCGTTTCACGGCGGCGACCGGATCGGCGGCCTTTTCACCGGCGCCTTCGACCATGGCGTTTTTGGCCCGCTCGATGCGGTCCCAGCGCTGATCCCGGTCCATGGCGTAGTAGCGACCGCAGACGGTGGCGATGCGTCCGGCGCCGATCCGCCGCATCTCTTTTTGCAGCGCCTCGAGGAATCCCGCGCCGCTTTCCGGCGGCGTGTCGCGGCCATCCAGGAAGCAGTGGACGCAGACGTCGCTCACGCCTTCGCGCCGGGCCATCTCCAGCAGGGCGTAAAGATGGGTGTTCATCGAATGCACGCCGCCGTCGCTGAGCAAACCCATCAGGTGCAGACGCCGGCCGCGCGCGTGATGCATCGCCGCCAGCAACACCGGATTGGAGAAGAATTCTCCGGAGGCGATCATCCGGTCGATGCGGGTCACATCCATGTGAATCACCCGGCCGGCGCCGATATTCAGATGCCCCACCTCGCTGTTGCCCATCTGCCCTTCGGGCAATCCCACGTACGGACCCGACGTGTACACCAGGGTGTTGGGATATTCGCGCAGCAGGCGGTCGAAGGTGGGCTTGCGCGCCAGGGCGATCGCGTTGCCTTCGGTGGCCGCCGAATATCCCCAGCCGTCCAGAATGGTGAGAACCAGCGGGCGGCCGTTTAACATCTGCGGAAGGCCTTTCTGCCGGCGAAGCGTGCGGCGGCGCCCAGTTCCTCTTCGATCCGCAGAAGCTGGTTATATTTGGCGATGCGGTCGGTGCGGCTGAGCGAGCCGGTCTTGATCTGCCCGGCGCCGGAGGCCACCGCGAAATCGGCGATGAAGGCGTCTTCGGTCTCGCCCGAACGGTGGGAAATCACGGACGTGTAGCCCGCCTCCGCCGCCATCCTGACGGCTTCCAAGGTTTCGGTCACGCTGCCGATCTGATTCAGCTTGATCAGGATCGAATTGGCGACGCCGCGCTCGATGCCCTGCGCCAGGCGGGAGGTGTTGGTCACAAACAGATCGTCGCCCACCAGTTGAATCTTCTGGCCGAGCGAGCCGGTCAGGGCCTTCCATCCCTCCCAGTCGTCCTCCGCCATGCCGTCCTCCAGCGAAACGATGGGGTACTGCCGCACCCAGTCCGACCAGAACTCGACCATCTGCTCGGACGACCGCTCGCTGTTGTCCGATTTCTTGAAAACGTACTTTTTGCGCGCCGGATCGTAAAACTCGCTGGCCGCCGGGTCGAGCGCGATGCCGATCTGCCCGCCGGGCTGATAGCCGGCCTGCGAAATCGCCTCCAGCACCACTTCAATCGCCTCGACATTCGACTTGAGATTGGGAGCAAAGCCCCCTTCATCGCCGACCGAAGTTGAATATCCGCGCTTTTTGAGCACGCTTTTCAGCGTGTGAAACACCTCGGCGCCCCAGCGCAGGGCTTCCGAGAAGGTTTCGGCGCCGTAGGGCACGATCATGAACTCCTGCGGGTCCACGCTGTTATCGGCGTGCGCTCCGCCGTTGAGGATGTTCATCATCGGCACCGGCAGCAGGCAGGCTCCGGCTCCGCCGAGATAGCGGTACAAGGGCAGATGGTGAGACGCCGCGGCGGCGCGGGCGGCCGCCATGGAAACCGCCAGGATGGCGTTGGCGCCGAGCCTGGATTTGTTGGGGGTGCCATCGAGCCGGATCATGTGCCGGTCGATCTCGATCTGCCGGTCGGCGTCAAGCCCCACCAGCGCGGGCGCGATATGCCCCATGATATTTGCCGCGGCGGTTCTGGTTCCCTTTCCCAGGTAGCGCGAGGGGTCGCCGTCCCGCAGCTCCACCGCCTCGTGTTCGCCGGTGGATGCGCCGGAAGGGACCGCGGCCCGGCCGAAGGAGCCGCCGGCCAGATGAACGTCCGCCTCGACGGTGGGATTTCCGCGTGAATCGAGGATCTCACGCCCGATAATTTTGACTATTTCCATGAATCTACAGAGTAGAATGGCGGCCGTGGCGGGGGCAAGAGCAGCGGCCCGGATCCGCCGCTTAAGCCACCCGGCATAGCGCGGGGTTGGCGGGCGGTTTCGCCCCTTTCGGCGTTCAATTATGGTAAAACCAACTTGGGGACCGCTGAGGACTCAGGTTGACAAGGACTATGGCCTCGGCTATAGTTCTGAAGTACTGATTCTTCAACGGTTTCGCCGGAGATTGGAATGGCCAGCAGCGCAGATGAACGGGATGCGGACGTCAACTTCCTTGCGGAAGATGACCTCGAACATCTCATCGAAGATTACAGTCATCTCGCCCCGCCTTCGGAAGGGGAGCTGTTGCAGGGCCATGTGGTCAAGATCACGCCGCAGGAAGTTATCGTTGACGTTGGCTACAAACTGGAAGGCGTAGTTCCGATCGAACAGCTCCGGCAGCCGGACGGCAGTGTGGCGGTTCGCGTCGGCGACACGATTGACGTGATGGTTGATCGTCACGGCGCCCAGCCGGAAGGCTACGTGCTGCTGTCCTATTCCAAGGCGAGCCGGCTGCGGGTGTGGGATACGCTGGAGCGGGCCCTGCGCGAGCAGCTTCTGGTGTCCGGGCGTGTGATCGAGCGCACCAAGGGCGGCCTGATGGTGGATGTGGGTGTGCCGGCGTTCATGCCGGGCTCGCAGGTGGATGTGCGGCCGGTTCACGATCTGGATCAGTTCATCGGGCAGGACATTCCGGTGAAGGTTCTCAAGGTCAACCGGCGGCGCGGGAACGTGGTGGTCTCGCGCAAGATGGCGGTCGAGGAGGATTTGAAGGCGCGCAAGCAGAACGCGCTCCAGCATCTTTTTGAAGGCGCGGTGGTCACCGGGGTGGTGAAGAACCTGACCGACTACGGGGCTTTCGTGGATCTGGGCGGGGTGGACGGATTGCTGCACGTCAGCGACATGTCGCACGGCCGGGTGAATCATCCGAGCGAGGTGGTGCACGTCGGCGAAGAGATCACGGTCAAGGTGTTGAAGTTCGACCGCGAGCGGGAGCGGATTTCGCTGGGCCTGCGCCAGTTGACGCCGGATCCGTGGGAGACGCTGCCCGAGCGCTGCCCGCCGGGAAGCCGGGTGATCGGGCGGGTCATGAGCATCACCGATTACGGGGCTTTTGTCGAGATCGAACCCGGCGTGGAAGGCCTGATCCACGTTTCGGAAATGACCTGGAGCCGGCGGATGAAGCATCCGAGCAAGGTGGTGAAGGTGGGCGATCAGGTGGAGGCCGTGGTGCTCGACGTCAAGCCCAAGGAGCGGCGCGTTTCACTCGGCATCAAGCAACTGGAGCCCGATCCGTGGACCACGGTGGCCGAGCGCTACAGCATTGGCAGCGTGGTGGAAGGGCGGGTGCGGAAGCTGGCCGATTTCGGCGCGTTTTTGGAGATCGAGGAAGGCGTGGACGGGCTGGTTCACGTCTCCGATCTTTCCTGGACCAAGCACGTCAAACATCCCTCGGAGGTTTTGAAAAAGGGCCAGGTGATGCAGGCGGTGATTTTAAATATCGACGCGCCCAACCGCCGCCTCTCGCTGGGGATCAAGCAGCTCCAGCCGGATGCGTGGGAGAGCTTTTTCCGGTCGCATGAAGTGGGCGACATGGTTCGCGGGCGGGTGTGCCGCGCCTGCGCGTTCGGGGTGTTCGTGGAGCTGGCGCCGGGCGTCGAAGCGCTGTGCCATAAATCCGAGATTCCGCCGATGCCCGCGGCGGGGGAAGGCGAATCGCCGCTGCCGATCGGCGAAGAATACGACTTCAAGATCATCAAGATGAACGAAGCGGAGAAGAAAATCGGTTTAAGCCTGCGCGCGGTGGCCGAGGAGGAAGAGCGCACGCGCCTGGAAGATTATCAGCGCCAGGCCGCCGCGGCGACCATGACCATCGAGGAAGCTATGAGCTTACGAGGAAAAGGGGAACGATGACCAAAGCGGAACTGATCGAAGAAGTCTCGCGGGTGGTGGAGATGACGCGCAAGGATTCGGAGGTGATCGTGGAGGCGATCTTTGACAGCGTGGTGCGCGCCCTGAGGACCGGAGACAAGATCGAGATCCGCGGGTTTGGCAGTTTCCGCACGCGCCAGCGCCAGCCCCGCGTGGGGCGCAATCCGAAGACCGGAGCGCGGGTGGAGGTTCCGGCCAAACGGATCCCTTATTTCAAGCCCAGCAAAGAACTCAAGGATCTGGTCAACAACAACAACAGCGGGGAAGGCGCGCCGGCGGCCGGCGGCCCGCCTCCGGAAACGCACGCCTGAAGGCGTCAGGTTTTTTTACAAGCAAGATGGATTATCTGTGGAGCCCGTGGCGCTACCGCTATGTCTCGAAGGCTTCGCCCGCCGAAGGATGTCTGTTCTGCCGCGCGGCGGGCTCGGCCAACGACCGCGAGAATTACGTGCTGCGGCGGGCGGCCAAGAATTTCGTCATGCTGAATGCGTTTCCCTACACCAGCGGGCATCTGATGATCGCCCCGTATGCGCACGCCGCCTCGCTTGCCGAGGCCGATCCGGAGGCGCTGCGGGAGATGACCGGGCTGGCTCAGATGGCGGAGTCCGCGCTGCGCCGCCTGTACCGCCCGGACGGCTTCAACGTGGGAATGAATATCGGCGCGAGCGCGGGGGCCGGCGTGGCCGGGCATATTCATCTGCATCTGCTGCCGCGCTGGTCGGGCGACGTGAATTTCATGACCACGATCGGCGAAACGCGGGTGCTGCCGGAGGCGCTGGAGGTGACCTATGAGCGGTTATCGCGGGAATTCGCGGCAAATTCCGCATGAACGCGGGCCGCGTTCTGCCCGCCGGAGAGATCCGCCCGGCGGCCGGAGATGCTTTCCGGGCGCCCTCCCGCCGCGGCAGGCCCGGATGCTATGCTGGAAGGAATTCCTCTTCGAAAGCGAGGTGATTGGGATTGGCGGAGGTCCATGTTCAGGAAGGAGAAACGCTTGAAAGCGCGCTGCGGCGGTTTAAGCGCAAGGTGCAGCAGGAAGACATCATCAAAGAGATCAAGCGGCACTCGTTCTATCTAAAACCTGGCGAGAAGAAGAGAACCAAGGAAGCGCTGGCCCGCAAGCGCAACCGCAAGAAGCGCACGCGCGAAACCGAATGAGCGTTTTGCGGGCGGGACTCATCCCGCCCCTGCGCCGCCCTCCGGACGCACGCCGCTCCAGGCGGGCCCCGGCTTTTCACAGAGCAAAGCGATAAACTCCTGCGCGGCCTTGCGGAACTTTTTTTTCCGGCGGTGAATAATTCCCAGCGGGCGGTACAGCTCCGAGGCGCCGATGGGAATCGCCACCAGCCGCCCCTGGGCCAGCTCCTCCAGCATGATGCGCGCGGGCATGATGCTCACTCCCACGCGATGCGCCACGGCTTCCTTGATCATTTGCAGATTGTCGAAGTGCAGGATCTGGTTCACCTGGACGCCGTGCTCGCGCAAAAAGCGGTCGATCTCGCGCTGGATGGGCAGATCCTCGTCGAAGCCGACGAACTCGATGCCGTTCAATGCGGCCAGCGGCACCGGCGCGAGCCCGGCCAGCGGATGATAGGGCGAGGCCGCCAGCACCATCTCCTCGCGCCGCCAGGGAATCACCTGGATTTCGCGGGTCGCCTCGGGGTAGCTGACCAGGCCGATATCGGCCTCATCGGCCAGCACGGCCTCATACACTTTTTCCGGCCGCAGATATTCGACCTCTAAAGTCGCCTCCGGATGGCGGGCAGAAAACTCCTGTTCCAGGTCCACCATCTCGCCCAGTCCCACCGAATAGATCGAGGCGACGCGCACCCGGGCGTCGGTTTCCTGGCGGACCCGCGCCAGTTCGGCCAGAAAATCCTCGCGGCGGCGGAGAACGTCGCGGCAAAACTGGGCATAGATCTGTCCGGCCTCGGTCAGGGCCAGGGGGCGGCGGGAGCGGTCCAAGAGCTCCGTGGCGAAGGATTTTTCCAGATCCTGAATCTGCTGCGTCGCGGCGGACTGGCTGATGCCATTCATCGCCGCGGCGCGGCTCATGCTGCGCGTCTGTGCGATGTCGCGGAAAAGTTTATGGTTTTCGTAAGCCATGGAGCTGGGCCGGAACCATATTACATTAGTATTACTAATAATGCAAGCAAATAAAATCCATTGACCTAATACTAATAATCCTCTACCATAGGCCATGGCTTTCCCTGCGCAAGGCCTCTACGATCCGGCCCAGGAACACGATGCCTGCGGCATGGGTTTTATCGTGAACCTGTCCGGGGCGCGATCCCAGCAGATCATCCGCAGCGGCCTGGAGATTCTGATCCATCTGGCGCACCGCGGCGCCTACGGCTGCGATCCGGAAACGGGCGACGGCGCGGGCATTCTGATCCAGATCCCGCACGAGTTTTTTGTGCGGGAGCTGCCCTTTGCCCTGCCCGAGCGGGGGCGCTACGGGGCTGGGATGATGTTTTTACCGGTGGACGCGCGCGAGCGGCTGGTCTGCGAAGGAATCGTGGAAGCGGCGGCTCGCGAGCAGGGGTTGAAGGTGCTGGGCTGGCGCGACACTCCGGTGCGCGCCGACGCGATTGGGCGGCAGGCGCGGGCGACGCAGCCGTATATCGAGCAGCTTTTCCTGGCGGGAGAAGAAGATTGGTCCACGGATGAGCTGGAACGCCGGTTGTACGTGGCGCGCCGCGCCGCCGAGGCTGCGGTGGCCCGCTCGCAAATTCGTCAAAAAGAGTTTTTTTACGTCCCCTCGCTTTCGGCGCGGACCATGGTGTACAAGGGCTTGCTGCTGGCGCCGCAGATCGCCGATTTTTACGGCGAGCTGCGCGATCCGGACACGCGCAGCGCCTTCTGCCTGGTGCACCAGCGTTTTTCGACGAACACGTTTCCGAGCTGGCAGCTTGCGCATCCGTACCGGCTGCTGTGCCACAACGGCGAGATCAACACGGTTCGCGGCAATATCAACTGGATGAACGCGCGCCAGTCGGTTCTCGCCTCGGACCGCTTCGGCGACGATATCCGGAAGATTTTCCCGGTCATCGCGGCGGGCGGCAGCGACACTGCGGCGCTGGATAACGCCGTCGAGATGCTGACGCTGGCCGGGCGGAGCCTGCCGCATGTGATCGCGATGCTGATTCCGGAGGCCTGGGACCACGACTCCGCGATGAGTCCGGAAAAGCGGGCGTTTTACGAGTATCACGCCTCGCTGATGGAGCCCTGGGACGGTCCGGCGGCGGTGGCGTTCACCGACGGCAAATGGATCGGCGCCACGCTGGACCGGATGGGGCTGCGGCCGGCGCGCTATCTGGTGACCGATGACGATCATTTGATTCTCGCCTCGGAGACGGGAGTGCTGGCGGTGGCGCCGGAAAAGGTACGCCACAAGGGGAGGCTCCAGCCGGGCAAGATGCTGCTGGTGAATCTGGAGGAGGGGCGTATGGTGCCGGACGAGGAGATCAAGCAGCAGCTCGCCGGGCGGCGGCCCTACGCGCAATGGCTGAAGGAAAACACCATCCGGCTGGACGATCTGCCCGAGCCGCCGCGGGTCTACGGCTTTGATCCGAAGACGATCGTGGCGCGGCAGCGCGCCTTCGGCTACACCGAGGAAGATCTGAAGATGATTCTGGCGCCGATGGCGGCCGGCGGCGAGGAGCCGGTCGGCTCGATGGGCGTGGACACGCCGCTGGCCTGCCTGTCGGACCGCCCGCAACTGCTGTTTCATTACTTCAAGCAGCTCTTCGCGCAGGTCACCAATCCGCCGATCGATCCGATCCGCGAGGAGATGATGATGTCGCTCACCAGCTACATCGGCACCGAGCGCAACATCCTGGAGGAAACGCCCCGGCACTGCCACACGCTGAAGCTGCCGCATCCGATTCTGACCAATCTCGATCTGGAGAAACTGCGGCGGCTGAGCTGGGGCGATTTTCTGGCCGCCACGCTGCCGGCCATCTTCCACGCCGAAGGCGGGGAGCGGGAGCTGGAACGGTCCCTGGACGAGCTGTGCCGCCGCGCCTCGCTGGCCATCCGCGACGGATACCGGCTGCTGATCCTCTCCGACCGGGGCATCGACGGCGAATACGCGCCGATTCCCAGCCTGCTGGCCCTGGCCGCGGTCCACCATCATCTGGTCCGGGAGGAGACGCGCACGCAGGTGGCGCTGATTGTCGAATCGGGCGAGCCGCGCGAGGTGATGCACTTTGCCCTGCTGATCGGCTATGGCGCCAGCGCGGTGAATCCGTATCTGGCGATCGAAACGCTGGAAGATCTGGCGCAGCGCGGCCAGTTGGGCGGGGTTCCGTTTGAAACCGCGCTCAAGAATTTCAAGAAGGCGATCCACAAAGGGCTGCTCAAGGTTTTTTCCAAGATGGGGATCCCCACGCTGCAAAGCTATCGCGGCGCGCAGTGTTTTGAAGCGGTCGGGCTGAGCCGGGCCCTGGTGGACCGCTACTTCACCGGCACCGCGTCGCGCATCGGGGGCGTTGGCCTGGATGTTCTGGCGCGGGAGGCGCGCATGAAGCACGAGCACGCGCGGACGCCGCCGCGGCCCTCCGAGCCGCTGCTGGCGCCGGGCGGCGAGTATCAATACCGGGCCGGCGGCGAGTATCACCTGCTGAATCCGCTCACGGTGAGCAAGCTTCAGCACGCCGTGCGCGCCAACAATGCGAAGACCTTTCAGGAATACAGCGATTTGATCGATGGGCAAAACCGCCAGATGTGCACCCTGCGCGGGCTGATGGAATGGAAGCCGGCGGCGCGCCCGGTGCCGCTGGAGGAGGTGGAGCCGGCGGCGGAGATCGTCAAGCGCTTCCGCACCGGCGCCATGTCGTTTGGCTCCATCAGCAAGGAGGCGCACGAAACGCTGGCCATCGCCATGAACACCATCGGCGGGCAGTCCAACACCGGCGAAGGCGGCGAGGACGAGGAACGCTTCCGGGATCTGCGCCGCAGCGCGGTCAAGCAGGTGGCTTCGGGGCGTTTTGGCGTCACGGTGAATTATCTGGTCAACGCCGACGAGTTGCAGATCAAGGTGGCGCAGGGGGCCAAGCCGGGCGAAGGCGGCCAGCTTCCCGGCCACAAGGTGGACGAGGCGATCGCGCGGCTGCGGCACGCCATCGCCGGCGTGCCGCTCATTTCGCCGCCGCCGCATCACGATATCTATTCCATCGAGGATCTGGCCCAGCTCATTTACGACTTGAAGAACGTCAACCCGCGGGCCCGGATTTCGGTCAAGCTGGTGGCCGAAACCGGCGTGGGGACGGTGGCCGCCGGAGTCGCCAAGGCGCACGCCGATGTGATTTTAATCAGCGGGCACGATGGAGGGACCGGCGCTTCGCCGCTCACCTCGATCCGCCACGCCGGAGTTCCCTGGGAGCTGGGGCTGGCCGAAACGCAGCAGGTGCTGGTGCTGAACGATCTGCGCAGCCGGGTGGTGTTGCAGACCGACGGAAAATTGCAGACCGGCCGGGATGTGGTGATCGCGGCGCTGCTGGGTGCCGAGGAGTTCGGTTTTTCCACCGCTCCGCTGATCGCCATGGGCTGCGTGATGATGCGGAAATGCCATCTGAACACCTGCCCGGTGGGCATCGCCACGCAGGATCCGGTGCTTCGGAAGCGATTCGCGGGCGCGCCGGAGCACGTGATTCAGTATTTTTTCTTTGTCGCCGAACAGGTCCGGCGATGGATGGCGGAGCTGGGCTTCCGGCGGATGGAGGAGATGATCGGAGAAACCGGCCGTCTGGAGATGCGGCCGGCGATCGAGCACTGGAAGGCCCACGGCCTGGATTTTTCGCAGATCCTGGACTCGCCGCGGACGCCGGCGCGCGTGCTGCGCCGGTGCGGCGCCGATGCGGGCATCCGCCAGGACCACGGCATCGACCGCGCCTTCGACCTTCCGCTGCTGAAGATGATCGACGAGGCTCCGGCCGAAATCGAGATGCCGGTGCGCAATGTGGACCGGAGCGTGGGCGCCATGCTCTCCGGGGAGATCGCGCGCCGCTACGGGTCGCAGGGCCTGGAGCCCGATTCGATCCGCATCAAGCTGCGCGGATCGGCCGGGCAGAGCCTGGGAGCGTTCCTGGCGCGCGGCGTCACGCTGGAACTGGAGGGCGACGCCAACGATTACACCGGCAAGGGATTGTCCGGCGGGCGGCTGATTGTCTATCCGCCGCGGGCCTCGCGCTTTGCTCCGGAAGAAAACGTTGTGGTGGGAAACGTGGCGCTGTACGGGGCCACCTCGGGCGAGGCGTTTTTCAACGGCCGGGCCGGCGAACGGTTCGCCGTGCGCAACTCCGGCGCGGTAGCCGTCGTGGAGGGGCTGGGCGATCACGGCTGCGAGTATATGACCAACGGCCTGGTGATCGTGCTGGGGGAGACGGGGCGGAACTTCGCCGCGGGCATGACCGGCGGTATCGCCTATGTGTTCGATCCGGAGGGCAAATTCAGAACCTCCCGCTGCAACCCGGCCAGCGTCGATCTGGAGGTTCCCGAGGGAAGCGACCTGGGGGATCTGCGCTACTGGATCGCTCGCCACGCCGAGGAAACCGGCAGCCCGCTGGCCAACCGGATCCTGGAGGATTGGGCCGCCGCGGCGGCCCGGTTCGTCAAAGTGTTTCCGCGCGAGTACAAGCGCGTGCTGCGCTCGCGCCTTCCGGCGGGAGTGGCGCATGGGTAAGACGACGGGTTTTCTCGAATACGAGCGGGAAACTCCGGCCCGCCGCCCGGTGTCCGAGCGGGTCAACGACTGGTTGGAGATCTATCAGGATTTTCCCGCGGAGAAGGTGCGGACGCAGAGCGCGCGCTGCATGGACTGCGGCATCCCCTTCTGCCACGACGGATGCCCGCTGCACAACGCGATTCCCGACTGGAACGATCTGGCCTGGGGCGGACGCTGGCGCGACGCGATTCGCGCGCTGCACGCCACCAATAATTTTCCGGAGTTCACCGGGCGGATCTGCCCGGCGCCGTGCGAAGCGGCCTGCGTGCTGGGGATCAATTCGAAACCGGTGGCGATTAAGGCGATCGAGTGCTCGATTGTGGATCGCGCCTTCGAGGAGGGATGGATTGTGCCGGAACCGCCCCCGAAAAAGTCGGGCAAGCGCGCCGCGGTGATCGGATCCGGCCCGGCGGGTCTGGCGGCGGCGCAGCAGTTGGCCCGCGCCGGGCACGCGGTGACGGTGTTTGAAAAAAACGACCGGCCCGGCGGCTTATTGCGCTACGGGATTCCCGATTTCAAGCTGGAAAAGCGCTGGATCGACCGGCGCATCGAGCAGATGCGCCAGGAAGGCGTGGTGTTTGTGACCAACCAGGCCGGAGACGCCATCGCGCTGCGGCGCGAGTTTGACGCGGTGCTGCTGGCCATCGGAGCCGAGGTGCCGCGCGATATGAAAATTCCCGGCCGCGAGCTGAACGGCATTCATTTCGCCATGGAGTTTCTGACGCAGCAGAACCGCGTCAACGCGGGCGACGCGGTGAAGGATCAAATTCTGGCCACCGGCAAGCGCGTGGTGATTCTCGGCGGCGGGGACACCGGCGCGGACTGCCTGGGCACCTGCCACCGGCAGAAAGCGGCGTCGGTCCATCAGTTTGAGATCCTGCCCGCGCCGCCGGCCGAGCGCGCGGCCTCGACGCCCTGGCCGCTGTGGCCGCTGCAACTGCGCAGCGAAAGCTCGCACGAGGAAGGCGGGGTGCGCCAATGGTCCATCGCCACGACGCGCTTCTCCGGTGACGGATCGGTGCGGCGCGTGCATTACGTTCGCGCTGGTGATTCGAGCGGAGCGGAATTCGCCGTGGAGGCGGATCTGGTCTTGCTGGCGATCGGATTCACGGGTCCGCAGCGGACCCCGCTGCGCCACGACGCCCGCGGCAACATCGCGACGGAGAATTATCACACCTCCGAGCCGGGAATCTTCGCGGCCGGCGACGCGCGGCGGGGACAGTCGCTGGTGGTGTGGGCCATCGCCGAGGGACGGCGGGCGGCGGCGGCGATGCATGAGTTCCTGCTGCGGGGCTGACCGGCGGCGGACGCGCGCCCGCGGGCGGGACTTCCCGTAAAATCGAGGATTGCGAATCGGAATCCACACCTCCATCGCCGGCGCGCTGGAAAGATCGGCTCTCAAGGCGGCCGAGCTGGGCGCCAACACGTTTCAAATCTTTTCCTCCAGCCCTCGCCAATGGAAAGCCTCGCCGCTTTCCGAATCCGGAATCAAGCGGCTTCAAGCCGCGCGCGAAAAATACAGCCTCGCCCCGCTCGTGATCCATGACAATTACCTGATTAATCTTGCCTCCGCGCAGGAATCGATCCGCGCGCTGTCGATCGAGGCGTTTCGCGGCGAGCTCATGCGCGCCATCGCGATCGGCGCGGAATACTTAGTCGCGCATCCGGGGAATTACCGGGGCCAGGCCCTGGAGCAAGGCCTCCGGCGCTTCATCGAAGGGGTTGCCGCGGCCGCCGCGGGACTCAAATTCGGAAAGCTGATGCTGTTGATCGAAAACACCGTGGGCGCGGGGGCGCAGCTCGGCGGCCGCTTCGAAGAGCTGCGCGTGATGCGCGACTTCGGCGGACAAATGACGGATCTCCCCATCGGCTTCTGCCTGGACACCTGCCATCTGCTGGGCGCCGGTTACGACGTCGCCACCGCCGCCGGGCTCAAGAAAACGATGGCCGAAGCCGGCGAGATTCTGGGCCTTGAGAACGTGCGGGTGATTCACTCCAACGACTCCAAGACGCCGCTCGGCTCGCAGGTGGACCGCCACCAGCACATCGGTGAAGGTTATATTGGATTAGACGGATTTCGCCGCATCCTGGCCCACCCGAGACTTCGCTCCAAAGCCTTCATTCTCGAAACGCCGGTGGACAAAGACGGCGACGACCGCCGGAATCTCGATACGCTGAAATCTCTATGCCCGAAATCGTCTACGACCACAACGCAATCGAGTTGAAATGGCAGCGGCGCAACGAATCGGCCGGCCTCTACCACGCCGATCCGGACTCGCCGGCGCCCAAGTATTACGTGGTCGAAATGCTCCCCTATCCCAGCGGGCGGCTGCACATGGGCCACGTGCGCAACTACGCCATCGGCGACGCCCTGGCGCGGTACATGTGGATGCGCGGCTACAACGTTCGGCATCCGATGGGCTGGGACGCCTTCGGCTTGCCTGCCGAAAACGCGGCCATCCAGCGCAATCGCCATCCCCGCGAATGGACCCTTTCCAACATCGCGGAGATGAAGCGCCAGATGAAGCGGATGGGCTTCGCCTACGACTGGTCGCTGGAAGTCACCACCTGCGAGCCCGAGTATTACCGCTGGAACCAGTGGTTTTTCCTGAAAATGCTGGAGCGCGGCCTGGCCTACCGCAAAAAGGCGCTGCTCAACTGGTGCCCGGAATGCGCCACCGTGCTGGCCAACGAACAGGTGGTGGAGGGCTGCTGCTGGCGCCACGAATCGACCCCGGTCCAGCAGCGCGAAATCGAGCAGTGGTTCTGGAAAATCACCGCCTACGCCGAGGAGCTGCTGCGCGACATCGACGAAAAACTGGAAGGCAAGTGGCCGGAGCGCGTGCTTTCCATGCAGCGCAACTGGATCGGCCGCAGCGAAGGCTCGGAAGTCGATTTTCATCTGGAAGCGACCGGCGAACCGGTCCGCGTCTTCACCACCCGCATCGACACCATCTACGGCGCCACCTGCCTGATTCTTGCGCCGGAGCATCCGTTGGCTCAAAAACTTCTGGACGAGCCGGGGCGGGCCAAAGCCAAGCAGATGATTGACGCGCGGGCGCAGAAAGGCCCCGGCGACATCGAAAAGGAAGGCATCCCCACCGGCAGCTACGCCGTCAATCCCTTCAATCAGGCGCGCCTGCCGGTGTGGATCGGCAACTTCGTGTTAATGGACTACGGCACCGGCGCAATCATGGCCGTGCCCGCCCACGACCCGCGGGATTTCGAGTTTTGCAGACAGTACAAGCTGCCGGTGATCCCGGTGATTCGTCCGTTGGACGGGGAGCTGGACGCGAATCCGAAGGCGGCCTTCACCGAAGACGGCATCCTCGAAAATTCGGGCGAGTTTTCCGGTTTGACCAGCGGGGAGGCCCGCCGCGTGATGAATGAGCGCGCCGAGCGGGACGGCTTCGGCAAAGCGGCCATCACCTACCGCCTGAAGGATTGGGGCATTTCGCGCCAGCGCTATTGGGGCACGCCGATTCCGGTGATCCATTGCCCGGGCTGCGGCGCCGTTCCGGTGCCGGAAAAGGATCTGCCGGTGATCCTTCCCCTGGACGTGAAGATCACGGGGAAGGGACGGTCGCCGCTGGAAGAGGTCCCCTCGTTTGTCAACGTGAAGTGTCCAAAATGTTCCGGCCCGGCGCGCCGCGAAACCGACACCATGGACACCTTCGTCGATTCGTCCTGGTATTTCTACCGCTACTGCGATCCGCAAAACCACAGCGCGCCGTTCCACCGCCAGGCCATCGCGAAGTGGTTCCCGATGGATCAATACATCGGCGGCGTCACCCACGCCATTCTCCATCTTCTTTATTCGCGCTTTTTCACCAAATTTATGCGCGATATCGGGCTGGTTTCCAACGACGAGCCGGCCGCGAACCTGTTCACCCAGGGGATGGTGCTCGGCGCCGACGGCACCGCCATGTCCAAGTCCAAGGGCAACACCGTCGATCCGGAGGAGATGATCGCCCGGTACGGCGCCGACACCTGCCGCCTGTTCGTGCTGTTTGCCGCGCCGCCGGAAAAGGACATGCCCTGGAACGAATCGAGCGTCGCCGGCCAGCGCCGCTTTTTGGAGCGCGTGTTCCGGTTTGTCCTCCGCAACCTCCACCGCGCGGCCGCGCCGTCCGACCCCGCCGCGGACCGCCGCGCCTTGCGGAAATTGCATCAAACCATCCGCAAAGTCACCGAAGATTTCAACAACCGCTGGCACTTCAACACTTCCATCGCCGCCCTGATGGAGCTGCTCAACACCTTGCAGGAGGAAGAAGCGAATCTTTCCCGCGAAGCGACCGAGCAAATCCTGCCTGCGCTGGTTTTAATGCTCGGGCCATTCGCGCCCTATATCGCCGAAGAGCTCTGGGAGCAGCTTGGCCGTCAGGGTCCGGTGTTCCGCCAGCAGTGGCCCCGCTATGATCCCGAACTGGCCCGGGAAGACCGCGCCGAGATCGTCGTGCAGGTAAACGGAAAGGTGCGCGGGCGCCTGGCGGTCCCCTTCGGCGCCTCGCAACAGGAGCTGGAAAAACTTGCTCTGGCCGATCCGAAAACCCAGCCGTTCCTGGCTGGCCGGCAGGTCGTCAAAGCGATCGTGGTGCCCGATAAATTGGTGAACCTGGTCGTCAAGTGAGCCCCGCGGCGAGTCGCAGTCCGGGCCTGAAGATTTTAGGGGCGGGGTCCTTCGCAGCAGGAAGGACCGCCGCCTGGAAAGCCACACGGAAGCGGGAGCTTCCAATCGCTACTGCACGGCGACCGTGGCCGTCGTCTGGGTCGTCACGCCGTCGATGGTGATCACCACCGGCAGCGCCGGGCCGTGGACGCCCTGCGGGACCTGCAGATTGATCTGCACCACGCCGGTAATCAGCGTCGGCGCCGCGCCGGCGTACAGCACCGGCGCCGGCTGGCCGCCGATAGTCGCCGTCACCGTTCCCGATCCGGGGGTCCAGCCCGCCAGCGGGACCGCCGCCGGAGGATTGATGGTGCCGGTGACGCTCGGCGGGCTGGTCAGGCCGCCGCCGGTCAGATAGAGCGCGATCGCCGTTCCGGCCGCCGCCGGCGCCATGGCCACGTTGGTGCCCGGAAACACCTGTCCGGCGGGACCGTTGTAGATGCTGGCCGCCGCCGGGCTCAGATTCACCGCGGCCGCCTGTCCGGCTCCCGTCGCGTTCTGGGTGTAGATTCCCGGCGCCACCGGAACCACCTGTTCCGGGATCGGCGTCGAAGAAACGTTGTTATACGACACCACGATGTTGGTCGATGTTCTTCCGGCGATCTCCCACGGCACGATCACGTTGATCTGGGTCGCCGAAACATAGGTCGGCGTACCGGGGTTTCCGTCGAACAACACCTGCACGCCGGCCAGCGTCGAGCTCACGGTATTGTTCGCGTTCACCGTAAACGTCGCCGCCGTCGCCGGGCCCAGGTTGGTCCCCTTGATGGTGATCAGCTCGCCCGGCGCGATCGGACCATAGCCGTTATTCACCGCGCTGGTGGAAATGGTGGAGGGCGCCGGCGCCGGCGCGGCCGAAATGTTCAAGGTGACCGCGACGGTGATCGGATTCGCCAGCACGCCCGGCGCGGTGATGCTGAGAGTGCCCGCCAGCGATTGGCCCGCCGTGGTGTTCGCCGGAAGATTCGCCGGATTGATCGACACCGCCACCGTCTGCGACCCCGACGATCCGGTCGATCCGCTGGCCGGCGACGCGCCGAGCCATCCGCCGGTGCTGTTGGCCGCCACGCTGAAATTCACCGGGCCGCCCGTGCTGGTCAGCGTCACATTCTGGGATGCCGGAGCCGGCCCGTTCAATTGATAACTGAACGTCAGCGATGTTGGGCTCGCGCTGAGACTCTGCGGCGGCCCGACGATCAACTGCACCGGAATCGTCGCCGACGGCGTCTCGGCGTTCACGAAGGTGATGTAGATCGATCCGTTATAGGTCTGCGCGGGCAGCGTGTTGTTGTTCACCGAAACCGAAATTTTTCCCAGGCTCGTATTTCCCGATGCCGGCGTCACCGTCAGCCAGTTGAAATTGGAGGAAGCCGTGGCCACGAACGCCGCGTTTCCGCCGGAGACCGTGAAGTTCAGCGTCTGCGGCGGCGGCTGCGCCCCGCCCTGCGACTCCGTAAACGTCAGGCTCTGCGGCGTGACCGATACCTGCACGGTCGAGGTGACCACCAGGTTCAGGCTCAGGTTCACCGGCGACGGCAAGCCCGGCGAGCTGATCTGGATTCCTCCCGGATAGGTCCCCGGGGTGGTCACGCAGCCCGGCAAAATCTGGATCTGGATCTGGGTGGGCGACGTGCCGGGATTGCTGCCGGTCGCCGGCGCCGCCGCCAGCCACGGGCAGGGCGCGCTCTGCGGCGTCACCGAATACTGGATCGCCGAGCCATCCGTGCTCCCGACGCCGATGACATGCTGGATGGGCGTGGCCGATCCGAGCGGGGCGGCGTCGTAGCCGAACCCGTAGGGAAGGTTGATGGTCAGCAGCGGCGAGGCGCTGACGAACAGCGTCACCTGAACATCCGTTTCCGCCGGCCCCGTCAGGCCGTTGTAGAAGACATGCACCACTCCATTGCAGGTGCCCGCGGTCATGCCGGTGGTGTTCACGCTGACGCTCAAGGTGTTCGGCGTCGCTTGCGGCGATTGCAGGGCCGCCGCCGAGAGCCATGCTCCGGAGCCGCAATTGGCCGCGCCGCTGCCCGTGGTGGTGACTGTGAAGGCCTGGCTGGGACCGGTGCTCAGCAGCTCCACCGTTTGCGCCGGCGGCTGCGCCTGCCCGATCTGGTAGCTGAACACAAGCTGGCTCGGCGCGGCGACGAGCGTAGAGTTCACGCCCACCGTCAGGGTCACCTGCACCACCAGCGAATACGGGTCGCCATTGGTCGGCGCGATGGTGATGGTTCCCTGATAGGATCCGATCGAAAGCGCGTTCAGCCCCGCCTGGCTTACGCCCACGGTAAGCTGCGCCGACTGCGTCCCGGTCAACCCGCCCGACGGGGATACGGTAAGCCACGCCGGACTGGACGAGGCGGTGGCCGTGAAGTTCAGCGGCCCGCCGGTGCTTCCCACCGTGAGCGTCTGAGTGGGCGGCGGCGTGCCCGCAAACGGCGCGCTGAAGGCGAGCTGGCTCGCGCTCACCGTCAGGAACGGATTCTGGCTCACCACCAGCGTCACGTTCACCGAGGCGCTGCTGTTCGGGCTGGTGAAATTCAGCGTCGCCGTATAGGGACCCGGCGTCATTCCCGGGCCCGGCGTCACGCTCACGGTCACGGTCGCCGGGTTGCTGCTGCTGGCGACGCCGCTGAGGATGCTCACCTTGAGCCAGCTCTGCGATCCCGCTGACTGGTTCACGTTAAATGCGATCGCGCCTCCGGTCGAGCTCACCGTCACCTGCTGCGCCGCCGGCGCGGCCCCGCCCGAGGTGTAGTAGAAATTCAGAGACGACGGCGTGGCCGTCAACGCCGCGTTGGCGGTCACGGTGAGCGTCACCGCGATGGTCACCGCATCGTTGGTGGTCTTGCTCTGCACGGTGATCTCCCCGGTGTAGACGCCGGGGCTCAGATTCGCCGGATTCACGCTGACGTTCATCGGCGCGCCGCTCGTCGATCCGCTGAACTGATCCGTAAGCAGCCAGGAGTTGGCCGGCGTCCAGCTCACGTTGTAGGCCAGGGCGCCCGCGCTGCTGGAGATCGCGATCTGGCAGCTTCCCGCAAAGTTCTGCTGCGCGCAGCCCTGCGGCGTGCCGAAACTCTGCCCGGCCTGCGCGGTGAAGCTCAGCGAGGCGGGCGAGGCCGACAGCGCCGAGGCGCCGGTGATCGTGGCGTTCACCAGAACCGTCTGCGCGCTCGCCGCGTTGTTGGAAATCTGCACGGTGAAATACCCGGCCTGCGTGCCCACCCCCAGAGAACCCGCGTTCACGCTGACCGAAATCTGCCCCGGCGTGCTGCCGATCACGCCCGGGGAAACGATCAGCCACGCCGCGTACTGCGGCGGCACCGTCACCGTCACCGTATTGCCGTTGTTGGGCGGAGTGCTCACGTTCAACGTTTGGCTCGCGCTCAGCGTCCCGGCCGCCGTGGTGAACGAAAGCGCTCCGCTGAGCGGCTGCCCGTTCTGCGTGATTGTGACGGTTTGTGCTCCCGCTGTGTCCAAAAAACCCAGCGCCGCCGCGCACAAAAAAATCCCGCCGAGCCAGCTCCGCCGCTTCCTCATCTCCCGCATGTTATTTCCTCTCATGGTGAAAACGTCGTGGACGCCGCGCCGCCAGGCGTCTTGTTGGTGTTTCCCCGCGCCTTCCGCGGCCCGTCGTGACAATGCCAAGCGAGCAATCGATTCGCCAGTGCCGGAGTCTTCTTTAACAGGCCTGCTTTTGCGGCGCTGGGAGATCCCGGTTAACGGGGAAATGCCGGAGAATAGGCTTCTAAATACTTCACGCCCGAGCCGGTGTTGTAGAGTACGATTCTTTCCTCTGGCTTCAAAAAGCCGTTGGCGAGCAGCTTGCGCGCCGCCGCCACGCAGGCCCCGCCTTCCGGAGCGGCGAAAATGCCTTCATCGCTCGCTAACTGAACTCCGGCCTCGATCATCTCCGGATCGCTGACCGCAATCGCCGTTCCGCCGCTTTCCCGCGCCGCCCGCAACACCAGAAAATCGCCCAGCGCCTTGGGCACGCGCAAACCGCTCGCCACTGTTTCTGCATTTTCGAAAAAATCGCTGCGCTCCTTGCCCTGCTCCCAGGCGCGCACCATCGGCGCGCAACCTTCGGCCTGCACCGCGATCATCTTGGGGCGCTTGGGGCCGATCCAGCCGAGCTCCTCCATCTCCGCGAAGGCCTTCCACATCCCGATCATCCCCACCCCGCCGCCGGCCGGATAGAAGATGGCGTCGGGCAGCTCCCAGCGGAACTGTTCGGCCAGTTCGTAGCCCATGGTCTTCTTGCCTTCGATGCGGTAGGGCTCCTTCAGGGTGGAGATTTCAAACCATCCCTCGGCGTCCTTTTTCGCGGCGACCATCTTGCCGCAGTCGCTGATCAGTCCGTTGACCAGCGTGACCTTGGCGCCGGTGGCCGAGCACTCGATGAAGTTGGCCTGGGGAACGTCGCGCGGCATGAAGATGTGGGCCTCGATTCCGGCGGCGGCGGCGTAGGCCGACAGCGCGCCCGCGGCGTTGCCCGCCGAGGGGATGGCCACCTTGGTGATGCCCAGCTCGACGCACATCGAAACCGCGCAGGAAAGCCCGCGCGCCTTGAAGGATCCGGTGGGGTTCACTCCTTCGTCCTTGATCCACAGATCCCGCGCGCCGAGCCTGGCCCCCAGCCGCCGCGCGTGGATCAGCGGCGTCATGCCCTCGCCCAGCGAAACAATGGAGGACGGCTTGGAAACCGGCAGCACGGGCGCGTATCGCCACATGCTCGAAGGACCGTTCGAAATCCAGTCGCGGTTCCAGCTTTCGCGCGCTTTTTTGAGGTCGTAGCGGACCAAAAGCGGCCCGCCGCACTCGCACAGATTGTGGATTTTTCCGGCCTCATGGCGCTTGGAGCAGACGCTGCATTCAAGGTGAGTGACAGTGGTCATGGTTGAAAATTCAGAATAGCGCAACGAACCGGCGCGCTCGCTTCAAGGAGCGTCCTAGAGTACGATCAGA
Source organism: Terriglobia bacterium (assembly GCA_021324615.1). GTDB lineage: Bacteria > Acidobacteriota > Terriglobia > Bryobacterales > Bryobacteraceae > Palsa-187. The sequence continues at coordinate 42,320 of JAJPIT010000071.1, read as the reverse complement.
AGCGTATGGCTACAGCGACCGGCGTGAAACGGATCCATCACTGGATTGGCGGCAGGCCCGTTGAGTCGAACTCGGGCCGCTGCGGCGCGGTCTGGAACCCGGCGGCGGGCGAGCCCCGCGCCACGGTCGATTTCGCTTCCCCCGCGGAGGTCGATCTGGCCGTGGCCGCGGCCCGCGGCGCCTTCCCCTCCTGGCGCGCCGCTCCGCTCTCGCGCCGCAGCGAAATCATGTTCAAGTTTCGCGAGTTGGTGGACGCCAACCGCCGCGCCATCGCCGAAACCATCACGCTCGAACACGGCAAGACCCTGCCGGACGCCCTGGGCGAGGTCGCCCGCGGATTGGAAAACATCGAGTTCGCCTGCGGCATCCCCAACCTGCTCAAGGGCTCCTTCAGCGAACAGGCCAGCGCCGGCGTGGATGTCTATCACATCCGCCAGCCGCTCGGCGTGGTGGCCGGCATCACCCCCTTCAATTTTCCGGCGATGGTTCCTCTTTGGATGCTGGCCAACGCCATTGCCTGCGGCAATACATTTGTCCTCAAGCCCAGCGAGCGCGATCCTTCGGCGAGCCTGCTGCTGGCCGATCTGCTGCGCCGGGCCGGGCTGCCCGATGGCGTGTTCAACGTGGTTCAGGGGGATCAGGCCGCGGTCGAGCGCTTGATCGAGCATCCCGATGTGAAAGCGGTCAGCTTCGTGGGCTCCACGCCGGTGGCCAAACGCGTCTATGAATCGGCCGCGCGCTGCGGCAAGCGCGTGCAGGCGCTGGGCGGGGCGAAGAACCACATGGTGGTGTTGCCCGACGCCGATATCGCGATGGCGGCCGACGCGGCCGTTTCGGCGGCCTATGGCTCGGCTGGCGAGCGCTGCATGGCGGTTTCCGTGGTGGTCGCCGTCGGCGGAATCGCCGATCCGCTCATCGCGGCCATTCGCGAGCGGATGGCCAGGATCAAAATCGGTCCCGGGCTCGAATCCGGCAGCGAAATGGGCCCCCTGATCACGCCCGAACACCGCAACCGCGTGGCCGGCTACGTCGCCGCGGCCGCCGGCGAAGGCGCCACCGTCGTCGTCGACGGGCGCGGCGATCCGGCAAGCGCGCGCGGCCCCAATTTTTTAGGCGCTTCGCTTCTCGACAACGTCAAGCCCGGAATGCGCTGCTATGACGACGAGATTTTCGGTCCCGTGCTGAGCGTGGCCCGCGTGTCCACCTACGCCGAAGCCGTCGAGCTGGTCAACCGCAATCCGTACGGCAACGGCGCGGCGATTTTCACCCGCGACGGCGGCGCGGCCCGCCAGTTTCAGTTCGATGTGGAAGCCGGAATGGTCGGCATTAACGTGCCCATCCCGGTGCCGGTTTCTTATTACAGCTTCGGAGGGTGGAAAGCCTCGTTGTTCGGCGATCTGCACATCTACGGGCCGGAAGGCGTGCAGTTTTATACGCGGGCCAAAGTTGTCACCAGCCGCTGGCCGGACCTGGCCGGCAGCCGCGTGGACCTGGGCTTTCCGCAACTGCGCTAGGCCGCGGGCGACGACGCGCCCACCGCCTGCGCCTGCGCCTCTTCCGCGGTCAGATAAAAGCCGAACAGCGGAGACGGATCGCCGCCGCCCCAGCGGCTCATCTTCCAGCTCGCGCGAAGATGGCGCACTTCGGGATGCTGCGCCAGATCCAGCAGCAGCGAATAAGTGCCGCAATAGAACTTCAGCGGGAAAACCTGGAGAAGCTTCCAGTCTTTGCGGTCCGCCGAGCCCCAGACCGCGATCTCCAGGCTCTCCTGCTCCATGCTGCGAGTGATGCCCAGCGTGATCCGCAACGGCTTGCCGCGGCCGGCTCCCAACGGGCAATCCGCGCCGGAACCATCCTGGCGGGCGACGTTCTCCGGAAGAAGAAACATCGGCATACCACCTCCATCCTGCCCGTCCATCCTTCCTCCCAAGGATGGTTCGCCTGCTGCGCAGTGGCGATTCTAAATTTTTCTTAACCGCTCCTGCGCCTCCCTCAGGGTCTCATATTTTTTGCAGAAACAGAAGCGGACCAGTTGCGAGCCGTCCTGGGGATTTTCAAAGAAACTGGATCCGGGCACGGCGGCGATGCCCACGTCTTCCACCAGGTGCCGGCAAAACGCCATGTCGTCGGGGTAGCCGAAGCCGGAAATGTCGCACAGCACATAATAGGCGCCGCGCGGAGCGAAGCTGCGGAATCCGGTTTCCTCCAGCACCTTGAGCATCGCATCGCGCCGCTCGCGATAATCCCTGGCCAGATTGGTGTAGTATTCCTCGGGCAGCCCGAGCGCCACCGCGCTGGCTTCCTGGAGCGGGGCCGACGAGCCCACCGTCAGAAAATCGTGGATCTTGCGGATCGAATCCGACAGATCCGGCGCCGCCAGCACCCAGCCGATGCGCCAGCCGGTGACCGCGTAGGTCTTGCTCATGCTGTTGATCAGAATGGTCCGGTTGCGCATGCCCGGCAGGGACATGATCGGGATGTGCTGGGCTCCGTCGTAGAGGATGTGCTCGTAAATTTCGTCGGTGATGGCCAGGCAATCGAACTCCTGGCACAACTGCGCGATATATTCGAGCTCGCCGCGGTCGAAGACGCGGCCAGTGGGATTATTGGGGGAGCACAAAATGATCGCCTTGGTGCGCGGCGAAAACGCGCGGCGCAGTTCCTCGCGGTCGAAGCGCCAATCGGGCGGATGCATTTTGACGAATTTGCGGTCGGCGCCGGCCAGCAGCGTGTCCGGCCCGTAGTTTTCGTAGTACGGCTCGAAGATCACCACTTCGTCGCCGGGATTGGTGACCGCCATCAGCGCCGCCATCATGCCTTCGGTGGCGCCGCAGCAGACCGTGATTTCGCGCTCCGGATCGAACTCCAAATTGTACGTTTTCCTGTACTTCGCCGCGATCGCGCCGCGCAGCGATTTCGATCCCCAGGTGATCGCGTATTGGTTGATATCCGCGTTGATGGCCTCGCAGGCGGCTTTGCGCAGAACTTCGGGCGAGCCGAAATCGGGAAAGCCTTGCGCCAGGTTGACCGCGTTATGCTGGGCGGCCAGCCGCGTCATTTCGCGGATGACGCTTTCGGTGAAGCGCGTGGTGCGCTGGCTGCGGAATCGGGGACGGCGCTCGCCGATATCGGGCGGCGAGAGAAGAGATTTTTCGGCGACAGATGCCATTTCCCGATTCTACTGCATCCGCTTACTTGGTCAGCAGCGCCTGATAGACCTCGAAAAACTTCGCGAAGTCCAGATCGAGCATGATCTGGACGGCAGTGGCCTCCGGCGCCAGTTCCCGGTCCAGCGGCTTCACCGTCCCGTAGTCCTTTCCAAACGTGGTTTCCACGTCGAGATAGGACGTTTCCTTCCGGGTCACCCAGCTCGGATCGATCAGGTAGGCCGCGGCGAGGCAGTCCCACAGCGGAACTTTCGCGCCGGGATCTTTCTTGAACCGCTTTTCCAGGTCGCTGCGGTAAAGATCGGTGACGGGAGTCCGTTTGGCGGCGATCCGCTCGTAATGCGCTTTATCGAGTTCCGCGCGGCTGCAAATCTCCAGGCCGAACATGATCTTTTGCGGGATCGCCGAGCGCAGCACGATCTGCGCGGCTTCCGGATCGAACCAGAAGTTGAGCTCGCGGCCCTGCCGGGCCCCGCCCAAAAAGATCAGGCGCCTGACTTTCGCCGCGATTTCCGGATGCAGGCGCAGCGCGATGGCCAGGTTGGTCATGGGGCCCAGCTCCAGGATGGTCACCGGGCCGGGCTCCTGAAGGAGGGTGTCGGCGATGTAATCGACGGCATTTTTGTGCGAGGCGCGGTGCTCCACTTTCGGCTTGGGCTCCGGCAAATCCTGCGCGAAAGCGCCCAGGTAGTTGATTTCAGGCCACTGTTTTTGCTCTTTTTGGGCCATTTCGCGGGTGTGGACCAGCGGGAAGCGCGCGCCGAAGTGCAGCGGGATGCCGGGCTGGTTTCTGGCGTCGATCACGCGGAACAGGTAGCCGGCGGCTTCCGACGGCCAGAAATTGCCGGGGACCAGCGTGACGCCCAAAACCTGAGCCTTATCGGGTTCGGCCAGAACCATGGCCAGCGCGGCGCCGTCGTCGTTGAAAACCGCGCCATCGGTGTCGACAATGACGGGTTCGGGCTGCGCGCAGGCCGCCGCGGCGGCGGCCAGCAGGAGCAAAACTCGCACGCCGCCAGTTTAACAGCGTTCGTTACCGGAGCGGCAGGCGGTAAATCAGCGCCGTGGGGGACTGGTATTGAAGCCGGGCGCCGGGGATCGCATCGGCGATCCTGCCAAAGGCGCGGAGGTCGGCGGCGAAGGCCGCGTCGAGGTCGGATTCCATGATCACCAGCAGGCCGGTGGTGAAGCGGGCCGGGAGCCTGGCGGGGGATTCGCCCAGCGCCTTGGTCCCCGGATCCAGCGGCATGAGATAGACGAAAACGGGATGCGAGGCGGGCACCCCGGTGTAAAGATAGCTGACCGAGTCCTTCCAGGCGGCGACGACGTCGGCGGGCGCGGCGTGAGCCGCGATCCAGCGATAGGCGTCCAGGTCGGCGATACGCTGGGCGCGGGCCTGGGAGATCACCTGCGAGATGCGGGAGGAGACGCTGGCGGAGTTGCGCAGCGCAACCACCGCCGCCAGGCAGACGACCGCCAGCCGCAAGGCGCGGCCGCGCGGGCTCGCGCCGGAGGGCTGCGCGCCGGGCTTGCGCAGGTCCAGGATGTGGGAGGCTTCCTGGGAAATTCCGGCGACCAGGAACGGCCAGATGGGAGCCAGCATCCGAAACACGCCCTCGCCCCACCAGCACAGGATCATCGCCAGATAGAACGCCGAAAAGATCAGCGCGAGCGGCCAGCGCCGCCGGCGCGCCAGGCGGATGGAGCCGGCCAGAGCGGCGGCGAGGACCAGATGATGCAGCGGGATGCCGGCCAGAAGCGCGGTGAGCCCGGGAAAGAGATTTTCGGCGGAAGCCGTCGAGACGGCGTTGATCTGCTTGACGAAGTTCGCCCAAAATCCGGTGGCGTGGATGACGCGGAGATATTCGGCGAAGTATCCGGGCAAGGCCGCCTGCCGCGCGTGAAGCAGGCCCCAGGCGTGCCAGCAGGCCGCCAGCGGAACCGCCGGCGCGAAGAAAGAAACGATCTGGCGCGGCCGCTTGCGCAGAAACAGAAAAACCGGGACGGCGGCAAACAGCGGGAGCGCCGCGGTGCGGGTAAGATAAGCGCCGGCGGCGCAAAGCCCGGCGAGGGCGGCCTGCGTGTTTGTGGCCGCGTCGTCTTCCAGCAGCGCGACCGCGGCGAACAGGAAACAGCAGGCCGGCAGCTCGGAAAACAAAGAGTTGCTCAGCAGAACGAATTGAAAGGTCGCAATCGAGAGAGCGCAGACCAGCGCCGTGCGGCGCAGGCTGAAGCCGAGCTGGCGCAGCAGCCGCATCAGCAGCGCCAGATAAATGGGCAGGAGAGCGGCGTGCAGGGCCCAGGCGGTGGTGAGGTTCGCCGGAAAATCCGGACGCATCCGCCAGGCCAGCGAAAGGTAAAGAGGATAGACCGGCGGGTACTTGGTCTGATATGGCTCGCCCGGCAGATTGAGAACCCGGTATCCGCGGCCGGTGGCCAGGGACTTGGCGGTGACCCAGTAGATGCCGTCGTCATTGCCCTCGCCCCAGTGATCCTGGCGGCGCCCTTCCCACACCGGTTTGGCGATGAGGGCCAGCAGCAGAACCAGCAGGAGCGCGGCCGGCCAGCGGCGCCGGACAACCGGCGCGGAGGCGGTGCGGATTTCGGCGAGGGTCTCCGGGAGGGTCACTCCATGGAGAAATCGGCGGATACGGGCGGGAACGTTAATGAACCGCCGCCGGCTCAGGCGCCGATGTAGCGGGCGTACAGGCTGCGCGCCAGGCCGATATCGGTGGTGCCCTTGATAATGGCGCGGCCGTCGGGGAACACCGTCATTTCGTAGGGCTCGATCGCCACGCGCAAGGCGAATTCGTTGGCCCGCACCGGCGCGATGGCGCCCAGCCGCGCGGCCAGGTTTTTCAAATCGACCGGCCGGGCGTGTTCGTGGATCTGCACGGCGTTGCGCCCGCATAAGCTTACCGGCGCGCGGCGCGATCCATCCAGATAAACGAACTCGCGCCGGGCGCAGCAGGGGCAGCCGGGATCGCGCGCGGGCGGTCCGATCTGGCGGATTTCTCCGGACCAGACGTCGATGGTGGTCAGCCGCGCCTCCAGCGGCGCGCCGGCGAGAATCTTCAGCGCGGCGGCGGTTTGCAGCGCGGCGACGGCCGCGGTGGCCGGTCCGAGCACGCCGGCGGTTTCGCAGGTCGGCTGCGCGCCCGCCGGCGGCTCGGGATAGACGCAGCGGAAACACGCGGTCCGCTCCGGGACAACAGGCAGCGTCAATCCGTAGCTTCCGACGGCGGCGCCATAGATCCAGGGCACGCCGGCCCGCACCGCCGCGTCGTTGATCAGGTAGCGGGTCTCGAAGTTATCGCAGCCGTCCAGGATCAGATCGGCGTGCTCGAAAAGTTCGGCGGCGTTGGCCGGCGTGAGGTCGGCGACCACCGGCTCGAGCGCGACCTCCTGGTTGATCTCCCGCAAGCGCCGGGCCGCCGCGGCGGCTTTCGGCAAGGCCTCGCGCGCGTCGGATTCGGTGAAGAGAAATTGCCGCTGGAGATTGCTCCACTCGACGAAGTCGCGGTCGATCAGCCGCAGCGATCCCACCCCGGCGCGCGCCAGCAGCTCCGCCTGCGCGCTGCCCAGAGCGCCGCAGCCGGCAATGGCGACGCGCGCCGAGCGCAGCCGGCGCTGCCCTTCCTGGCCAAATGGGGCGAAGCGGATCTGGCGCGAATAGCGGGATTCCATATCCAACACGATGGTAACAGCAACTGCTGGGTTATCATTGGGAAGCGTGCGTTTGCCGGTGCTTGTAGTGGTCCTGGCCGGCGCCGGAGGAATCGCGCCGGCGCAGGATCCCGGCGTCGAACTGCAAGGCCGGACGATCACCCGCATCGTCTTCGATCCGGCCGAGCAGCCCTACCCTCCGGCGGCGCTTGAAAAAATTCTGCCGATTCATGCCGGGGACCGGCTGGAGCTGGAGGGGGTGCACGCCGCGATCGAGAAGTTGTATGCGACAGGACGGTATTCCAATGTTTCCATCGACGGCCGCGCCGACGGCGAGGGCGGGGTGGTCCTGACCGTCTCCACCGAGCAGGCGTATTTCATCAGCGGCGTGAGCATCGAGGGAGTCTCCGAGCCGCCCACGCGGGGGCAACTGGAAAGCGCGGCCAAGCTCGAACTGGGCGCGCGCTTTTCCGAAGGCGAACTGAAGCAGGCCACCGAACACATCGAGGAACGGCTCCGCGCCAACGGCCTGTACCAGGCCAAGGTGAGCTGGCGGGTGGACCGGTATCCAGCGACCGAGGAAGTTTTCATCCACTTCCATATCGACTCCGGCGAGCGCGCCCGCTTCGACGGAATCCAGCTCAGCGGCAACTTCAAAAAACCGGAGCGCAACATCGTCGACGACACGCACTGGCGGCGCGGCATCTGGCTGATCCATCTGCCCGGATGGCGGCAGGTGACCGAGGGGCTGGTGCAGCGCGGCGTCAACCGCGTGCTGGCCGATTTTCAAAAGGGCGATCATTTGCAGGCCACCGTGACCCTGCAAGGCCTGCACTATCATCCGGAGAGGAACACGGTGACGCCGTCGCTCGCCCTCGACAGCGGGCCGGTGCTGGAGGTCCGCACCAGCGGGCTCGGGGTTCCGAAAAGCAAGCTGCGCCAGTTGATTCCGGTCTATGAAGAACGCACCGTGGACCGCAGCCTGCTGCTGGAGGGCCGCCGCAACCTGATCGAGTATTTGCAGTCGCAGGGCTACTTCGAAGCGCAGGTGGATTTCCAGACGTCGGCGCCGGCGCCGGGCGTGCAGGTGGTCGATTATGCGATCGCTCCCCACCTCCGCCATAAACTCGAGTTCATCGGAATTTACGGGAACCGCTATTTCGACAGCGCGACGATCCGGCAGCGGCTGTCGATGGAGACGGCGCATTTTTTCACGCCGCGCTGGGGCCTTTTCTCGCAGAAAATGCTTGATCGGGATCTCCAGTCGATCCGCGATCTGTACCAATCCAACGGCTTCCGCGACGTGGAGGTGACGGGCCGCACCGCCGACGACTACCGGGGCGTTCCTGGCCATCTGTCGGTGCGGATCGAGGTGAAGGAGGGCCCGCAGTGGCGGGTGGGCCGGCTTGTTTTGCAGGGCTTTCCCGAAGCGGATCTTCCCTATATCCGTTCGGTTCTGCAATCGGGGGAAGGCGAACCGTTCAGCGAAGCCAATGTCGCCGCCGACCGCGATACGATTCTCAGCTATTACTTCAACAATGGCTACTCCAACGCGGCGTTCGACTGGAGCGAATCGCCCGGCCTCGCCGATCATAGCGTGGATCTCACCTACACGGTGCAGCCGGGGCGGCGCGAATATGTGCGGGCGGTGCTGGTGCGCGGCCTGCAAACCACGCGGCCGCCGCTGGTTCAAAAGAGGCTGCTGCTGAAGCCGGGCGATCCGCTCTCGCAAAACAGGATCGCCGAGACGCAGCAGAAGCTGTACGACCTGGGGATTTTCTCCAAGGTGCAGACGGCGGTGCAGAATCCGGAGGGAGACGAGGACCGCCGCTACGTGCTGCTGGACATGGATGAAGCCAACCGCTATTCGTTCAACGTGGGGGTGGGCGCGCAGTTGGGACGCATCGGCGGCGGGGTCACGACCTTCGACGAGCCGGCCGGCACCACCGGATTCAGCCCGCGGATTTCGCTCGGCGTCAGCCGCCTGAATCTGTTCGGCGAGGCGCAGACGCTGAGTTTGCAGACCCGCTTTTCCACCATCGAGCAGCGCGCGCTGCTCAGCTACACGGTTCCGCAGCCTTTTGACAACGAGGACCTCACGCTGACCCTATCCGGGCTGTTCGATAATTCGCGCGACATCCGGACGTTCGCGGCGCAGCGCGCGGAAGGTTCCATCCAACTGGCGCAGCGGCTCACGCGCGCCAACAGCCTTCAGTACCGCTACACGTTCCGCCACGTGGTCATCAGCAACGTGCTGATTTCGCCCGAGCTCATCCCGTTATTTTCCCAGCCCGAGCGGGTCGGCATCGTCTCCATGACGTTCATCGAGGACCGCCGCGACGATCCCCTCAACACGCACCGCGGAGTCTACAATACGATTGACGCCGGGATCGCCCTGCGCGGGCTCGGCTCGGAACCGGAGTTTACGCGGCTGCTGATGAGAAATTCGACCTATCATCCTTTGGGCCGGGGAGTGGTGCTGGCGCGGACGGTGCAGTTCGGCTGGATCCAGCGGCTGGCCGGGCCCGCGCAGATTCCGCTGGCGGAGCGGTTTTTTTCCGGCGGCGCCACCTCCAACCGGGCTTTCCCCGACAATCAGGCCGGCCCGCGGGACCTGGAAACCGGCTTCCCGCTGGGCGGCGACGCGCTGCTGATGCACTCCACCGAACTGCGGTTCCCGCTGATCGGAGACAATCTGGGCGGCGTGCTGTTCCACGATATGGGCAACGTCTATTCGGATCTGCGCACCATCAGTTTCCGCTTCAGCCAGCGCAACAATCAGGACTTCGACTACATGGTGCACGGCATCGGCTTCGGGCTGCGCTACCGGACGCCGGTAGGACCGGTGCGCGTCGATTTCAGCCTCAGCCCGAATCCGCCGCGGTTTTATGGTTTTCAGGGGACTTTCGATCAACTGCTGGCCAACCAGGGCGTGCTGACCAATCAGCGGATCAACGCGTTCCAGTTTCACTTCTCGCTGGGGCAGACTTTCTGATGAACGCGCGCCTGGCCATCTGCGTTTTCGCCGCGCTGGCTGCGCGGGGCGAGATGCTGGACCGCATCGCGGTGAGCGTCGGCAAGCGGGTGATCACCGAGCGCGACGTGCTGCGCGAGCTGCGCGTGGCCGCGTTTCTCGACCATCGCGAGCCCGTCGCCGGCCCCCAGCAAAAACGCGCGGCGGCCGACCGGCTGGTGGACCGCATGCTGATCCTGGAGGAAGCCGCGTTGACGCACGTGGCCCTGCCGGCGGAATCCGACGCGGCGAAACTGCTCGACGGCGTCAAAGCGCAGTACGGCGCCGGTTACGCGGCCGCGCTGGCGCGTTACGGAATCACCGAGCAGGATGTCGAGCAGCAGCTGGCCGCGGGGCTCCGCGCCATGCGCTTCAGCGAGCTCCGCTTCCGTCCCGAGGTGCAGCTTTCCGAGGAGGAACTGCGCGGCTTCTACAACACTTTGGCCGCGCAGTGGCGGGCCGCGGGCAAAACGGACATCCCCAGCTTCGAATCCAGCCGCCCGCAGGTGGAAAAGCTGCTGACCGATCAACGGACGGCGCAGGCGCTGGACCGCTGGCTCGGCGCCCGGCGGACGGAGACGGAAATTTTGTATCGCCCGCAGGTTTTTCAATGAGGCGATTCGGCCGCATCGTATGGCGAATGCTTCTGGCGGCGGGGGTGCTGCTGCTGGCGGCGCTGATCGCCGCCGTGTGGGTGGCGCGCAGCGGGTGGTTTCACGATCGAATCCGGGAGCGGATCGTCTCCGAGATCGAGAAAGCGACCGGCGGCCGCGCCGAGATCCGCGGTTTTTCGTTTCATTCGGAGGGGCTGGCGGCGACGCTTGACGGCCTCCTGCTGCACGGCCGCGAAAAGCCCGGCGATCCGCCGCTGCTGGCGGCGGAATCGATCACCATCGGGCTTCGCGTTGTCTCCATTTTCGAGCGGCGCATCGATCTTTCCTATTTACGCGTCCAGCGGCCGCGGGTGCACGTCATTTTTTATCCCGACGGCTCGAACAATCTGCCGGCGGCGCGGGGAAACTGGGCCCGCCAGATGCTCGATGTCGCCATCGGAAGGTATGAAATCGAGGACGGCGAGCTCGATTACGATCAGCGGCGGGTTGCTTTCAATCTTCAAGGCGAGCATCTGAGCGCGCGGATGAATTACGAAGCCGGCGGCCCGCGGTACAGCGGGGAACTGGCCTCCCGCGCGCTGCGCGTGGCGATGCCCGGCGCCGGCGCGCTGGAGGCGAATCTTTCCGCGGCCTTTGCCATCGATCCGGAGGGCATCGACGTACAGCGGCTGCGTCTGGACTGGCGCTCCTCCCGCGCCGAGTTGAGCGGCCGTCTTCACGATCCGCGCTCTTTACGGGGAACCTTGCGCGTCCAGGCGGCGCTGGCGGTCCGCGACGCCGCGGAGCTCCTCCACCTGCCCCTGGCCCGGACCGGAGCGGCAAGCTTCGAGGGCCAGCTTGCGTTTTCCCTGTCGGAGGCGTCGCTCGCCGGCCGGATCCAGGCGCGGGGGATCGGGTACACACGGGATCGGATCAAAATTGAGAACGCCGAGGCGGCCGCCGATTTGCGGCTCACCCGCGGCGGCGTATCGCTGCGCGGGATCTCGGCGCACCTCGCCGGCGGGACGATCGACGGCGCGGCGGTGATCACCAACTGGCGCCAGATCCATTTTGAGGGCAATCTCGGCGGCTGGACCGTTCAACAGGCCGCGGCGATGGCGTCCGGGCGGCAGATCCCCTGGAACGGCGCGCTGGCCGCGCAGATCTCGCTGGACGCAACGATGGGGCGGCGCGACTGCCGCCTGCACGCAACGGCGGCCATCACCCCGCTGAACGGCGGCGCGCCCATCGAGGGACGAATGGAGGCGAGCTACGATCAGGCGGCGAAGAAAATCGATCTGAAACGTTCGTTTTTGGCCACGCCCGCGACGCGGGTGGAGGCCGCGGGCGTGCTCGGGGAATCGCTTGAAGTTTCCGCGGATTCGACCAATCTCGACGATCTGCTGCCGGTGCTGGCGATGCTCCCGGGCGAGGCGCCGCGCCAGCTTCCGCTGAAGCTGGCCAACGGGCGCGCGACCTTCACCGGCCGGATCCGCGGACCGCTGGACGATCCGCAAGCGGCAGGGCAGCTCACCGTCGTTCACGCTTCGCTTGACGGGCACGCCTTCGACCGGTTTTCGGCGAGCATAAATGCGAATCGCGCGCGGGTGGAGTTCGACCGCGCGACGCTGGCCCGCGGCGAAATGGAAGTGACCGGCTCCGGCGCCGTGGCAAAAGATGCGATCGCCGCGCAGTTGAGTTTTCGCAACGCCCCACTGGCGGAGCTGGCCCGGGAAGCGGGGTTCCACGGGCTTTCCGGCGGGACCGCCTCGGGAACGGCGCGCCTGTCCGGATCGCTCCAGGCGCCGCAGGCCGAAGCGGCGGTGCGGATCGACAAACCGGCGGCTTTCGGCGAGCAACTGGACCGGTTGAACGCCGCGATTCGATACTCGCCGGAGGCGGTTGCGGTAAGCGGCGGGGAGGCCCGCGCCGGCCCGGCGAAGATCAGTTTCGAAGGCGAGTACCGCCACAGCGATTGGAAAAATGGCGAAGCGAGGATCGCCTTCGACGCGCAGCAGGTCGAGCTTTCCTCGTTGAAGATGTTCGCCAACCTCCGGAGCGGAGCGGACGCGACGATCCAGGCCGGCGGCGCTGTTACCGCGAGAATCGCCAACGGGGAAGTTCAGCTTCAGTCGGTCCATGCGCATCTGGCGGCCCGCGGCGCGCGATGGAACCGGCTGGCGCCCGGCGAGATCACGGCGGACGCCGAAACCCGCGGCTCCGAGCTGCTGCTGCGCGCCGCGGGCCGCACGCCGGAGATCACCATTCAGGCGCAAGGCGCCTGGAAGCTGGCCGGGGACATGCCGGGATCGGCTTCGTTCCAGATCTCCCGGCTGAGTCTCGCCATGCTTCATCAGCTTCTGCGGAGCGGCGGCGCGCTGGAGGCCGCAGAGCTGCCGTTTGATGGATTTCTGGACGGCATTGGGGGAAGTCTATCGATGGCGTTGGGCAAACCGCGGGAATTTCGGGCGGAACTGGCGGCGGCCGCGGTGGAAGTGCAACCCCGGCCGAACCAGATGCTGCGGCTGGGAGTGCAGGCGCAGGACATCGTGCTGCGCGCCGCCCGGCCGGTCGTGGTTGACATCACGGCGGCGGGCGCGCGGATCCGCTCGGCCCAGTTCGCCGCCCGCTCCACCAGCCTGGAAGTCTCCGGAGCGATTTCGTTCGACGGAAAAACGGGTTCCGATCTTGCGGTGCGCGGCTCGGTGAATCTGATCATTCTGCAACTGCTCAACCCGGATCTGGCGGCGCGCGGCAGCGCCTCGGTGCAGGCCTCCATCCGCGGATCGGTGCGCGATCCGCAGGTGAACGGCCGGATGGAACTGCGGAACGCCTCGCTCTATCTGGGCGATCTGCCCAACGGCGTCGACAACGCCAACGGCGCGGTGATTTTCGACCGCAACCGCGCGACCATCCAGACGTTGACCGCGGAAAGCGGAGGAGGCAAGGTCCATCTGGCCGGATTCATCGGTTTCGGCTCGCCTCTGGTGTACCGGCTGCAAGCTACCCTGGAGAAGGTCCGCGTGCGCTATCCCGAGGACGTCAGCGTCACCTTCGACGCGGCGCTGGCCTTGAACGGCACCTCCGAGGCCAGCACCGTTTCGGGCGCCGTCACGCTGACCCGCGCCGCGTTCACTCCGCGCGCGGATCTGGCGCGCGTGCTGGCGCAGACCGCGGCCACGCTGCCCGCGCCGGCCTCCCCCAGCGCCTACCTTCGCGGCATGCAGTTCGACGTGCGGATCGAAAGCGGCCCGGGATTCGCCCTGGAGACCTCGCTGACCCGCAATCTGGAGGCGGAAGTGGATCTGCGCCTGCGGGGCACGCCGCTGCGTCCCGCGCTGCTGGGAACGATTTCGGTGAACGAAGGCGAAGCGCAGATGTTCGGCAACCGCTACACGGTCAATCGCGGCGATATCCGGTTCGCCAACCCGGTAAAGATCGACCCGGTGTTCGATATCGAACTGGAAACCAGGGCGCGCGGCGTGACGGTGAACATCTCCATCGCCGGGACCATGCAGAAGTTGAACGTGAACTACAGCTCGGATCCTCCGATGCAGCCGCGGGAAATCATCGCGCTGCTGGCGGTGGGGCGCTCGCCTGAGGAGGCCGCGGGCTTGAATCCGGAGCAGTACTCCAGCAGCGGCAACAGCCTTTCCCAGGCCGGCGGCGGGCTGATTTCGGAGGCCATCACCGCGCAGCTCTCCAGCCGCCTGCAACGCTTCTTCGGATCGAGCCGCGTCAAAATCGATCCAACGCTCACCGGGGCCGAATATCTGCCGCAGGCGCGCTTGACCTTCGAGCAGCAGGTTTCGAGCGACATCACCCTCACCTACATCACCAATCTGAACCGCACGCAGGAGCAGATCGTGCAGATCGAGTACGACTTCAGCCGGCAGTGGTCGGCCATCGCCACGCGCGAGGCCAACGGATTGTTTGGAATCGACTTCCAATACAAACGAAGGTTCAAATGACCAGCGCCGCGGCGGCGGAAATGGTGGAAAAGCAACTGGCGGCGCGCGGCATCCGCGATCCGCGCGTGTTGCAGGCCATGCGCAAGATTCCGCGGGAGGAGTTCGTGCCGGCCGGGGTGTGCGAGCTGGCCTATTCCGACGCGCCGCTGCCAATCGGCTTCGGCCAGACCATCACCCAGCCCTACATGACCGCGCTGATGGCCGAATCACTCGAACTGCGCGGCGATGAAAATGTGCTCGATGTGGGAACCGGATCGGGTTATCACGCCGCGGTGCTGGGAGCGCTGGCGCGCCGCGTGATTTCCATCGAACGGATCCCCGAGCTGTGCGAGCTGGCGCGCGCCAATCTGCGGCGCACGGGCCTGGATTCCAACGTCACCGTGCTGTGCGGCGACGGCTCGCTGGGCGTGCCCGAACAGGCGCCGTTTCAGGGAATTTCGGTGGCCGCCGCGGCGCCTTCGGTCCCGCGCGCGCTGCTCGATCAGCTCGACGATCCGGCATTCTGGTGATCCCGGTGGGCAGCCGGGCGGAGCAGGATTTGCAGGTGATTCGCAAGGAACATGGAAAAATAAGCACGCGCATCGCTTCCGGATGCAGGTTCGTTCCGCTCCTCGGACGCGAAGGCTGGCAGGAAAACGGATGAATGAAAAATTGGAACTTCCGCCCGCGCAGATGCGGGAGCTGGGATATCGTGTGGTCGATCGCATCGTCGATCACCTGGCTGGGTTGAACGGGAAAGCGGTGGGAGCCAAGGGCGATCCGGCGGCGCTGCGGCCGCGATTGAGCGAACCGCCGCCGCGCGGCGGGGTCCCGGCGGAGGAGATCTTCTCGCGCCTGGAGCGCGACGTGCTTCCCTACATCATGAACATCTGCCATCCGCGATTTTTCGCGTTTGTGCCGGGGCCATCGAATTTCGCGAGCGTGATGGCCGATGCGCTCGCGTCGGGATTCAACGTATTCAACGGATCCTGGCTGGGCGGCTCGGGTCCGGCGGCGCTGGAGCTGGCGGTGATCGACTGGTTTCGCGAATGGTGCGGCTTTCCCGAGCAAGCCGGCGGTCTGTTCGTCAGCGGCGGCTCGATGGCCAACCTGACGGCGCTCGCCGCCGCGCGCCACGCCCGGCTGAACGACCGGACCGCGGGCGCGGTGCTTTATTATTCCGATCAGACCCACTCCTCGATCGACCGCGCGCTGCGCGTCATCGGTTTTCTGCCGGAGCAGATCCGGCGCCTGCCCGCCGGCGGCGGTTTCCGCCTGCCCCTGGAGGCGCTGGCGCGCGCAGTGGCGGAGGACCGGCGCGCCGGCCTGCGGCCTTTCTGTGTGATCGCCAACGCGGGCACCACCAACACCGGCGCGATCGATCCGTTGGCGGAAACCGCCGCGTTCTGCCGCGCCGAGGATTTGTGGATGCACGTCGATGGAGCCTACGGCGCGGCCGCCATGATCAGCGGCCGCGGGAAAAAACTTCTGGCAGGCATCGAACTCGCCGATTCCTTGTCGTTTGATCCGCACAAGTGGCTTTTTCAGCCGGTCGAATGCGGATGCGTGCTGCTGCGCGAGGCGGATCTGCTGAAGGCGGCCTACCGGATCATGCCGGAGTATCTGGCGGACGTGCACCGCAATGTAGCGGAGCTGAATCCGTGCGATTACGGCATTCAGTTAACCCGCGGATTCCGCGCTCTGAAGGTCTGGATGTCCATGCAGTTTTTCGGGCTGGAGTCCTTTGCCGCGGCCGTGGAGCGCGGTTTTGCCCTCGCCGAGCGGGCCGAGGCGAAACTGCGGGCGATGCCCTGCTGGGAAGTGATCACTCCCGCGCAGATGGGCATCGTGACGTTTGCCCGCCGCGGCGCGGATCATCGCTTTTACGCACGATTGCATGAGGCGATGCTGCGCGATGGCTACGCCTTGGCGACATCGACGGTGCTGAATGGAAAAACCGTGCTGCGGCTGTGCACCATTAATCCGCGGACCAGCGATGAGGATATCGAGCGGACGCTCGATTGGCTGGACGCGCTGGCCGGGCTGGTTTCGCCATGAACAGCCCCCGAACGCGGCCGCCGTATCGATGGCGGAGAGAGAGGGATTCGAACCCTCGATAGAGTTTCCCCTATACACGCTTTCCAAGCGTGCGCCTTCAACCGCTCGGCCATCTCTCCTGAGCGTTGTTTCCTCCAGTCTAACGCATGTGGAACAGATAATCTCTCAGCCGCAGATAGGACTCCGGGTCGGCGGGGCGATTCTGGCAGTCCCCCAACCGCGACCGCAGCTCCGGTTCCGGCGCCAGGGCCGCCAGGGCGACGTCCTGCCCTTCGTTGCGCCGGCGCAGTTTTTCCAGATCGGTGACCGCCGGTTCGGCGGGTTGGCCGCACAGGAAGCTCCTCATCGAGGCCGGCGGCGCCCGATCCGGCACGCGCGCCTCCATCACCCGGATCTCCATGGGATAGACGACCCAGTCATCCCCCACATCGAGCTCCGGCTCGATCTTGACCCGGCGTACGACCGCGTTGCGGTCCGCAAACAGATCCAGCCAGAAAATCTGCGTTGCGTCGCCGTGGTAGGGCGAGGTTAACGGCTCCAGCCGCTCGCCGATTTCGCGGTACAAGGAAACCTTCACCGCGTTGTCGGGATTTTCCCCCACATACAGCCAGTATGGAGTGCCGCTTTTCACCTGAACCACGATTTGAAACGACGTGAAGCCGTTGCGTACGACCGCCGGCGAGAGGATTTCGCGCGGCTGCGCCGGCGCGGTCACGTTGCCGGATGCGTCGATGCGCGCCAGTTCAGAGTAGACGCGCAACTCCTGCGCCGCCGCCGGCGCCGCCAGGGCAATGCATAACAATTCCCAGGCCAGTGCGGCGCGCCAAATCGCCGCCCGGTCCGGCGCCCACCACTGCATCGGCCACGATTGTACTCAAAAATACACCGGTGGTGGCGCGCGCTGGAGGCCGTTGCTAGCATGTTTGAAAAGGGCGCGTAGCTCAGGTGGATAGAGCATCAGCCTTCTAAGCTGAGGGTCGCTGGTTCGAATCCAGCCGCGCCTGCCATGATTTCCCGTCCTTCACGGAACACGCCGTCAACCCCTTTCCGGCGCGGGGCGGTCGCCGGGCGGCGTCAGCGCGCGCCGGTTAAAAATTTTCTTCGAGAACTTCACCCAGCCGGGACGCGAAGAATTCCGCGTCTTGTTCCGAAAAAATTAACGGCGGGCGGATTTTGATCACGTTATGTCGCGGGCCGTCGGCGCCGGCCAGAATCCCGCGCTCGCGGAGGCGATTCACAACATAAGCGGCGTGCTCGCCGGTGGAAAGCTCAACGCCGAGAAATAAGCCGCGGCCGCGGACATCGGCGACGTCCAATTTTTGCAGCAACTGCATGAGCAACCGGCCAACGCGCGCGGCATTTTCCGGCAGCCGCTCCTCGCGCAGCGCCTCGAGCACCGCCAGGCCCGCCGCGCAGGCCACCGGATTCCCGCCAAAGGTGCTGAAAAACTCCATTCCGTTGTCGAACGCGGCGGCGATTTCGGGCGTGGTGACCACGCCCGCCAGCGGAAAGGCGTTGCCCATCGGTTTGCCCAGCACCACGATGTCCGGGGTTACGCCTTGCATCTGAAATCCCCAAAAATAGTCGCCCAATCGCCCGAAGCCGACCTGCACTTCGTCGGCGATGCAAACTCCGCCGGCCGCGCGCACGGCGCGATAAACTTCGCCGAGATAGCCGGGCGGAAAAACCACCTGGCCGCCGACGCTGGGCAGGCTTTCGGCGATGAACGCCGCCGGTCCATCGATGAGCTCCGCGGCGGCGCGGGCGTATTCGAGTCCCGCGGCGGGATCGCCGCGCCTGTGCGGATCGGGCAAAGGCGCGACGCGCACCCACGGCTTGCGGCCGCCCCCGCCCGGGCCGTTGAACTTATACGGACTGATATCGATCAGCGTGTTGGTGTGGCCGTGATAGGCGTGTTCGAGCACGATGGTTTCCTGGCGGCCCAGGCGGGCGCGGGCCAGGCGAAGCGCCAGCTCGTTGGCCTCGCTCGCCGAATTGAGGAAATAGCAAACACGCAGCGGCTCCGGCAGCAATTGCGTCAGTTTTGACGCGTATTCGACGATTTTGTCGTGCAAATAGCGCGTATTTGTGTTCAAAACCGAAATTTGGCGCGCGACGGCTTCCGCCACCCGCGGATGGCTGTGCCCCAGCAGCGGCACGTTGTTGTAAACATCCAGATAGGCGCGGCCGTTTTCGTCGTACAGATACTGGCGCCAGCCGCGCACGATTTTCAGCGGTTTTTCGTAGCTGACGCTCAGGTTGCGTCCCAGCAGAACCCGTCTGGCTTCCAGAGTTTCGCGGACGGAAGGCTCGCGGAAATCGGGCGCATCGGCGATCAGCCGCGGATCGGGCGAAAGGCTTTTCCAAACATCGCGCTGGGCGGCGAAGGCGACGCCGGGAAAATCGGTTCCCAGATCGAGGTCGTCGACGATGATTTGAAAATGCAGGTGCGGCGGCCAGCCGCCGTTTTCCGGCGGCGCGCCGATTTTGGCGAAGGCCTGACCCGCCTCGACCGGCTGGCCCACGCGCAAATTTTCGAGCGAATAGCGCGTCAGATGGCCGTACAAGGTGAAAAATCCCGCATCGTGGCGCAAGACGATCACCGGACCGTAATCGAGCCTGCGGCCGCGGTTGGCGAAGGCGTGAACCGTGCCGGCGAGCGGCGCGAAAACCGGAGTGCCGGGTTCGCAAAAAAGATCCAGGCCGATATGAATCGTGCGGTGGTCGTCGGTTTCGCGGGGGCCCGCGGCAAATTCGGGCGCGGTATAAATCGGCCGCGCTTCATCGTAGCGGCCGATGCCGATGGTGGCGCCGGCGCGGCGCATCTCCCGCCAGAGCGTTTCGGTGAGGGGCGCGGTCTGGTAGGATTTGGGATCGGCCGCCAGCAGGGTGCTTGAATAGCTCAGATCGAAGACGATCGTTTTTCCCGGCGGGACCAGCGGCGCGGGCCGGAGAGCGCGCAGGGCGGCGGCGACGGAGGGCGTGCGCGGCGACGGCTCCAGCCCGCAGGCGCCGCGCAGGCGGTAGTGAGCCAGCCGGGGATGGATCGCGCTGAGCTTTTCGATTGCTCGCCAGGCATCTTGCTCGCTCACGGTGACGTAAGGATCGGGGCGAATCGTGCTTAAATAGCTCGAATTGGTCACGCTGACGGCGAGCCGGGCCAGCAGCAGCGGAAACAGCAGCTCGATTTCGCGCTCCTCCAGCAGAAAAATGCGGGCATATCCGCGCAGCACGGCCAGGATCGAGTCCATGGGATCGCCGGGCCGGCAGGCCGCGTAGGCGCAGGCGATGGCGATTTCCGCGACCGTGACGGTGTAATGCACGTCGCCGAAGTCGATCAGACGGATGGCGCCGCGATCGGCCAGGACGTTGTGGTCGTTGGCGTCACCATGAATCACGCCGTGCCGCAGTTTGCTCAATTCCGGCGCGGCCTCGGCCTCGTAGCGCGCGAGAATTTTTTCGACCAGCGCGCGGCGGGCCGGATCGGCGATGAAGGACAGGTAATCGCGGATCCAGCCGGCCCGTTTCAGGTCCCATTTGAATTCGCGGAGCGCGGCGGGATGGGAAAAGCCGGACAGGCGCGAATCGATTTCGCCGAGCAGCCGGCCGAGCTGTTCGAGCATTTGCAGAGTGGGGCGGCGGAGGCTTGCCAGGGGCTGGCCGGGCAGCCATTCGAGCAGCCAGATGAAACGTCCGCCGCTGTTTGAGACGGGACCGGCGGGTTGCGGGACCGCGAGGCCCTGGAGGCGGGCGAGGACCTGCTCCTGCAAATCGAGAAAGGCGCGCTGGCAGCCCGGGCGCATGATCTTCAGGACGTACTGGCCGCGTGCGGCGATCAGGTGGAAGTTTTCGTCGAACTCGCCGGGCAGGGGGCTGGCCGAAGCCTCGATGCTGTAGAGTTGGCGGGCGATCCGGACCGCGTCCTGGGGAGAAAATTCGGGCCGCCTGCGCGCTTCAATGAGCAAGATCCATTTTAGATAAGATGCGCTCCATCTCGGCGACGCGCCGCGCTCCGATGGCGGCGGCGGCTTTCAGATTGCGCGTTTCGGCGTCGAGCTCGGCCACCTTCCCGCGCAGACGGTCGAGCGGCGGGACAGGGGGATCCGCGCCGGTGAAGCGCGCGGTTTCTCCGGCCAGGCGCACGGTGACATCGCCGGAGCGGCGGGCGTAGGTCAGACCGTTCAATCCGGCAATGCCGATGAACTGGCGCACTCCGCCGTCCACGATTTCAAGCATCGCGGGCGCGGGAACCGCCGATGGGTTCCAGGCGAGGCGGAGCGCGAAGTTTTCATCCTGAACAGTGAGGGCGACGGGCGGCGGCTGGGGCCGGAGGCGGGAGTGCGCGATGCCGAGCGAAGCCGCGACGGCGATCAGGGCGGGCGCGGCCAACGGTTTCCAATTCCAGGGAGAGGCGGGGGCGGACGGCTCCAGCGGTTCGTCCAGCGGAAATTCCAGATGGCTCTTGATCGATTGCAGCGATCCGTCCGGTTCATGAACGAAGAAGCCGGCGCGCGATCCGGCGATAACCAGGGCGACCACCGCGCCGCTTTCGATTTTCTCGAACCGCTCCAGATCGCGTTCGGTGAGAAATACCTCGCCGCGGGGGCGGGCGGAGAAGATTCCGATGGGGACGAAGCCGCCCAGGCTCGGATCGCCGGGGTCGGGGGCCGGCCGGGCCGCCACCACGCGGATGGCGCCGTTCTCGCGCCGCCCGTAGAGGACGCCCTCGGCGTCCCGGCGCGCCGATTGCGAGCGCGCCTGGCGCAACACCGCGGCCGAGTATTCGATCCGGCAGGGGGCGCCGGCCGGGGCCCAGACGCGGAACGGGCTTGTGTTCAGCTTGGGGAACCGGCTCACTCCGGTCCTGCCGGCGGCGGCGCGAAGATAAACCCGGCGGGGCTTGGTCATACTGCCCTCAAAATCCTTATCACCAATGGGAGTAGTGCGCTTGGCACGCCGATCCTCTCACCGCTTGCGTCACAAGCGGCCGCCCGCGCTAAGTTTTGCGATTTCTCCGCCCTAGCGCTTCCGGCAAAGGCGCATTTTGCGGGCGGGCCGGTACCTTGCGGCCATGAGACACAGAATCGGCCGCTACGGATGGATTCCCGATCTTCCGGACGCGCGGGACCGCTACTTCCGGGGGCCGCGGAAAGGCGCGGCGCTGCCCAAATCCACGGATCTGCGGGCGGGCTGCCCGCCGGTTTACGATCAGGGCGAGCTGGGGAGCTGCACCGCCAACGCCATTGCGGCGGCGATCGAATTCGATCAGAAGAAGCAAAAAATGCCGCAGCCGTTCACGCCGTCGCGCCTGTTCATTTATTACAACGAGCGGGCGATGGAAGGCACTATCGCGACCGACAGCGGGGCCATGCTGCGCGACGGCATCAAAAGCGTCGCTTCACAGGGAGCTTGTCCGGAGGCGATGTGGCCCTACGTCGAGCAGCGTTTCGCCGAGCGGCCTCCGGCGCCGTGCTACAAAGCGGGAAAGGCGCATCCGGCGGTGGCCTACAGCCGTCTGGCGCAGGATTTGCCGCGGATGAAGGCGTGCCTGGCGCAGGGTTATCCCTTTGTGTTCGGGTTCACGGTGTATGAAAGTTTTGAAAGCGACGAGGTGGCGCGTACGGGAGTTGCGCCGATGCCGTCGGCGGGAGAGACCGCGCTGGGCGGGCATGCGGTGATGGCGGTGGGCTACAACGACGCGTCCTCGACGGTGCTGGTGCGCAACTCCTGGGGAAGCGGATGGGGGATGGGCGGATACTTCACGCTGCCTTACGACTACATCACCGACGCGAATCTAGCGGCCGATTTCTGGACGGTACGGCTGGTGAAGTGACTACCAGGGCAGCGCGCCGATGGAACATTTCCGGGAGCCTGACCCTACCGCCGCAGCCATTGCTTGCTGAATTGGCGGAGACGGCTGGTCCAGCTTATTTTTGTTTCCGTGCCAGGCGGCGCGACGGGATCGAAGTTGTGCCCGGAGTGCACCTCAGGGATCGGCGGCCCGGGCTGATAGGGGATTTTCGAGACCATACGGACGCGGTAGCCGTTGAAGGCGTAGGTTTTCTGGTAGAGCTGGCCGTCTTTGTCGCGCAGCACGAGCGAGAAGGCTTTATCATCGGCGCCGGGGATGGCTTTGGTGAGGACGGGATAGTAGCCCTGGACGTTGCGCTCGATGTAGGCGGTTTCGTAGCGGTGACGCCGGATGCTCCAGACGAAGACGCGGAAGCTGTCGAACTCGTAGGGCAGGGCGTTGGCGGAAGCGGTGGTCCAGAGCCAGTTGGGCTTCCCCTGATTTCTTTCCTTATCGTAGACCTCGCCCAGGGTCATATAGGAGGTGATGCGATGTCCTTCGGCGTACTGGGCGACTTCGTCGGGAATGGACATGACCAGCATTCGCGACAGCACCCAGCCCACCTTGCCGTCATTGGTGCGCACCAGGCTCCAATCGTCCATGGGGGCGGGCTTGGAGACGGGCGGCTCGTATCCCGGCAGATCGGCGAGGCGCGGGCGCGAGAGCAGCTCCCAATTGGCGGGCGGTGGAGGGGGCTTAGGGGGATCGATGGCCAGGGGCGGCGGCTTGGAGGCTTTCTGATTTTTCCTGGGGGCGCTTGCGCGGTGCACAGGCGCGGGCGGCGGGGCGGCGGCGCGCGGGGCGACTTTGTGGCCGATCACGTCGACGCTGCCGGATTCGGGGATTTGGAAGAAACTGGGCGATTGGCGGCTCGGCTCTGCGTGCATGTTGAGCGCGTCGAAGACGGTGGCTTTGCCTTCGGAAGGAAGCTTGGCCGCGAAGGCCGCCAGACGGCTCAGATCCTCCATCTGGAGCGGGGTGAGCAGGACGTTGGCGTCGGTCCAGCCCTGGAGGGGAGGCGTGGTGTTGGTTCGCACCAGCACGAAGCGGCGGCGCGTTTCGAGCACGTCGAGCTTATCGCCGTGCTTGACGGCGCCGACCACGGCGGAGCGCATGGTAAGATCCTTGCGAAGATTGAGGGTGGCCGGGCCGACGTAGGCCACGCCGGTGGCGGGCGGCTGGGAGGGCTGGCTGGAGCAGGACGCCAGCAAGAGGATGGGCAGGGCGGCGAGCAGCGGGGCGCGGGGGCGCGCGGGCCGGCGAATCAGCCGATACCCAGCTCGTCGATCCGTTCGAGGGGCGTTCCGCAGCGGCGGCAGATCAGCGCCGCGCAGTCGCCGCACACCAGCGGATCGGCGGCCGTCTGGCGGCAGCGGGGGCAATAGAATTCGATGGTGGCTTGTTCCGGCATGCAGTCCGATGGAGTTCACTTACAGCTTGGGCACCTCACTGTTTGACGGCGGCGGCCGCCTCGGCGACGGAGTCCTCACGGGCTTTGACGAACAGGTCGTACTGGCTCATGAGATCGCGAAAGACGGCGTCGCCCAAGAGATGATAGCCGGGCGCGGTGAAATGGACATGATCGTTCTGCGCCATTCCGGCCAGCACCCATTGCCGCATGGATCCCTTGCCGCCCATTTTCGCGCGGAGATCCCAAAACGCGCAGCCGGTGGCGGCGGCGGCCTGGCGCTGCGCTTCGATAATCATGTCGATCTGGTCCATGGCGACCCAGCCCCTGCGGGTGTGGATATAGCGGTCCGGCGGGCCGACGACGAAAATGGAGGCGGTGGGGGCGGCGTCGCGAATCCGGCCGATCAGCTCCTCGAACATCCGGCGATAGGATTCAAGCGTCCACGCCTTCTGTCCGGCTTCATTGGTCCCGTAGGCGAGCACGATCAGCGACGGATTGCGGCGCGCGATATTCGATTTGAGCACCGGCTCATTCCAATCGAGCTGGATGGAGGCCTGCGCGCCGTTGATGCCCAGGGTCTCATAGGTCACGCCGGTGGAATTTTCGGCGACCCATCCGAACAATCGGACCGGGGCGCGGTCGAGGGTCTCCACTTCGAGCTTGTGCGCGCCGGGCACGGTGTCGTAATGAAAATATCCGGGCTCTTCTTCGCCGCTGGTGGAGATCCGCTCGACCAGCGCGCCGTTATCGTAGATTTGAATCGCGCCGCCGCCGGGCTGCTGGAGATAGAACAACTCGAACGATTGGCCTTCGGCCTGAAGATAGACGGCCTCGCGCGGCGCTTTGGTGGTCATGCTGACGCCGCCGAGCCCGTAGATGCCGTCGCCGGCGCGGCCGACTAATCCGTCGGTGTGCCAGCCTTTGGTCGATCCCGTGCGCACGTCCTCGCGCCTGTAACCGTTCCAGGGGCGTCCGGCGAAGGAGTATCCGCTGCCGCCGTCGCCGAATTTTTCCTGGAAGCGGGCGCGGAGGTCGCCGGTCCACTCGTCGGCCGCGGTGTGCGAATCGCCGTAGTGCAGGATGCGGACGGGGCCGGGGAGCTCGCCCTTCTGATGGCGGTAGAGCAGTTCAAAGAAGGGCACCAGCGCGGCGGAGTTTTCGATGGGGATCTCGGCGCCGCTGGCGATTTTCGCAAAGACGCCTTCATGCGCCTGGGCGCGGATTTTGGCGCTCACGGGCGGTCCTTTAGGAATAACCCGGCGGACTCGCTTGACGGAGGGCTTGCCCGCTGCCGCCGACGTCCTGGCCGCGCTCGACCGGTACTTCTTTTTGCGGGCCACTTTCGATTTGGAATCCGCGGCCACCGCTCCGAAGAGGGCGGTGCAGGCGAAGGACGGTAGAACGGTGAGCGCGATCGCGAGTTGGAGCGAAGTCCGCTTCATCTACTCACACCAGTTTTCAATTGTCGCAATTTATAGTCGTTATATCCATCGCGCAGCCCGCGGTAGAGGAGTTCGCCGACGATTTTGGCGCCGGCGGGCAGGGGATGGATGAAATCGGCGCTGACCAGGCGCGGCTCGGCGGCGTACCAGCGGCTCATGGTGCCCTCGCCGCCCATGGCTTCGAAGGTGTTGAAGAAGGCGGCGCCGGTTTGGCGGGCCGCTTCGGCTTCGAGCTGGACCAGCCGTGGCAGGACGGGGGTGGTTTGGATTTCGCCGCTCATTTTGCGCTCGCCGCGATCCATGGGGCTCATCAGAAGAACAGACGATTCCGGAAGCGCCGCGTGCAGGCGCCGCACGGTTTCGCGGACCTCGCCGGGCCAGGTGGTATCGACGAAGGCGGGGTAGCCGCTTTCGTTGGTGCCGTAGTTGACGATCACCAGATCGGGGTGGTAGTGGCGAAGCTCGGCGGTCCAGTGGCGCGGGTTGAAGGAGCGGGACAGCAGCGTGATGTTGGCGCCGTTGATGCCGAGGCTGGAATAGATGACGCCGGCGTTGTTGCGGCTGAACTCGGCTCCATAGAGACGCACCACGCCTTTGGTGACGCGCACGGAAAATATCCTGGCATCGGCGGGAACGTGGAAGGATGCGTAGCCGGGCGTTTTCGCTTCGGCGGCGGTGGACACGGTTCCCAGCGTCTGATCGCCGGCGTCGACCTGGAATTCTCCGCCGCCGGGCTGGGCGAGGTAGGCGATTTCGATGACTTCCTGCGGGGCGTTCCGGAGGCGCCAGCGGGCCGCCGCGCCGGGGGAGCCGATGAAGCTGACCCCGCCGAGCCCGTGCATTCCGTCCTTGGCCTGGGCGATTCCGGCGATGTCGATATTCCAGCCGGAGGCGTCCATCTCGACGCCGCGGTGATTGTACCAGGCCCAGGGCCGGGCGATGAGGACGAAGCCGGCGCCGGCGTCGCCGAAGTCGCGCTGAAACATCTGGCGCGCGTCGGCGGTGATCAGGTCGCCGGTGGTGGGGGAATCGCCGTAATGAAGGATTCGCACTGGTCCGCCCTGGAGGAGTGCGGCGTAGAAGTGGTCGAGCTCGTGTTGCGGATCGATGAGGTGCGAAGGGGCCCGCGCCGGAACCGCCCTGGGGACGGCGGCTTCGGGCGGGGACGCCGGTTTCGGCACCGGCAGATCGAGGACTTTGACGATGGTGTCCCGGTCCACGGTCTGGTAATTTTTGAGCGCCGGGGCGAGCTGGGGCAGAAACAGCAGCGCGACGAAGGTCAGCAGGGTCAAGGTCGTTTTCACCGGCATAGGTCCGTTTTGCGCGGCTTGCTCTCCTCAGAACCGGTTATAGATAAACGGCGTTGCGCCGGTCTTGGCCACGTATTGCAAGCCGGCCACCAGCAGCGCCAGCGCGGCGGCCTGCGCATAAAAGGGCGCGCGCGTGAACAGCGCGAGCCCGTAATCGTACCATCGCTTGGGAACGTAGTGCGCCAGAATCGCGATGGCGAGGATCAAAACGATGGAGGCCGTCACATTCGGCGCGGCCCAGGTGAGCGAGGCGATGCGCGCCAGCACCTCCCCAGCGGTCCGCAAATCCGGCGCGCGGAAAAAGATCCAGGCGAAGGCGACGAAATGGAAGGTGGCGAAGATGCTCACATAGCGCGCCCAGGGCGACGGCTGGATGTTTTTCCGGTACGCCTGCCAGGCGCGCACCACGGCCAGGCCGGCGCCGTGCAGCGCGCCCCAGATGGCGAAATTCCAGCTCGCGCCGTGCCACAGCCCGCCGATCACCATGGTGAGGATCAGGTTGAGATAGGGCATAAATTTCGATCGCTTGCCGGGGAGGGAAAAATAAAGATAATCGCGCAGCCAGTTGGATAAAGTGATGTGCCAGCGCCGCCAGAAATCGGCGACGTTGACGGCCGCATAGGGCCGGTTGAAATTCACCGGCAGGCGGATGCCCAGCAGCAGCGCCGAGCCGGTGGCGATATCGGTATAGCCGGAGAAATCGTAGTAAATTTGCAGCGCGTAAGCGTAGACGGCGATCAGCGTTTCGGCGCCGCTGTAGAGCTTGGGAAAATCGAAGACGCGGTTCACCAGGTTGGCGCCGAGAAAATCGGCGATCAGCAGCTTCTTCATCAATCCCAGGGCGATGAGGAACAGCGCGCGGCCGCCCCCGGCCGGATCGAGTTTTTTGGGTTTCTCAAACTGCTCGAGCAGCGTGGAGACGCGGGTGATCGGCCCGGCGAGCGTGGTCGGAAAGAACGAGACGGCGGAAAGATAGGCGAGATAGCTTTTGGCGCCCTTAGCGTCGCGGCGATAAAGGTCGATGGTGTAGGTCAGGGCCTGAAACACATAAAACGAGAGGCTCACCGGGAGGGTCCAGTTCCAGGCCGGCGCGGCGCGGCCGGTGGCGGCCGACCAGTTTTCGAGAAAGAACGGGACATATTTGATCGAGGCCAGCAGACCCACGTTCATCAGGATGCTGGCGCCGGCCAGGATGCGCCGCACGGGCGGGCTTTTTGAAGACTGCAAGCCGAGTCCCAGCAGGTAATCGCAGGTGGAAACCGTGGGAATGAGGATGAGATAGAAGAGGTCCCACTTGGCGTAGAAAAAATAGTTCGCAAACAGGATGACGCTGAGCGCCAGCAAGCGGATGCGCGACACCGGCCAATAGAGCGCGAAGACCGCGATGAGAAAGACGAAATAAGCGGGCGAGGAAAGCAGCAATCTTCAGGATAAAAAATAAAACCGGCCACTGCCGGATTGCCCCTCCTTGAAGCGCAGGGGAGGACGCGCGGCCGCATCCGGGATGGTAAATTACCAGAGATGAAAACAACGGCGCTCCTGCTTGTGGCGGCCGCGTTTGCGCTGGCCCAGGACGATATGGTCAACGACCCGGAAGGGCGGGATCAGGCCCGGTCGATGGTGATCACCAAATTCGGAATCGTCGCCACCAGCCAGACGCTGGCGTCGCAGGCGGGCGCGCGGGTGCTCGAAGAGGGCGGCAACGCGATTGATGCAGCGATTGCGGCCAATGCGACGCTCGGCGTGGTCGAGCCGGCCATGAACGGAATGGGCGGCGACCTGTTCGCGCTCGTCTATGAAGCCAAGAGCGGCAAGCTTTACGGGCTCAATTCAAGCGGCTGGGCTCCGGCGGGATTGACCGCGGAAATGGTTCGGGCCAAGGGCATCACCGACATGAACCGGGCCGGCGCCTATCGCGTGACGGTGCCGGGAGCGGTGGCGGGCTGGCAGGCGCTGCATGACAAGTTCGGCACGAGGAGTTTCGAGCGGCTGCTGGCGCCGGCGATTTACTACGCCGAAAACGGCTATCCCGTGACGGAGATTATTGCCTGGCAATCCTCGGAAAGAGCGCACGCCAAGACGCCGGGATTCGCCGAGACGTACATGCCGGGCGGGCACGCGCCGAAGGTGGGCGAGATGTTCCGCAATCCGGCGCTGGCCGGATCGTTGAAGCTGGTCGCCGAAAGAGGACGCGACGGTTTTTATCGCGGTGCGACCGCGGAAAAGATCGTCAAGTTTCTAAATGAACACGGCAATCCGATGACGCTGGCCGATCTGGCGGAGTTTCAGCCGGAGTGGGTCGAGCCGATCTCGACCACCTATCGCGGCTGGACCGTTTATGAAATCCCGCCGAACACGCAGGGCATCGCCGCGCTGGAAATGCTGAACATCATGGAGAAGTATCCGATCGCGGAATACGGGCACAACAGCGCCAAGGCGCTGCACGTGATGATCGAGGCGAAAAAATTAGCCTACGCCGACATGCTGCGCTATGTGGGCGATCCGCGGAGCGCGAAGATTCCGGTGGAGCAGCTCAAATCGAAAAGCTTCGCCGCCGGGCGCGCCGCGCGGATCGATCCGGCGCGCGCCAACTGCGATCCGCTGCCGGCGGAGCTGGCCGAGCGGGCGCGGGCGGGCAACGATACGATCTATCTTTCGGCGATCGATAAAGACGGCAACATGGTTTCGCTGATTCAGAGCAACTACAGCTCGTTCGGAACGGGGATGGTGGCGCCGGGCACCGGGTTTGCCCTGCAAAACCGGGGCGGGCTGTTTTCGCTGAAGCCGGACGAGCCGAACACGCTCGCGCCGCGCAAGCGGCCGCTGCATACGATCATCCCGGCGTTTATGCAGCGGGGCGAAACGCGGATCGCCTTCGGGATCATGGGCGGGTTCAATCAGGCGCAGGCGCACGCCCAGTATGTCGCCAATATTGTCGATTTCGGAATGAGCATTCAGGCGGCGCTCGAAGCCGCGCGCTTCACCAAGGGCAGCTTCGGCGGCTGCGACGTGCAGATGGAGTCGCGGATTCCGGAGAGCGTGCGCGGCGAGCTGGCGGCTTTGGGGCACAAGATCACGGTCCGCGGGGCGTATTCGGGGACCATGGGTCGGGGAGAAGCGGTGGAGCGGATCGAAACGGGCGTGAATTTCGGCGCGTCCGATCCGCGCGGCGACGGAGAAGCGATTCCGGAAGGCCCGCCGCTGCTGCTGCCGGCGCCGGCTCGGAGATAGGCCGGGACGCGCCGTGTTACGCTGAGGGCGCGCATGCTCGTTCGGTTTTTCACCGCGGCGATGCTCGCCGCCGCGGCTGCCGCTCAAACCCCAGCCTCCTTGTTCGGCCAGGTGGACGAGATGGCTGGCGCGTTGTCGAAAATCACCGGCTGGAGCGTCAAGCGGCGGGTTCCCTCGGAGATGCTCAGCAAGGAAAAATTCCGCAAATACGTCGATTCGCGGATGAAGGAAAGCACGAGCAAGCAGGAGCTTCACGCCGAGGAGACGGTCCTCAAAATGTTCGGTTTCCTGCCGGGGGACTTCGATCTGGCCAAGGAAACGGTCGATCTGGTGAGCGAGCAGGCGGCGGCGTATTACGACTATTCGAAAAAGCGCCTGTTCATTCTCGACTCGACGCAGCAGGGCGCCGAGCAGCGGGTCGCGCTGGTGCATGAGCTGGCCCACGCGCTGGCCGATCAGCATCATCCGCTGGGGAAATTTTTGAAAAAAGGATCGCCCGACGACGATGCGGAGACGGCGCGCCAGGCGGTGATGGAAGGCCAGGCGACCTGGCTGACGTGGGCCTATATGTCGGAGCGCAACGGCGGCAAGGCGGAGGTCGCCCCCGAGCTGATCGCGGAGTTGACCAAATCGGCGGGGGCGGATGGCGCGGACTATCCGGTGTTCAGCAACGCGCCGCTGTACATGAAGGAGTCGCTGGTGTTTCCCTACAACGAAGGCTTGAAGTTCCAGGATGCGGTGTACCGCAAGCTGGGCCGGGCGGGATTCGACCAGGTGTTCGCGCGTGCGCCCTCAAGCACGCATCAGATTCTGCACCCGCAGGCGTATTTCGAGGACGAAAAACCCGCGGATCCCGATCCGCCGGAGATCGGCGACCTGCTTGGCAAGGCCCAGGCCCGGCGGTTTCGCGTTTTGATGGAAGGCAGCCTGGGGGAGTTCGATCATTCGGTCCTGCTGCGGCAATACATCGACGGCGAGCAGGGTGCGCGCGCGGCGAGCCACTGGCGCGGCGGCTCGTTCCGCCTTTACGAACACAAGCGCGAAAAATTTCCGGTGCTCGCCTACGTCTCCGAATGGGATTCGCCGGAATCGGCGCGGCGTTTTTTCGAGCTGTACCAGCGGGTGATGAAAGGGCGCTGGAAGAAGATGGTGGTGGAGCGCCGGGAGGAAGGCAGGATCGCCGGCTCGGGCGACGACGGCGGGTTTCAGCTTTGGGTGAGCGGGACGAAGGTGCAGTCCATTGAAGGGATGCGGGGCGATTCCCACTCCCGGCCGCCCTTGTTAAACTGAATTTATGCGAATTCTAGCCGCTTTGCTTTCGCTCAGCGCGGTGGCGCTGGCCGGAAACGCGCCTCCGGTCATCAAGGCATCGCCCGATTTCACGGTGACGGAGCCTTCGGGAAAACAGATCACGCTGGCCAGCCAGCGCGGCAAAGTGGTGGTGCTGACGTTTATGTTCACCACCTGCCCGCACTGCCAGGCCGAAGCGCAGATGCTGACGCGCCTGCTGAAGGACATGGGCCCGCGCGGGCTGTCGGTGCTGGGCGTGGCGTTCAACGATAACGCCGCGGTTCTGGTTCCCGGCTTCGTGCAGCAGTACAACGTGGGCTTCCCGGTGGGGGCCGCGGACCGCCAGACGGTGCTGAATTATCTGGGCATCAGCGAGATGGTGCGCTGGGTGGTTCCGCAGGTGGTGGTGATCGACCGCAAAGGCAACATCCGCGCGGAGAGCCCGGCGCAGGGTGATCCGAACCTGCAGACCGAATCCTACATGCGCGAGCTGTTGGACACGCTGTTGAAGGAGCCGGCCGGCGCGGCCGCGCGCAAAACTTCGCACCGCTGATGCGATTCGCCGCAGGATTCGCGCTGATCCTGGCCAGCGCCGCGGCGCTGGCGATGCCGCCGCTGCCGCGCAAAGCTCCGGAGTTCACCATCACCGAGCCTTCCGGCAAGGAGACGCTGCTTTCCAGCTACCGCGGCAAAGTGGTGGTGCTGGCGTTCGTGCACACCACCTGCCCGCATTGCCAGGCCTTCTCGGTGACGCTGGAAAACCTGTACAAGGAACTGGGGCCCAAAGGATTTCAGCCGATCGATGTGGCCTGGAATCCGAACGCGCAGCAACTGGCGCCGATGTTCGCCAAGGCGCTGAACCTGACCTTCCCGGTGGGCTACAGCAGCTACGATCCGATCATGGACTTCATGGGATTTTCGCTCATGGACCGTCCGGTGGTGCCGCTCGAAGTGGTCATCGACAGGCGCGGCATGATCCGGGCCGAAAGCCCGCCGGGCGGGGATCCGAATTTGCAGGATGAAGGCAAGCTGCGCGGGCTGATCGAGAGCCTGCTGAGCGCCAAAACCAGCGCAAAACGATAAATCGTCACTCCAGCGCGGATTTGCAGTAGGCGTACGATTTTTTCATCTCCGCCACGGTATCGGCGCCGTTGTATTCGTACTCGATCATGGCCGGAATCGGGTAATGCTTATTTTTGAGCACCTGAAGGACGCCCCTGATGTTGGTGTCGCCCTGGCCGAACGGCGTGAAGGCGGGCGGGTTTCGTCGAACGTCCTTGATGTGCAGCGTGAGGATGCGGTCGTGATGCTCCTCCAGGAACGCCACCGGATCGTAACCGGCCATGGTGAAGTGCCCGATATCCAGGTTGATCGCCAGATAGCGCGAGCGGCCGGCCAGGGCCTCCTCGAAATCTTCCGGGCGGGCGAATTCGTCCGGCTTGAGCAGCGAATGATTGTGAAAGCCGACGTAGATCCGGTTCTGTTCGGCGAGCGGGCTGAGCCGCCGGGCGGTGGAAACATTGGACGACGCGGTGATGTATTTGACGCCGAGAGCGCGGGCGATATCGAAGCCGCGCGCCAGTTCTTCGTCGCTCCAATCCTCGCGGAAGCTGTAGTTGAAGGCGTACAGGTCGATGCCGGCGCGGTCGAATTTTTGGCGGACGCCGCGCAGCTCCTCGAGCGGCGGATTTTTGCGCCAGGCGGGAAGGCGGGAGGCGTCCTTGGGCTGGACGTGGCCCTGGAACAGCTCCGCCGAGCCGAGCCCGATCTGTTTCATGGCGGCGATGCAGGCGTCCAGATCGCGGTCGCGGAAACTGTACGTCTGCGCGCCGATCTTCACGCCGTGGATCGTGGAGTTAATTTTCGCGAAGGCGGCGATCGCGAGCTGATGGAAGCTTCTGCGCGTCATCATGATTTTCCCTACAGAATTTTGGCGATCGCCTCGGCGATGATCCGGCCGTGAAAACGGCCGTTTTCGATGAAAATTTCATTGGTGTGCATTCCGGCGACCAGCACGCCGGCCAGATACATTCCGGCGCGGTCGCTTTCGAGCGTATCGGGGTTGGTATAGGGCCGCCCGGTTTCCGGATCGAAGCGGATGCCGTGCCGCTCCAGGAATTCGGTATCCGGGCGATAGCCGGTCATGGCGAAGACGAAGTCGTTGCGGATGGTGATCTCGCCCTCGGGCGTGCGGAGGGTCACCGAGGCCGGATCGATGCGGAGCACCCGGGTGCGGAACAGGCCGCGGATCTCCCCGCTTTTGATTCGATTTTCGATGTTGGGCTTGATCCAATATTTGACGCGGTCCGAGATGCCCTCGCCGCGATGGGCCAGCGTGACGCGGGCGCCGGTCCAGAACAGCTCCAGCGCGGCGATGGCGGCGGAGTTTTTCGCCCCCACCACCAGCACGTCGTGATTGTAGTAGGGATGCGCTTCCTTGTAGTAATGGATGACCTTGGGCAGATCCTCGCCGGGGACGTTCAACAGATTGGGCACGTCGTAGTAGCCGGTGGCGAGAATCACCTTTTTCGAAGCGTACTCGCGCGGGCAGCCGAGCCGGTCGGTGGCGTGCGTGACAAAGGCGCCGTCTTCACCGGAAATATGGCTGACGTGCTGGTATTGGCGGACATCCAGGCCGTAGTGCTCGCTCACGCGGCGGTAATATTTGAGGGCTTCGGCGCGCACCGGCTTTTCGTTCAGCGAGGTCATCGGAATATCGCCGATTTCGAGCAGCTCCGGCGTGGTGAAAAAGACCATGTTGGTCGGGTAGTGATAGAGGGAGTTGACCACGCAGCCCTTGTCGATGAGCACGGCGCGGACGCCGCGGCGCTTCAACTCGATTCCGCAGGCCAGGCCGGTGGGTCCGGCGCCGACGATCACCACATCAAACGATTCCACCGCGTCTCCTCCGGGCGCTGTCCCGTGCGCCCGCAGCCGGCGTGTTTTTGGCGGAGGGGGACACTACAGCATTTCCTCGACGCTCGAATAAACGCGGGCCAGCGCGGCGGCCAGCCGGGAGGGATCCTTTCCGCCCGCCTCGGCCATATCCGGCCGGCCGCCGCCCTTTCCGCCGACCGCTTCGGCCACCGCGCCCGCTAACTTTCCGGCATGGACCTTCGACGTTAAATCCTTGGTGACGCCGCTGACGATGGCCACGTTGGAATCCCGCGCCGTGGCGAGCACGATGACCGCGGTTTTGAATCGATTGCGCAGCGAATCGAGCAGGGCGCGAAGCTGTTCGCGGTCCAGGCCCTCCACCTCGGCGGCCAGGACCTTGACGCCCTTCAATTCGCGCGCCTTGGATTCGAGCGGGCCCGCCTGCGCCTGCGCCAGCCGCATTTTGGCGGCGTGCAGTTCCTGCTCCAGCGCCTTCTCGCGCGCCAGAACTTTTTCGAGCTGCTCGACCAGCTCCGCTTCGGGCGCGCGGATTGTGGCGGCGGCGCGCGACAGCTCCCGTTGCGCGTCCTGGAAGCGCCGCAGCGCGCCTTCGCCGGTGACGGCTTCGATGCGCCGCACGCCGGCGGAAATGGAGCCTTCGTAGAGGATCTTGCAGATGCCGATATCGCCGGTGCGGGCCACGTGCGTGCCGCCGCACAGCTCCTTGCTGAAGGAATCGATGGAGACCACCCGCACCTGGCCGCCGTATTTTTCTCCGAACAGCGCCATGGCGCCGGATTCGAGCGCGCGATCGAGGTCCATGATCTCGGTGCGGACTTCGATATTTTTGAGAATTTCTTCGTTCATCAGCCGTTCCACCTCGGCGAGTTCGTCGGGGTCGAGGGCGGCATAGTGAGTAAAGTCGAAGCGCAGGCGCGCCGGCTCGACCACGCTGCCGGCCTGCTTGACGTGCGTTCCGAGCACTTTGCGCAGCGCGGCGTGCAGCAGGTGCGTGCCGGTGTGATTGCGCATGGTGGCGTGGCGAGCCTCCGGGTTCACCCGCGCGACGACGCGATCGCCCGCGCGGATCGGGCGGAGCGTCTTTACGCGATGCAGCGTCTTTCCCGGCGCGCCGGAAACGGCCGATTCCACTTGGGCAACCACCTCGCCTGTCTCGGGTGCGATCAGCCATCCCTGGTCGCCCACCTGGCCGCCGGCTTCGGCGTAGAAAGGCGTCTGGTCGAGGATAATCTCGGTGTCCGAGGCAAACTGAACCGTGGCCGGCGCCTCCAGCGTTTCGCGGCCGACGAAGCGGGTTTGCGGAAGGCTTTCGAATTCGGGGCGCACCGCTCTTTTTTCCGCGCCTTTCCAGCTCGCGCGGGCGCGGGTCCGCTGCCTTTCCATTTCCGCCTGGAAGCCGGCGCGGTCGATGGTCAAGCCGGACTCGCGGGCCATCTCTTCCTGCTCGTCGAGCGCGAGGCCGTAGGTGTCGTACAGCTTGAAGGCGGCCGCGCCGGGCAACACGCCGTTGACGGCCGATCTGGCTTCGTCGTGAAAGAATTTTTCGGCGACCTGAAACGTTGTGGCGTAGCGGTGCTCTTCGTCCTTCACGACGCGCGCGACGCGCTGGATGCTTTCCATCATCTCCGGATAGGCGCCGCGCGCCTGCTCGGCGACGAAGCCGGTAAGCTTGTACAGATACGGCTGGTGGACGCCGATCATCCGCGCGTTGCGCATCGCGCGGCGCATGATCTTTCGGAGCACGTAGCCGCGGCCTTCATTGGAGGGCAGCACGCCGTCGTGAATCAAAAACGCCGCCGCGCGGGCGTGATCGGCGTTGATGCGCAGCACCACGTCGCTGCGCGGGTCTTCGCCGTACACTTTGCCGAACAGCTCGCCAGCGCGGTCGATGATGGGGCGGATCAAATCCGTGTCGTAATTGGAAAGCTTGCCCTGCAAAACGGCGGCGATGCGTTCCAGGCCCATGCCGGTGTCGATCGACGGGCGCGGCAGCGGGGTGAGCTTGCCGGAGGCGTCCCGGTCGAACTGCATGAAGACCAGATTCCAGATCTCCACGAAACGCTCTCCCGGCTCGTCGGGGAATTTTCCCTCGCCCGCTTCGGGGCCCAGGTCGTAGTGAATCTCCGAGCACGGCCCGCACGGTCCGGTTTCGCCCATCTGCCAGAAATTCTCTTTTTCGCCGCAGCGGAAGATGCGCGATGGGGAAACGCCGGTGACTTCCTGCCACAGCCGCCCGGCGTCGTCGTCCTCGCGGAAAACGGTGAAGTAAAGTTTTTCTTTGGGCAGGCCGTAATCTCTGGTGATCAGATCCCAGGCGTAGGCGATGGCCTCCTTCTTGAAATAATCGCCGAAGGAAAAATTGCCGAGCATCTCAAAGAAGGTGTGGTGGCGGCGGGTGTAGCCGACGTTTTCCAGGTCGTTGTGCTTGCCGCCGGCGCGCACGCATTTCTGCACCGTCACGGCGCGGTTATAATCGCGCTTTTCCAGGCCCAGGAAAACGTCCTTGAACTGGTTCATGCCGGCGTTGGTGAACAGCAGCGTCGGATCGTTGGCCGGAACCAGCGAAGAGCTGGGCACCACGCGATGGCCGCGCGCGGCGAAGAAGTCGAGAAATTTCTGGCGGGTTTCGGGACCGGTCATGCCTGTCTTTTCATTGTGGCATGAGCGGCGCGGCCTACTGCTGCTTCGGCGTATCGGCGATGGTGCCGCCCAGGCCGGCGTAGGTTTCCTTCACCTTGACGACCTTGGCGCCCTGAAACGTGACAAACATCACTTTGCCGGGGGGCGTTCCGTAAATCCAGTCTTCGGTTTCGACCCCGTCCTTGGTTTCGCGATCCTTGCGCAGCGGCTTGCCGACGGCCAGAATCACCTGGTCGCGGTCCATGCCGACGATCACGCGCTTTTCGGCTACGGCTTTTTTGACTTCGGGAGGAAGGGTTTCGGCGTACTGCTCGGTGGCGCTCTGCTGGTTGAAGTCGAGCACGGGTTTGAGCATCCTTTTCACGTCGGCCGAAGTGATTTCGCCGATCGGCTGATGGAAGCGCAGGGCGATGGTGGTGCCGCCGGGCGCGTTGGTGGGATTGCCGCCGTTGATCGGGTTCATGGCGCCGGGTCCGCCTATGCCGATGGAAATATGATCTTTCCAGGCGCCTTTCGCCCGCATTCCGCCGTTAATTTCCAGGATAATGGCGTCCTTTTGAATCTCGACCCTGGTCACCTGCACCAGGTCGCCGAGGCGGGCGGCCAGGCCGTACTGCTTGTTGGCGGCGGTCCACTCCCCGGTGTCGAAGGTGCCGTCGGTTTGCAGATTAAGCGCCCGTTTCGAGCGCGGCAGCGGGACTTTCGCCGTGGCGTATTCGGCGGTGAGGCCCCGCAGAAGTTCCATGTGCTCGTCGTTGGTGAGTTTTTTCTGGTCGCCGTAAACCGGCGCGATGACCGAAGCGGCGGCCACGCACGCCAGGATCGTCTTTAAAGCTTGCGACATGATCCTACCTCAATCAAGTCAGACGCTGAACGGCTTCGTTCCTTTCCGGGAACAGGCGATGAACGGCCAGGAACAGCGCCACGATGATCACCGTCGCCAGCACGCTGCCTTCCGGCCCGTACGCGCCGCCGCTCAACCACGGTGCAACCCTCCATTCGAGCGTATACCCGGTGACGCCCATTGTAAAGCCGCTGAGATTCACGCCGAACATGGGGATGGTGACGTTCCAGCCGAAGTGCAATCCGATCGGCAGCCACAGCGCGCGGGTGCGATAGTACGCGTAGCCGAGCAGAATTCCCCACAGCATGGTATTGCCGATGCCGATGTAAGTCGCGTTCTGGTTGTTGATGTGGGCCAGGCCGAACACGATTCCGGCGGGCAGAATGGTGGCGAAAGCCCCCAGTTTCCGGATCAGCAACTGGAACGCGTAGCCGTGAAAGAGCATCTCCTCGCCGACGGCGCCGAACAGCAGGACGATGGCGACGAAAGCGGCGCTGGCGGCGGGGTGTTCGGAGCGGGTGGTGCGCTGAAAATGAGCCGCACCGGCCGAAATCGCGCCGACCAGGATCACCATTGCCGCCAGGGAGGCGATGCCGGCCCCGGCCAGAAACTCGGTTGCCGAGGTGGGGCTGTGGCCCAGCCCCAGGTCGGCCAGCCGGCCGCGCTCATAGATCCGCACGGTGATGGCGTTGGCCAGCGCGGCGGCGGTGAAGGTGGCCAGCGCGGCGACCACGAAGTAGGTGTCGCGCGTGCCGAGAATCCAGAACATCAGCGGCGCCAGCAACAGCAGCGAAAGCCATCCGATGAGGATATACAGGCTGACGCGAAGCAGCACGCCAAGATTGCCGGGGGCGGGCGCGGGCGTCATTTGCGGCGGCCAGGCTGCTTGCCGGCCGCAGCCGGCGCCCTTCTTGTGGGTAACTTCGCTCGCTTCGGCATCCTTGCACCCGGAAGCCTCAGTATACTGAAGTCGATGAACCCCCAACCTTCCGCGCCAAAGATCCACCTTTCCAACACGGCCGAGTTTCGCGAGAGCTATGCCAACAGCGTGCAGGTGCGCGTGAGCTTGTGGGATTTTTACCTGATGTTCGGACGGATCTCGCAATCCTCGCCCGAGGCGGTTTCGATCCAGAACTTTCAGGGAATATTTTTGAGCCCGCAGCAGGCCAAGGCGCTGTCGAACGTGCTGAATCAGAACATCCAGCAGTATGAGGCCGCTTTCGGCGAGATCAAGCTGGAGCCGCATCCGGCCGGTCCGGTGATTCAATGACCGGTGCCGGTTGAAGTGAAATCGCGGGCGAAGGCGGCGGCGATTTTTTTTGCGGCGTTCGCCACGCTGCTGATTTTCGATCATTGGCCGTATCTGAAGCTGCCGTTTTTCTGGGATGAGCTGGGGCAGTTCGTTCCGGCCTCGCTCGATTTGTACCGATCCGGCGCGTGGGTGCCGCAATCGACGCTGCCGAACGTGCATCCGCCGGGAGTGATGGCGTATCTGGCGCTGGTCTGGAGAATTTTCGGATTTTCGATTCCGGCGGCGCGTGTGGCGATGCTGATTTTCGCCTCCTGCGGCGTGTTGTTTTCCTTTCTGCTGGCGATTCGGTTGTGCCGGAAAACGGAGGGCGCGCCGGCGCTGGCGGCGGTGGTGTTTCTGCTGGCCACGCCGATGTTTTACACCCAATCGATGATGGTGCAGCTCGATATGCCGGCGATGACGCTGACGGCGCTGGCGCTGCTGCTGTTCTTAGACGATCGCTTCGCCTGGTGCGCCGCCGCGTGCTCGGCGCTGGTGCTGGTGAAGGAGACCGGAATTTCGACGCCGTTTGTGTTCGCGGCGTGGCTGTGGCTGCGCGAGAAAAAGAGGCGCGAGGCGCTGTATTTCCTGGCTCCGGCGGTCGCGCTGGGGGCCTGGCTGATCGTGCTGCACCAGGCGACGGGGCACTGGCTGGGCAATGAGGAGTTCGCGAAATATAACGTCGGCGATTCGCTCAAGCCGGCGCATATTTTCGGAACGCTCGAACGAAGATTCTATTTTTTGTTTATTTCCGACGGCCTGTGGATCGGGGCGATCACTCTGTTGATCGGAGCGCGTCTGCTGCGCGGGCGGGAATGGTCGGTCGCGCTTTTGACCGGCGGCGCGCAGATTCTGCTGGTGAGCGTGTTGGGCGGCGCTTCGCTGGACCGCTATGCGACGCCGGTGTTCCCGATTCTCTGCGCGGCGATCGCGGCGGCCGGATCGGTTTATCCGCGAAGCTGGCGATGGGCCGCGCAGGGAGCGATGACCTTCGGGCTGCTGCTTGGCTTGTTCTGGAATCCGCCGTATCCGTTTTCCTATGAAAACAACCTGGCGATGACCGATTTCGTCGCGCTGCAACAGGACGCGGCGAGCTGGCTGGAGGCTTGGGCGCCGGGCCAGCGCGTGGCGAGCTCCTGGCCGTTCACGGATGCCGTCCGGCGGCCGGAGATGGGCTATGTTCATCGCCCGATCAATGTGCAGGCGGCGCCCGATTTCCGGCTCGAGAGTCTGGCGGGTCTGAATCTTCGGCAGGTGGACGTGCTGGTTGTCTTTTCGAAAACGTGGGAGCCGCAGGGATTTCTCGATTGGGATTGGTTCCGCCGGTATTTGCGGCGCAACTGGGGCTTTTATCGGCAAGCGGCGCCGGAGGAGATCCGGCGTGGATTAGGATTTCATCCGGTGATGAAGCTTACGCGCCGGGGGCAGTGGATCGAGATTTATCTTCCGGACCGCGATTAAGCCTGGCGCGCCTGGAAGGGGACGGGTTGAAAATCGCCGACGCGGTTGACGTCGAGAATCATCCGGCCGTCGCCATCGACGCGGAAGGCGGGCTTGAATCTGGCGCCCCAGATCATTTCGTCATAGCGATAGGAATAGCGGGCGTTGACGGTCTGGCTGAAGGTGTCGTCGAAGCCTTTGATCAGGATCAGGACTTCGGCCTGGACGCGTTCCAGGTCGGCCGCGCTTTTGCCGTAGAACGGGCTCGATTCATCGATGGGATGGACGACGGTCCAGGTGAGCGGGAAGAAGTAGATGCGCTCCCGTTCGAGCGCGAGCGGGGTGTAGGCGCGCGCGTGGGCCGGACCTTCAACGGTCATCAGCATGGCGCTGGCCTGCAGCTCGATTAAGACATTGGAGCGAAGGTTCACGATGCGGAATTGCAGGCTGGTTTTGTCCTGATAGGGTGCGATGAGCGCGTTTTGGCTGAAGCCGATGCGGGCGGAGGGTTTTGATACGCGGCCGAACAGGAGCCCGGTGGCGAGGGCGAAGCCCATCAGGCCGACGATGGCCTCGCAGGCGGCGATGAAGTTCGCGGTGTTTGAAACAGGCGCGAGGTTGCCGTAGCCGACGGTGGTGAGGGTGTGGGCGCTGAAGAAAAAATCGTCGAGGAACGCCTGCCAGTAGGGAGCCTGGCGCGCGCCTTGAATCTCTCCGGCGGGAAGCGCGAAGTAGATCAGCGCGAAGACGGCGTTTACGACGAGGTAGCCGGCCAGAACGTAGCCGAAGAAGGCTGGCCAGGAGGCGTTGATCAGGTGCAGATAGGGATGAAACTGGCGCCAGGAAGCGCCGCGGCGCTCGACGTTGAAGCTGCCGTCCTTATTGATGGCGCGGCGAAGATTGCCGGTGTACTGCTGGGTTAAGCCGGGGTCGAAAGACGGTTGGGCCATGTTGGGTGACGTGGAGAAAGCGCCGGATCGCGCTTCCCGCCACTTCCCAATTCTATTCGTAGCGGAGGGCAACCAGAGGATCGACGGCCGTGGCGCGGCGCGACGGAATATAAGCGGCGGCCAGCGCGATGAACCACAGGACCGCGGTGGAAGCGGAATAAATCGGGAGGTCCCACGCTTTAAGGCCATAAAGAACCGGCTGGAGAAGCCGTCCGGCGGCGGCGGACGCGGCCAGGCCGGCGGCGGTGCCGATCAGAACCATCACCGCCACTTCGCGGATGACCAGGGCTCGAACGCGCCCCGCGCCGGCGCCGAGCGCCATGCGGATCCCGATCTCGCGCGTGCGGCGCGCGATGTTGTACGCGAGGACGCCATAAAGTCCGAGAGCGGCGAGAACGGTGGCCAGCGCGGCGAAAATGGCGGTGAGCGCGGAAAGGATGCGCTCGGCGAACAGGTCCTGGTCGATCTGATCGTCCATAGTTTCTATGGAACGGATGGGCAGGTTGGGATCGAGCGAAGCGACGGCGGCGCGGATGGCGGATTCGATCTGCCGCGGATCGATCGCGGTGCGGAGATAGAAATGCAGAGCCTCGACTTGCGCCTGGCGATAGGGGACATAGAAAACGCGCTGCGGAGATTCTTTAATCCCGGAGTACTTGGATTGCTTCGCCACCCCGACGATTTCGATATCCGCCGCCTGTCTGGCGCCCCCTCGCGCGAAGCGATGGCCGAGCGGGTTCTGGCCCGGGAAAAAATGCTTGGCGAACTCTTCATTGACGATGGCGACTTTGGGCGCGGTGGCGTTATCGGCGCGCGTGAAATCGCGGCCGGCGATGAGAGGAATGCCCATGGTGCGGAAGTAGTCCGCGCCGACGTGATCATAGTTGGAATCCGCGGCGTCGTCGGTCGGCGGAATGTAGCCGGGGACGGTGATGTTCTGGCTGTCGTCATTTCCGGAAACCGGCGGATTCATGCCGGCCGAAACGAGCTGCACGCCGGGAATGGAGGCGAGGCGATCGGTGAGCTGATCGTAAAAGGCGTACGCGGCTTGATCCGTGTAGCGGTTGAGCCGCGGATCGAGGGCGAACATCACCAGATGATCGGTGCGAAATCCCAGGTCGATGTTGCGGAGATTCAGCAGCGTGCGCGCAAGAAGTCCGGCCGAGACGAGCAGCAGCAGCGAAACGGCGACCTGCGCGGTGACCAGCGTTTTGCGAAATGCGTTGGAAGAGCCGGAGGCGGTGCTTTGGCCGGATTGATCCTTGAGCGAAGTGT
>JAJPIT010000059.1 GCA_021324615.1 Terriglobia bacterium | reverse complement strand
CTGCTGCCTCCCGTAGGAGTCTGGCCCGTGTTTCAGTGCCAGTGTGGCCGTGTGCCCTCTCAGGCCGGCTACCGATCTTCGCCTTGGTGAGCCATTACCCCACCAACTAGCTAATCAGCCGCGGACTCCTCTTTCAGCGCCTTTCGGCTTTCCTCTCACGAGCTTATGCGGTATTAGCCCCGGTTTCCCAGGGTTATTCCCCACTAAAAGGCAGATGATCCACGTGTTACTCACCCGTACGCCACTTTACTCATGGATTGCTCCACTTTCTCGTCCGACTTGCATGTGTTAAGCGCGCCGCCAGCGTTGATTCTGAGCCGGGATCAAACTCTCGTTTGAACCTTTAGAAACCCCCACCATCACTGGCAGGGATAAACTCCGGCTTGAACTCAGGTTACTGACGAATTACTTCTTCGACCGAACTTCCTTCGAAATTCGATCCGCGTCCAACCAGATTTTCAATGATCTGCGCGAACTTAACCAACGATCCCCAATGAGGAAAGTCAGCCCGTCGCCGGCCTCGAAAGGCGTTTTTGGAGCGGCCCTCGCCTCCTACAGCGCGGCCGCTGCCAAGAGAAATGCTCCCATTACAATCAATGGGAAAACTTTGGGAACCTGAAAGAACTACTTCAGTAAGGCGGCTACCTTCGGACTCCTGAGGGTGTTACAGCCCCAAATTGCCCGGCCTGCCTATCCCCTTGCGCTCCCCTTATATTGTTCCCGGTAGCGCTTGGGACTCCATCGCTTACTATATCAGAACAGACGGCGCGGCGCAAGAGTCTTATCGATTTTTTTGAGCGCCAGCAAAAGCCGCCGCCTCGCCTTGATCCAATCTAGCACCCCCCATCCACTCGAAGCAAGTATTCCCGGAGAAAAAAAATTGAAACACCAACCGACTCGCTGAGCACTCGCCCCACGCCAGCCTTGTAAAATCGCCGGGCCAGTGGAGGCGATCTTGCTATGCTTAATTTCAGTATGGGTTTCAGCTCCCGGTCCTACACCCGCTCTTACCTTGCCGTGCCCGGTTTGCCGCGCGGGATCAAGTGGCTGCTGATCGCCAACGTCGCCATGTTCCTGCTCCACCTGTTCACAGCTCTCCAGCCGATCCTCTTCGAGCTCGCATTCAACCCCCTTCAGGTCCTCTCCCGCTTCACGGTCTGGCAGCCCTTCACTTACTCCTTCGTCCACTTCGAGTTCTGGGAGATCCTCTGGAACATGCTGACACTGTGGATGTTCGGCAGCGATATCGAGCAGAGCTGGGGCACCAGACGCTTCTTGAAGTTTTACCTGTTCTGCGCCACCGGTCCGGCCCTGCTCGCCCTTCTGCTCGCCGGGATCTTCGGCCTCGCCGGTCCGCCCCTGATCGGAGCCTGGGCGCCGATCTACGGCATTCTTCTGGTTTGCGCGGTCCTATGGCCGCACCGGCAGGTCTTGTTCATCATCTTCCCCATGCAGATGAAATATTTCGTCCTCCTGGTCGGCGCCATCGCCCTCTACTTCTCGCTCGCCGGGGGGACCGCCAACCTGTTTCTGCTGAGCGGCATGGCCTTCGCTTACCTGTTCCTGAAAATGCCCCAGACGCGCGCCTGGGATCCGGCGGGCGCCGTCCATCGCGCCTACCAGTCCTGGAAGCTCGCGCGCGCCAGGCGCAAGTTTCAGGTCTATCTCAAAAAGAAGGGGCGCGGCCCCGATATCCATTAGCCCGGCGGGGGCAACCCCGGCTTCCCGGAAGGCGTCAATTCTGATATGGTTGAGGTCATGAAAGCGGTACGTCTGCTCGCTTTGGCCCTGCTCTGGTCGGGCGCGGCGGCGCCGTTGACGCGAGGCCAAGGTCCGGTGACCACCGGCAGCGAAACGGTAGCGAAGAAGAAAAATCCGTCTTCGGCAACGCCCGACGCCGACAAGAACTCCGGCGGTACGATTCCTTCCGAGTTCAAGGTCAACAAGAACAATCCGCAGCCGGCGGCGACCTTTCACACCGATGCCTTGACGGTCGCCGTGGATGTGGCGGTGCTTGACAGCAACGGCCACTTCATCCCGAAGATACCACAGGGGAATTTTCGCATCCTCGAGGATAATCAGCCGCAGAAAATCACGGGATTCTCCATGGGCGAAGCGCCCATGACCATCACCATGGTGATCGAGTTCTCCAACCGCTTCGAAAGTTTTTAT
Organism: Terriglobia bacterium; assembly: GCA_021324615.1. Lineage (GTDB taxonomy): Bacteria > Acidobacteriota > Terriglobia > Bryobacterales > Bryobacteraceae > Palsa-187. The sequence continues at coordinate 7,787 of JAJPIT010000059.1, read as the reverse complement.
TCGGCGGCCTGGTTCCAGGTGCTGAACGCCGCCTACGGATTTTTGCAGACCCTGAAGCCGGAGGATTACGTCGCCGTGGTCGCCTACGATCTGCGGCCGGAGATTCTTTCCGACTTCTCCACCAACCGCCAGGACACCTACGAGGCGATGCAGCGGCTCCGCGTGGCCGGTTTTTCCGAGGCAAATCTGTACGATGCCCTCACCGACACCGTGACCCGCATGCAGGATATCGAGGGGCGCAAGGCGGTCCTGCTGCTTTCCAGCGGAATCGACACCTTCAGCAAGATCACCTACGATAAGGCGCGGCGCATCGTGCAGGACGCCGGCGTGCCGATCTACGCCATCGGGCTGATGCAGGCCATCCGGATCATCGCCGACCCGTACATGGGATCCATTCAACGGATGGATTTCCTGCAGGCCGACAACGCCATGCGGACGTTCGCCAAAGAGAGCGGCGGAATGGCCTTTTTCCCCCGTTTTTACGGCGAAATGCCGCAGATTTTCGCGCAAATTTCGCAGGCCATGCGCAACCAGTACGTGCTCACCTACCAGCCCACCAACCAGGAGCGCGACGGCAAATACCGGAAGATCAAAGTCGAGCTGATCAATCCGGAAACCAACGAGCCGCTTCGCGTGGTGGATCAGAAAGGCAAGCCGATCAAATATCAGATCATCGCCAAGAGCGGCTACACCGCGCCGCGCCCGGTGGAGTAGAAAGCGCGCATATTCTTTGAGCCGTGGCCCGAGCCGGCACAAAGTCAAGCACTCGATCTTCCGGCTTTTGATGCAAATACGAATCCGTTGACAGGGCCGTTACACGTCTGTTAACTTTGCCCTCCTGACCATGCCTCCACGAACTTCTTCGAGCGCCCAGGCAGCGGGTGGCGCGAGAATTCTACTGGTAGACGACAACGCCAACGGCTTAAGCGCACGCCAGTCCGTGCTCCAGGAACTGGGACATCGAATCTCCACCGCTCCCGGCGGGGCCGAGGCGCTGGAGGTGTTCTCGCGGCAAAAATTCGATCTGGTGATCACCGATTTTCGCATGCCCAAAATGGACGGCCTGGAGCTCATCGTGAGGCTGCGGAAGTTGTCGCCGGAGACTCCGATTATTCTCATCTCCGGCTACGTCGATGCGCTGGGATTGAGCGAAACCAGCACCGGCGCCGACGTGGTGATCCAGAAGAGCGCCAATGAGGTGGGGCATCTGGTGCGCGCGGTCAACCGCCTGCTGCGAAGGAAAAAACCGGCCGCCTCCGAACGGTCGCGCAAGAGGCCGGCCGTCAAGGGACAGGCGGCTGATTCCTAGCAAAGATGCGCCACCGCACCGGAATCCTGGAGAATACGATTTCGAAGATCTTGTTAATCGCTGCGGTCGCGGCCGGCGGTTTCGCGCAAAGCTTCGAGGTGGCGACGGTGAAGCCGGCGCAGTTGCCGACGCCCCAGCAGATCGTGTCCGGAAAGGCGCACATAGGCATGAACGTCGACGCGCGCGTCGATATCGGCGCGATGTCGCTGGCCGATCTGATCCGAATCGCCTACAAAATAAAGAGCTATCAAATCTCCGGGCCGGACTGGATCAAGACCGAGCGGTTCGACGTCCTGGGCAAGATTCCCGAGGGCGTTTCAAAGGACAAGGTTCCGGAAATGCTCCAAGCGCTCTTAGCGGAGCGGTTCGGGCTGAAATTTCATCGCCAGCCGGAAGAACATTCCATTTACGCGCTGGTAGTGGCCAAGGGCGGGCCAAAGCTGAAGGAATCGCCTCCGGAGGAAGCGCCGCCGGCGGCCGCGGGTGAAAAATCCGGAATGACGATCGGAACGGAAAAAGGTCCGGTGAACCTGCAAGTAGACGGTTCCAAGGGCGTGGTGATTCGCGGCGGGGCGGCGGGCACCATGCGCATGACCATGGTCGACGGCAAGATGCACATGGAATCCTCCAGACTCCCGATGGACGCCCTGGCGGAGATGCTTTCGCGCTTCGTCGACCGGCCCGTCGTCGATATGACGGAGCTGAAGGGCAACTATCAGGTCGCGCTCGATTTATCCATGGAAGATCTGCGCAACATCGCGCGCTCGCAGGGCGTCAACATGCCGATCGGGCCCGTGCCGGGCGAAAGAACCGGCGATCCGGCGGACCCCGAGGGAGGCTCGATTTTTCAGGCCGTGCGGCAACTAGGGCTGAAGCTGGAGGCGCGCAAGGCGCCGCTCGATACGCTGATTATCGATCACATCGAGAAAACGCCGACTGAAAATTAGGCCCGGAAAAATCGTTCAGCGGAGCACGGGCCGGGATTGCTATTCTTTACGCGATGAGAATTGGCTGCTTTACCCCGCTGCTGGCTCAGTTTCCGCTGGAACAGGTCTTCGAGAAGCTGCGCGCCCTCAATATCACCACGGTTGAGCTGGGCACCGGAAATTACCCGGGCGATCCGCACTGCAAATTGTCGATGCTGGAGGATCGCGCGGCGCTCAGGGAGTTTAAACAGAAGTTCGAGGACAACGGATTCACCATCAGCGCTCTCAGCTCGCACGGCAATCCGCTGCATCCGGACCGGGACGTCGCGCGCGCCTACGCCGAGACCAGCCGGCGGACGATCCGGCTCGCCGAAAAATTGGGCGTGCCGGTGGTGATCGATTTTTCCGGCTGCCCGGGCGATCATGACGGAGCGAAGTTTCCCAACTGGGTGACCTGCCCCTGGCCGCCCGAGTATCTGGACGTGCTGGCGTGGCAGTGGGAGAAAAAGGTCGAGCCGTATTGGACCAGGCACGCGAAATTCGCCGCGGATCACGGCGTGAAGGTCGCAATCGAAATGCATCCGGGATTTGTGGTGTACAATCCGGAAACCATGCTCCGTCTGCGCCAGATCGCGGGACCCTCGATCGGCTGCAACTATGATCCGAGCCATATGTTCTGGCAAGGGATCGATCCGATCCAGGCGATTCGCGTCTTGGGCGACGCGATTTTTCACGTTCATGCCAAGGACACGCAGATTTATGAGGCGAATCTGCCGAAAACCGGCGTGCTCGATACCAAGAAATACACGGACGAGCGCAATCGCGCCTGGATTTTCCGCGCCTGCGGCTACGGCCACGCCTACTCCTGGTGGACGGAGTTCGTTTCGACGCTGCGCATGTTCGGCTACGATTACGTACTGTCGATCGAGCATGAAGACACGCTCATGTCGCCCGGCGAGGGACTGGCGAAGGCGGCGGCGTTTCTCAATCAGATCGTCATCCGGGAGCAGCCTTCGGCGCCGTGGTGGGTGTGAGCGGCGATTTCATCGTCATCCGGCCGGAGCCGCTGATCGCGTTCTCGCGCGAGATCCTGGAAGCGACCGGCGTGCCGCGCCCCACGGCCGCCCTGGTGGCGGAATCGCTGGTGGCGGCGAATCTGCGCGGCGTCGATTCGCACGGCGTGCAGCTCCTGATCTGGTACACCGAACAGATCGAGGCCGGCAACGTAAACGTCCACACCGCGGGCCAAGTGGCGAGCGAGAACGGCGCATGCCTGGTCTACGACGGGGAAAACGGAATCGGGCAGCTCATCTCAGGCATCTGCTGCGATCACGCGGTGCGCCTGGCGCGCTCCGGCGGGATCGGGATGGTGGCGGCGCGCAACTCGACGCACTTCGGCGCGGCGGCGTGGTGGGCCCAGCGCATGTCGCGGCATGGATTTATCGGCATCGTGATGTGCAACGCCACGGCCCTGGTGGCGCCCTGGCAGGGCCGCCAGCCGATGCTGGGCACCAACCCGATCTGCATGTCGGTTCCGGGACCGGATACGTTTCTGCTCGATATGGCGACGACGACGGTCGCGCTGAATCGGATCTACAAGGCGCGGCTGAGCGGGGAAAAGACGATCCCCGCCGGATGGGCCATGGACGCGCAGGGAAATCCGACCACGGATCCGGAGGCCGCCATCAACGGCTTGCCCATGCCGCTTGGCGGATATAAGGGCAGCGGGCTCGCCGTGATGGTCGAAATTTTGTGCGCGGTGCTTTCCGGCGGCGCGCTGCTGACCGCGGTGGGCGGGATTCGCAACAAGAATATTCCCATGGGCGCCAGCCAGAGTTTTCTCGCGATCGATGTGGCGCGGTTTATGCCTTTGGAAGAGTTCACCGCGCGAATGGAGTTGGTACGCGATACGCTGAAAAGCTCGCCGCCGGCGGCCGGCTTCGATGAGGTGCTGGTGGCGGGCGAGCCGGAGTGGCGCATGGAAGCGGTCCGGCGGCGCGAGGGCATCCCGGTGGCGCGCGGGATCTGGACGGAACTCTCCGCGCTGGCGGCGCGCCTGGGAGTGGCGGTTCCCGCCTGAGCGCGCTTGGCCGCCCCGCCCACCGCAGGCCGGCCTCCGGTCATACTGGTCAGTTGGAGCCATTTTGAGCCGGTCCTCGCGGCGCTATCCGCGCCATCCACTGCTCGGAGTAGGTGCGCTGATCTTTCGGCGCGATTCGATTTTGCTGGTCGAGCGCGGGCGGGCGCCGCTCAAAGGCTACTGGTCGCTACCGGGAGGACTGGTGGAGACGGGCGAGCTGCTCGCCGATGCGGTGCGGCGCGAGATTCTTGAAGAGACCGGGCTGCGGATCCAGCCGGTCCGCATCTTTCAGATCTTCGAGCGCATTCTGCGCGACGCCTCGGGTGCCGCAGAATACCACTACGTTCTGGTGGATTACGTCTGTAAAGTGGTGAGTGGGGAGTTGCGGGCCGCCGACGACGTCCGCCGGGTTCGATGGGTTCGCCGCCAGGCGCTCAAAGATTATCCGCTCACCGAAGGCACGCTCGGGATTATAGAAAAGGCGTTTGATGCACGCCGAAGACGTTCTTGAATTCGAGGATCTGCGCAGCCTGCTGGCGCGCTATCTGCGCGGCGCGCTGGGCCGCGCCGAACTGGCCCGCCTGAGGCCCTGCTCCGACGCCGCGCTGATTCAAAGCGCGCTGGACGATACGGCGGAAGCGATGGAGTATCTGCGCGCCGCCGGGCATCCCCAGCCGGCCGCGCGCGGAGCGGCTATCCGCATCCGCTTCGACGATCTGCCCGATCCGGCGCCGGCGATTGCGCGGCTGCGCATCGAGGGCGCGACGCTCGACGCGCCGGAGATCCTGAATTTATCGCGGCTGCTGGATCTGGCGGGCGAGGCGCGGTCGGTGCTGCTTGCCGCGCGCGGGCGATTTCCGCGGTTGGGACGGCTGGCGAGCGCCATCGCCGATCTGCGCGAAGTGGCCCGCGAACTGCGTGGAAAAATCCTGCCCGACGGCACGCTCGCCGACGAGGCCAGCGCCGCGCTGGCCCGCCTGCGGCGCGACATCGAGAGGCAGCGGCATCAGATCCAGGAGTCCCTCGAACGGTTCCTGCGCGCTCGTCACGAAGACGGCACGCTTCAGGAAGACTTCGTGACCATCCGCAACGACCGGTTTGTGGTGCCGGTGGTCACCGGGCGCGAGCGGCGCGTCGACGGCGTGATCCACGGAGCCAGCGGAAGCGGCCACACTCTTTTCGTCGAGCCGCTGGAAACCATCCATCTCAATAACGAGCTGGTGCGGCTGCGCGAGGAGGAGTCGCGCGAAACGCACCGCATTTTCCGCGAATTTACCGCCCGGCTGCGGGCCCGCGCGGCGGAAATTTCCGCCACGGCCGAGGCGCTGGGCGAGATCGAGTTTTTGTTCGCCAAGGCGGAGTTCGCCGCCGACTTCGAGTGCACCGTGCCGCGGCTCAGCGGCGCGCAAAACCGCCGCCTGATCCTGCGCCAGGCGCGGCATCCGCTGCTCCAGGACATCCTGCGCGGCCGGAAGCGGCGCGTGGTCCCGCTGAGCATGGAGCTCGACGAGCGCGAGCCCGCGCTGCTGATCAGCGGCCCGAACACCGGCGGCAAGACGGTGGCGCTGAAAACGGCGGGGCTGCTGGCGCTGATGGCGCACGCCGGGCTGCCGGTGCCGGCGGCGGAGGCGGAATTTCCGGTGTTCGATGAGATTCTGGCCGATATCGGCGATCATCAGTCGCTTCAGGAAAGCTTGAGTTCATTTTCGGCGCACATTATGGCGCTGCGAAGGATGCTCGAAACGGCGACGCCGGAGTCGCTGGTTCTGCTCGATGAGCTGGGGCGCGCGACGGATCCGGAGGAGGGCGGCGCGCTCGGCGTCGCGGTGCTGGAGGCGTTCCAGAGTCGCGGCGCCTTCACCATCGCCTCTACGCACCTGATGGCGATGAAGGTTTACGGGGCGTCGGCGGCGGGCGTCCGCAACGCTGGCATGGGCTTCGACGAAGAAACCTTGGAGCCGACTTATGTCTTGCGGCTGGGCGCGCCGGGCAAATCGGCGGGTCTCGATATCGCGGCGCGGCTGGGCTTGGATGCAAGGCTGATCGAAGCGGCGCGGTCGCGCATGACCACGGCGGAGCGCGACGCCGCGCGCCTGCTGGAAAAGCTGCACGGCGAGCTGGATGCGCTAGAGAGGGAGCGCGCCGAACTGGCGGCGCGAGAGGCGCGCCTCGAGCAGCGGGAAAAATCGTTCGAGCAATCGCTCGAAAAGAAGTATGCCGCGAAAATGCGCGAACTGGAGCAGCAGGCCGCCTCGCGCGCGGAGGCGTTCGAGCGCCAAGCGGAGCAAACTATCGGCGAGCTGAGCCAGAAGGCCCGCGCGCGAGTGGCCAAGGCCAAGCGGGAGTATCGGGAATCGGTGGAGTCGTTAAAGCCCGCCGCGCCGGCGGAGACGCCGCGATTGACGCTGGAAGTAGGCGCGCGGGTCAGGCTGAAGGGGATCCGGCAGCCGGCGACGGTACGGCGGATCGCGGGCGATCTTCTCGAAGTCGATGCCGGGTACCTCAAAATGCAGGTTTCCGTATCGGACGTCGAGGAAGTTCTGCCCGCCGGCGAGTCCTCGCAGCGTTTCGTCCAGTTCCAGCAAGGGCCGAGTTTCCAGGGCTCCTACCGCGAAATCAACGTGATCGGCCAGCGCGCCGAAGCAGCGATCGATCAAGTGGATAAAATGCTCGACAGCGCCGCCCTGGCGCAGGTGGAGCGGGTCCGCATCGTTCACGGGCACGGCATGGGGATTTTACGGAAGGCGATCGCCGATCTGCTGAAGCAAAATCCCCATGTTGAAAAATTCTACGCCGCGCCGCCGGAAGAAGGCGGAACCGGCGCGACTATCGTCGAACTGAAGTGAGTCTTTACTCAAACACGATGTGGGTGGTCGTGCCGGCGATGCAGATGTCCTTGATCTGATGGCCGCTTCCTTCTTTGTAGCCGACCGTGGTGTAGACGTATTTGGCTTTATTGGTTTCCACCTTCACCGGAGCCTCGGCCGTCGTCTTGCCTTGATGCAGCACGATTTTATTGTCGGAAACTTCGGCTTTGGCTTCGCCGGGCTGGAAGGTGGTCCCGTTCACGACGGTAGGCTGATAGAAGTTTACTTTGAATCCGTTGGCCGCGTTGGCGAAGGCGGCGGAAATCAGCGAGATTAACAACAACGCGCGTTTGGTCATTCTTTGCTCCTCGTTTGAATTAACGCTGTCATCTAACTTAACGATGTGGATGAAAAGAATGTTCCCGCGGATTCAAAAAAAAGCTGCAAAAAACGGAAAAGCCGCGCCGGGCGAGCCCCTGCGCGGCTTTCGCTTAACTTAAAGATTTCTCGACGGTTTACCGGCTGGTCGACTTGTCGGTGCTCTTCTTTCCGCCCTTCTTCTTCTTGCCAGTCTTCTTGGTCGTATCCTGCTGCGCGAAGGTCAGGGAGGCGGTGCCGAGGACAAGCGACAGGCCCAGCAAAACGCTCATCAGCTTCTTCATTGG
>JAJPIT010000009.1 GCA_021324615.1 Terriglobia bacterium | reverse complement strand
GGAGCGCCGGTGACGCAGGGAAGCCTGTCCAACGGGCAGCAGTTTCAGATGGGAGCATCGACGTGGCAGGTCGGCGCGGCGCCGGTGGAGCTGACCAGCCTGCTCGGTTCGCTTGCGTCGCGCCTGAACAAGCTCACCAGTACGGAAAAACTGGAGGGCTTCAGCCTGACGCAGATGTTTTCCGAAGTATTTAAGGGGCGCAAGCCGGGGGAGATTGAAGATTACTTCGTGGTGGGTACGTCCAAAACCACCCCGCCCATCGACGAGGTACAGACCGGATGGCCGAAGCCGTTCTTCTTCATGCGCGTGCTGATTTTTATTCTCGGCGTCTACTGGCTGATGTCGAAGGCGCTGGATATCTTCGGAAATCCCAACAATATCCCGGGCCTGATGATCCTCGGATCGCTGGCCGTGCCGCTTTCGACGGCGATGCTGTTGTGGGAGCTGAACACGCCGCGCAACATCAGTTTCATTCAGGTGCTGATGCTGATCTGCCTGGGCGGCGTCATCTCGCTGATCTTCGCCGATATCGGCTATGAAGTTTCGCATTTGGGCTGGCTTGGCGCGCCCAGCGCGGGGATCGTGGAGGAGATTGCCAAACTGCTGGCCGTGGTGGCGGTGATGCGCAGCGTGCGATATAAGTACACGCTGAACGGAATCGTTTTCGGCGCGGCGATCGGCGCGGGCTTCGCCATTTTTGAAAGCGCGGGCTATGCGTTTCTCAAAGGTTATCTGAACGGATACACGCTGAACGCGCTCGATCATCTGGACATGCTGGCGAAAGCGCGTGAGATCGTGTTGAGGACTCACAGCGACGCGGTGATACAGGAGGTGATCGCGACGCTCGACGGAAACTTCACTCATTCGAAGATGTTCGAAATTATCAGCCTGCGGGCATGGCTCGCTCCGTTCGGGCATGTGGTGTGGACGGCGATCGCGGCGGGCGCGCTGTGGCGCGTGAAGGGCGCGAATCCGTTTCGCATAAAAATGCTTTTTGATCCGACCTTCGTCCGCACGTTTCTGGTGCCGGTGGTGCTGCACATGCTGTGGGACGCGGATGTCTTCGCGCGGCAGGGTTTCCTGGTGGAGATGATGTTTCTGCTGGCGCTGGGCGCCATCGGGTGGTACGTCGCGTTTCTTCTGGTGCAACAGGGTTTGCGGCAGATCAAGCAGGAGCAACTGACGCACACCAGGACGGAGATGGACCGCACCCAGCAGATCCTGACCACGTCGGGAAGATTTCGCGCGCAGAGCCTGGCCCAGCCGTGAGTCCGGCCCCCTCAGCGCTTCGCCGACAGATGCTTGTTCCAGGTTTCGGCGAAGCGGATGAGCGCCACCGGTTCCCGCTGGCCCGACGCGAGGCGGTACATCTCGTATCCGGCCCACAAAAAATACGCCGCGGTGACGGGTTTGGCCGCCAGCGGACTCAGGAAGGGAATCGCGAACAGCACCAGCAGCGCCAGCGCTTCCCACCAGGCTAGTTCCATGTTGATCAGAAACATCAACCCGACCAGCGCCTGGCCCAGCGTCATCAGCAACTGCAACTGCTGCTCCGGATCCAACGGAATGGCGGCGGCGTGCCCGGCGCTGATCGAGAAAACGACGGGCAGCATCGCGAACAAGAGGGTCCATTGATTGATGTTGCTCGAAACCATGTTCATCAGCGCCATCGGCGCGCGATCGGCGGTGCGTGCGAAGTAGACGGTGGAGGCCATCTCCGGAAATTCGGACACGACCGGCGCGAGCCACTGCACCGCGACGAAATTGGCGACGCCGAGCACGCCGGCGACCGCAAGCAAGCTGCCGACAAACGGCTCGGCGGAAAATCGGATCGCCGCCGCGCCGCCCAAAAACAGGATGACGATCGCCCCGATGCGAATCGCGCGCGGCGCGGTCACGATGGCCCGCGGGACGGCTTCCAAATCCTCGATCGATTCCGGACTTTCCGGCGGCAGTTTGCTCAGAATCAGCAGGTACGCGCCGTAAATCGCGGCCAGCACCACCGCGTCGAAGATGGTCAAGGTCGCCTTGGCGCAGACCACCGCGATGTAGATCAGCGGGATCAGGAGTCCGATCACTTCCACCGAGTGATGTTCATCGAGTTTGATGGAGTTGAGGGCGGCGCGGCCGCGCCGGCGATGCGCCATCGCCGCGGTGAAATAGATGACCGGCCAGCCGAGCCCGGTGAGCAGCCGCAGAGCGCCGGTGAGATTGGCCAGCAGCAGCGGCGTCTGCTGCCGCCAGGCGATCACCGCCTCCACGGCGAATTCGGGCAGCGTCTGCATCCACGCCAGGATCGCCAGCGCGAACCCCTGCGCCATGAAATACTGCGCCGACTCCGCTCCCCAGGCGATCATCAGGGAGGAAAGCAGGATGGCCGGCGCGGTCCACAGCAGACTCAGGGGGCCGGCATGCGGAATCGGACCGGCCGCGAAGATCAGGAAAAGGAACGCGGGAAAAACGCCAGGGAAGCGCAACAGTTCAATGGTACAACGCGTGGTACAACGAACGTATGCCCAGCTTTCGCGTCGCCACCGCGGCGGCGAGCTATGAAGCGATCGTCGAGCGAGGCTGCCTCGCCCGCCATGCGGAATGGATTCCGCCGCGCGCCGGCAAAGTTTTCGTAGTGACGACCGAGGACGTCTGGAAACTGCACGGGGGCTCGATCCGCGCCGATGAGGTGCTGTTTTTCGCCGGAGGCGAAGCGCGCAAGCGGATGGAGGAAGTGGAACGGCTTGCCGGAGGGATGATCGAGGCGGGCGGCGACCGGTCGAGCGTCGTGATCGCCTTCGGCGGCGGCATCGTGAACGACGTCGGTGGTTTTCTCGCCGCGATCTTTATGCGCGGCGTGCCGGTGATCCAGATCCCGACCACGCTGCTGGCGCAGGTGGATGCGGCGATCGGCGGAAAGACCGGAGTGAATCTGGCAAGCGGGAAAAATTTGGTCGGCAGCTTTCATCCGCCGCTGGCGGTGCTGATCGATCCGGATCTGCTGGCGACGCTTCCGGACCGCGAGTACCGGTCCGGCCTGTACGAGATCATCAAATGCGGCGTCATTCGCGACGCGGAGCTGTTTGGTTTGTTCGATGAGTGCGCGCCGGCCGTGCTCGCGCGCCAGCCGGATGTGGTGGATCGAATCATCGCGGATGCGGTGCGCATCAAGGCCGAAGTCGTTTCCGCCGATGAGCGCGAAGGCGATCTGCGCAGAATTCTGAATTTCGGCCATACCGTGGGCCACGCGCTCGAAGCGGAGACGCGCTATGAAAGATTTTTGCACGGCGAGGCGGTCGCCTTCGGGATGCGCGCGGCGGCGCGGCTGGCCGAACGCGCGGCCGGATTGCCGGCCGAGCAGCGCGAGGCGATCGAGCGCGTGGTGAATCGCTATGGGCCGATCCCGTCATTAGAGGGGATCTCCGCGGCGAATCTGGCGGCGCGGCTCAAAACCGATAAGAAAACGGTGCAGGGAAGAGTGCACTTCGTGCTGCCGCCGCGCATCGGCCAGGCGCGAATCGTCTCCGGCATCGACGAGAAGGTGGTGCTGGAATCCATCGAAGCGACGCTGGCATGACGGGCACGACTCCGCCGGGCGCGGCCGGCGAGCGTGCTGCGGCGAACTGGGTCCGCGGCATGTTCGGCCGCATCGCCGTCCATTACGATCTTCTCAATCACCTGTTATCGTTTAATCTCGACCGCCGCTGGCGGCGCAGAACGGTGGGGCGGATTGCGGAGATGCTGCATCGTCCGGGCGCCCGCGTGCTGGATCTGTGCTGCGGAACGGGTGATGTTCTCGTCGATATCGAAAGGCAGCGGCGGGAGGACGTTTTCGGCGCCGATTTCTGCCATCCGATGCTCGTCGCCGCGCGGCGCAAGGTGACCGCGCCGCTGTTTGAAGCCGACGCCCTGCAACTGCCCTTGCGCGACGCCTCCTTCGACCTGATCACCATCGCCTTCGGCTTCCGCAATCTGGCGAATTACCGGCGGGGGCTGGAAGAGCTGCTGCGCGTGCTGAAGCCCGGCGGCGTGGTCGCCATTCTGGAATTTTCGCAGCCGACCAATCGCGCCTTCGGCGCGGTGTACGGATTTTTTTCGACCCGCGTATTGCCGTGGGTGGGCGGAATGATTTCGGGGTCCCGCGAGGCGTACGCATATTTGCCGGAATCGATCCGGAAATTTCCGGACGCGGAGGAGCTCGCCGGCGAAATGCGCCGCGTGGGATTCGCAAAGGTCGAGTTTGAGCGGATGACCGGCGGCGCCGTGGCGCTTCACCTGGGCTGGCGCGCCGCCACGCCAGCGCCCCCGCTTGCACTAGACTGATCTTATGCCGATGCGGATGACTCGCCGCCAGCTCGCCCTCGCCGCCGCCGGGGCCGCGGCGGGCGCCGCGCAGGATGCGAAGAACGATCGTTCGGTAGGCGCGCTCGACGGATTCGAAGACAAAGTTGATCTGAAGCTGTTCGATCCGGTGCGCTGGACGCTCGACCGTCACGATTCGGCTCCGCTGAAGCTGACGTTTCGCGCGCGCACGCGCAGGGAAGCAGTCGCCTGGCAGAAAACGCTGCGCACGAAAATTGTGGAGCTGGTCGGCGGATTTCCCGAAGCGCGCGGCGAACTGCGCTCCCAGGTGTTCGAAAAACGCGAGTTTCCGGGCTATATTCGCGAAAAATTCGTCTTTGAGAGCCGCCCCGGGGCCGCCGTGCTCGGTTATTTGATCCTGCCCAGGAACGCCGGCGGCCCGCTGCCCGCCGCCATCTGCATCCCGGGGCATGGACGCGGCGTCGATGATATTGTCGGCATCGACGAACATGGGCACGATCGCGCCACGCGCGGGCCGTATCAATACGATTTCGCCCTGCAAGCCGCCGAGCACGGGATGGCCGCGGTCGCGATCGAGCCGATGGCCTTCGGCTGCCGGCGTGACGCGCGGACCAAGGCCAAGGGCCCGGCGGCCTACGCCTGCCAGCCGGTGGCGGGCTCCGCGCTGCTGCTGGGCGAGACGATGATCGGCTGGCGCGTCTTCGACGTGATGCGAACCCTCGATTGGATCGCAACACGGCCGGAGTTGGATGCCAAGCGCGTGGGCATCATCGGCATTTCCGGCGGAGGGACGTGCGCCCTGTTTTCGGCGGCGCTGGACGGGCGCATTCGCGCCGCGCTGGTGAGCGGATATTTAAACACGTTTCGCGCGAGCATCATGAGCATGTCGCACTGCATCGATAATTACATCCCGGGAATCTTGAATTGGGCCGAGATGTACGACGTCGCGGGGCTCATCGCGCCCCGCGCGCTGTTCTCCGAAGCAGGCGACCGCGATCCGATTTTTCCGGCGCAAGCCGCGCGCGAGAGCTTCGCGCGGGTGAAGAAGGTGTACGAAGTGTTCGGCGCGGCCGGCGCGGCGGAGCAGGAGATTTTTTCCGGCGTCCATGAATTTCACGGCGCGCGCGGCCTGCCGTTCCTGGCCGGCGCGCTGGGCGCCTGAACCAGCCGCGGCGGGTTTCTCTTGACAACTATATATCAATCAATATAGATATAGGTTAATGCCTAAGCCGGACGATTTCCTGCCCGTCAAAACGAACTGGTTCCATATTCTGCTGTCGCTCGCCGCGGGCGAGCAGCACGGCTACGGCATCATGCAGGAAGTGATGGAGCGAACCGGCGGAAGAGTGCGTCTATGGCCGGCGACACTGTACGGTTCGCTCAAACGGATGATCGAGGCGGGGCTGATCGAGGAATCCGAACAGCGCCCGCGCCAGTTCGACGATCCGCGCCGGAAGTACTATCGCCTCACGCGGCTCGGGCGGCGCGTGTTTGAAGCCGAAAGCGAGCGTCTGCGCGAATTGGTGCGGCTTCTTCAAGTCAAGCGGCGAATGGAGGCGCTATAGATGAAATCGCTCGCGTTGTGGGTGTACCGGCGACTGGCGCTCGCCTTTCCGCACGAATTTCAGATGCGCTATGGCGCGGATGTGATCCAGGCCGGCGAGGAAGCGATCGAGACCATTTCGGCGCGGCACGGCTTTTTGGGGCTGATCCCGCTGCTTGCTGACGCCGCGCTGAGACTGCCGATCGAATATCTGGCGGAGATTCGCCGCGACCTGAGTTACGCTTTGCGGACGCTGGCCAAGGCGCGCGGCTTCGCGGCGGTGGGGATCATTTCGCTGGCGCTCGGCATCGGTGTCGCCGGCGTTGCCGAAACGCAGTTCTTTTCCATGATCCTGAAGGATCTGCCGGGTGCGCGCCAAGCGGACCGGCTGGCGATTGCTCAAGGTGTCTCCTATCCCTATTTCGAACACTATCGCGATCAGCGCGATCTGTTCGCCGGCGCCGCGGCGTTTAAAGTCGCAGTGCCGTTCAATGTTTCACTTCAGGACGCTGCGGGTCCGGAGCGGGTGTTCGGCCAGGTGGTTTCGCCGGAATATTTTTCGGTGATCGGCGTCGCTCCCGCCCGCGGACGCCTCTTCGATCCGGCGCTCGATAAACCGGGCCAGGCGCCGGTGGTCTTCCTCAGCGACCGTTTCTGGCGCGAGCGGATGGGCGCCGATCCCGGCGCGGTGGGCCGCACCATCCGCGTCAACGGCCAGACGGCGACGGTCGTGGGAATCGGCCCGGAGGGTTTTTTGGGCGTTCTGCCCTTCATCCCCTCCGAAATCTTCCTGCCGGAAACCGCACCGCCGAGCATGGTCCCGGAGCTGGGCGGAGATGTGGTTCATAAAAACGTGAGAGCGTTTAATGTCCTGTTCCGTCTGGCTCCGGGCGTTTCCCTCGATTCCGCGGAGGCGGCGTTGGATTCGCTCACGCGCCACCTGGATGAAGAGACGCTCGATCCGGCGCGCAACGCCAAGGGCCGCCGCGTGCAACTGGCGCCCGGCGGAAAAATCCTGCCCATTCCGCGCCAGATGTTCCCGGTCTTGGTGGGATTCACGGTCCTGCTGAACGGGCTGATTCTGGCCATCGCGTGCATGAATCTGGCCAACATGCAACTGGCGCGGGCGGCGTCGCGGCGGCGGGAGATCGCCATCCGGCTTTCCGTCGGAGCCAACCGGTTCCGGCTGATCCGGCAACTTCTAACCGAAAGCATTCTGCTGGCGCTGGCCGGCGGCGCCGCGGGCCTGGCGATTACCTACTGGGCCTGCGCCGGGCTGTCCCAGGTGCGGATGCCGGGCTCCATTCCGATTCGCTTTGAAATGCATCCGGATTGGCGCATTCTGTTGCTCGCAATCGCGCTGGCGGTGGGCTGTGGGATCGGATTCGGCCTGGCGCCAGCGCTGGCGGCGACGCGCAGCGATCTCGCCTCCACGTTGAAGGAGGGCGCCGCCGCCCCGTTACCCGTATACCGCCGCTTCGGAGCGCGCAATCTCCTGATGGTGTCCCAGGTGGCGGGATCGCTGACCCTGCTGCTGATCGCCGGTTTCATGGTCATCGGTTTTCAGAACAACAATCGGGTGGATGTCGCCTTCGACGCGCATCACATGCTCCTGTTTTCGGTCGACCCGGTGCGCGACGGCTACTCAAGCGACCGCGCCGCGGCCTTGTTCGATAATCTGCGGACGCGCCTGAAGACCGTTCCCGGGGTGCGCGAGCTGGTGGTATCGGAGGCAACCCCCTTCTCGCCCCAAGTGGGAACATCGGTGATCACGGCCCCGGGTGAAGGCGGCGCGCCGGATCGAGTGGTCCGCGGAGTCGTGAAGGAAATCATCGGCGCCGGCTTTTTCGCGGCCATCGACGCGCCCCTGCTCGAGGGCCGCGAGTTCAACTCGCTCGACGAGGAGATCGATCCTGCAGCGGGCAAACAAGCTTTGCCGGCCATCCTCAATCAAACCGCCGCCCGGCAGCTCTTCCCCGGCGGCGATCCGCTGGGGCGGCGCGTTTCCGAAAACGGAAAATCTTATGAAGTGGTCGGTTTGGTGAAGGATCTGTCCGCACCCATGAGCCAGAGCTCCAACGGGCAGATGATTACGGCGCTTCCGGCGGTCTATCTGCCGGTCACGCGGGCCGATCTGGCCTCGCCGCCGCCGTCCGGCATGACGATCATGGTCCGGATGAATGAGAATCAGGCGGGCGGCGTGTCCGAGGGGATTCGCCGCCAGGTCGCCGCGGTCGATCCGAATCTGGCGATTTTCAATCTGCGCACCCTCGCGCAGGACATCGATCAGAACAGCTCGTATCTGCGCATGTCTTCGATGATCTATGCCGGAATCGGCGGCTTTGGGCTGATTCTTTCAGCCATCGGCCTGGCCGGAGTGACGGCCTATTCGGTGGCGCGCCGCCGCAAGGAGATCGGCATTCGCGTGGCGCTCGGCGCGCGGAAGGGACAAGTCTTGCGGCTGGTGCTGCGCGAAGGCGGGGCGCTGGTGGCCGCCGGATCGGTTTTGGGACTGGCGCTGGCCTTTGCCGCCTCGCGCGCCTTAAGCGCGCTCACCAGCATTTTGGGCAATGCGTTCGGCATCGGCATCGGCGATGCCCGTCTGATCTTCGGCGCTCCTCTGCTGTTGGCGGGCTTGGCGATGCTGGCCTGTTATATTCCCGCGCGCCGGTCCACGAAAATCGATCCACTGCAAGCGCTGAGGGAGGAGTGATCCGGCGGCGGAGGCCGCGCTTTGACCCGCCCGCGCAGGGTTTCCGCCGCGCACGCCGGCTAGGAGCTTCCGAAAACCTTCAACTGATTTTCCACCCGCGTCACGCCTTTCACTTTTTTCGTGATCTTCTCTGCCTTTTCGCGGGCGCGCTCGTCGTTCACCGTCCCCTTGATGGTCACCACGCCGTTCTTCACGGAGACCTCCAGATCCGCGCCCTTTACGTCGGGGTCGTTGGCCAGCCGCTGCCGCACCGTATCGTAGATCCGGTCGTCGGCGCTGGTGTTCTGCGCGAAAACCGGCGCGGCGAGCGCGAAGATTAAAAGCATCGAAAGCGCGCGTAGGATCATATCTTTCATTTTACAGACCGCCAGTCGGCCAGCGGTAAAAACTCCGGCCTGTCGCGCCATCCCGGCTGCACCTTCACCAGGGTTTCCAGGAAAACCTTGCGCTCGAAAATGCGCTCCAGCTCCTGCCGCGCCTCGGTGCCGATTTTCTTAAGCGCGGCGCCCCCCGCCCCGATGACGATCGCCTTCTGCCCCGGACGCTCGACGTAAATCGTCGCCGCGATCCGCAGCAGCCGGCCCTCCTCTTTCCATTGGTCGATGGCGACCGCGGCGGCGTGCGGAACCTCCTGTTTGGTGAAGTGCAGGATCTTCTCGCGCAGGATTTCCGCCGCCAGGAACCGCTCCGGCTGATCGGTCAGGTAATCTTCCGGATACAGCGGCGGCCCTTCCGGCAGCCGCGCCATGATTTCGCGCTTCAGCTCTTCGAGGCCGTCGCCCTTCCGCGCCGAGACCGGAACGTAGGCGGCGAAATCGTGCATGGCGCGATAGCGCGCGATGAGCTCCAGCAGTTTGGGTTTTTCCCGCAGCGCGTCGATTTTATTGAAAACCGCGAGGGCCGGCGCGCCGGTCTTCTTCAAAAGGTCCAGCGCGTGGGCGTCCTCGCCGCGGGGCGGCGCTAGCGCATCCACCACCCACAGCGCCAAATCCGGCGAGGCGGCCGCCGCGCGCACCGCATCCATCATCCGCTTGTTCAGGAAGTTCGCCGCTTTGTGGATCCCGGGCGTGTCGATGAAAACAATTTGTGCTTCTTTTGTCGTCAGCACGCCCTGGATGGTGGTGCGCGTGGTCTGCGGCTTGGAGGCGACAATTGCCAGCTTGCTGCCGGTCAGCGCGTTCAGCAGCGTCGATTTCCCGGCGTTGGGTCTCCCCAGAATCGCCGCGAATCCCGCCCGGTAGGGCCCCGGCGCCCCACCGCCGGCGCGCTTATCCTTTTCCATTCGCCGCCTTCGAGACGCGCACCTGGTCCACGCGAAGGTGATTCGCCGCCAGCACCTTGATGGCGATGCCGTCGCGTTCGGTCTCCTCGCCGGCCTCGGGAACGTGGCCCAGCCACTCCGTCACCAGTCCGCCGACCGTGGTCGATTCGATTCGCTCCTCCGGATGAAAATCCAGCAGGTCTTCCAGCCGGCCCAGGTCGAAGCTGCCGGAAACGACGTAGCTTCCGTCCGGGTCCTGGCGGAAATCGCGGTCCGGCTCGTGCTCGTCGTGGATTTCGCCGACGATCTCCTCCACCATGTCCTCCATGGTCACGATGCCGGCCGTCGAGCCGTACTCATCCACCACCACGGCCATGTGCGCGCCTTCTTCCTGCATCTCGCGCAGCAGATCGTTGACGGCCTTGGTCTCCGGCACCGCGCGGATGGGCCGCAGGATCTCGCTCACTTTTTTGCGGGAACGCTCCTCTTCGCTGAGTTCGAACATATCGCGCACGTGAACGAAGCCGGCGATCTGGTCGATGGTCTCCTCGTAAACCGGGATCCGCGAAAATTGTTCGTTGATCACAAGCTGGCGCAGCTCCTCAAGCGTCGCTTCTCTCCGGATCGCCACAATCGACGGCCGCGGCGTCATCACCTCGCGCACTGTCTTGTCCCCGAAGGCGACCACGCTCTGGATCAACTGCCGGTCGCCCTTCTCGATGATGCCTTCTTCCTCACCCGCCAGGATCAGCGCCTCGATGTGCTCCTCCGGCCGCGTGGCCCCGGCGTTTTCGGCCGAACGGGACAGCTCGAACAGCGATTGCAGAAATTCGAGCGCCCACACCAGCGGGCGGACCATCCAGGCCAGGGCGCGCAGCAGCGGGGCCAGCGCCAGCAAACCGCGCCCGCTGCTGGACCGGTACACGATCTGCGGAATAATGAACGTCCCGATGATGGTGTAAAACGCCACCAGCAGGCACGCTCCCGCCAGCGCTTCCCCCAGCGGCGTTCCCTGCGCGGCCACCGCCATGGTCAGGCAGCCGATCACCGCCAGGCCGAGGTGCTTGACCAGCGAAAACGTCAGTGCGCCGCGCTCGGCCTCCACGCCAAGCCTGGCTTCGAGGGTGGTCTTGAAAAACTCCAGCGACGCGCGCTCCCGCGTGCGGATCCGCAGCGACTCCAGGTACAGCAACTGCACGCAGGTCGCCAGCGTCACCACCGCCGCGGCGATCAGGGCCAGCGCAATGACGGTGAGCATCATCGCCCCGCTCCATCCCGCCTTGCGCGCTCAATCAGCCCGTCCGGCAGGCCGAGCCGCTTTCTCCAGCGCCGCTCGGCCCGGGCCATCTCGCCCGAATCCGTCTCATGATCGAATCCATTCAGATGCAGCACCCCGTGCAGCATCAGAATCCGCACTTCATCGGCCAGTGTGTGCCCGCGCTCGCGCGCCTGTGCTGCCGCGCGTTCCAGCGAAATCGCGATCTCCCCGCCGTTGCCGTAGGGAAACGATAATACGTCGGTCGCGCAATTTTTCCCGCGAAAGCGCCGGTTCAGGCGCCGCAACTCGCCATCGTCCGACAGCAGACACGCCACCCGGCGCCCGCGCGCGATCCGCCGCAAAAAATCGCCCAGTTCGCGCTTCCGCAGGCCCCGCGGCCAAGAGCGGAACGATATCGGAATGTCGTCGGAGGACATGAGCGAGCCGGCCGTCAGGCCGCGGAAGTTTCGCCCGGCGGGGGCGTGCCTTCCAGCCCCTGATCGGAGAGCTTTAACGTCAACTGCCGGTTGGCGCCGATGATCTCGTTGTAGCGTTCGTAGGCCTTCACGATCTTCTGCACCAGACTGTGCCGAACCACGTCGCGCTCGTCAAACTGCACGAAGCTGATCCCTTCGATTCCCCGCAGCACGTCGATCACCTCGACCAGCCCGCTGCGCAGCCCGCCGGGCAGGTCGATCTGCGTGGGATCGCCGGTCACCACCATTTTAGAGTTGAAGCCCTGCCGCGTCAGGATCATTTTCATCTGTTCCGGCGTGCTGTTCTGGGCTTCGTCCATGATGATGAAACTGTCGTTCAGCGTGCGCCCGCGCATGAAGGCGATCGGCGCCACTTCGATGGTGTTGCGCTCCAGCAGCTTGTCGATCTTTTCGGCCTCCAGCATGTCGTACAGCGCGTCGTAGAGCGGCCGCAGATAGGGATCCACTTTTTCCTGCAGGGTCCCCGGCAAAAAACCCAGCCGCTCGCCGGCTTCCACCGCCGGACGCGTCAGAATAATGCGGCTGACGCGTTTCGACATCAGCGCCGAAACCGCCATCGCCACCGCCAGATACGTTTTGCCGGTGCCCGCCGGTCCCACGCCGAACACCAGATCGTTGCGCTCGATCGCGTCCACGTAGCGCCGCTGCATCATGGTCTTGGGCGCCACTACTTTCTTGCCGAAGCTGCGCTGCTTTCCGCTCTCCACCAGGCCGCGCAGGCTGGTTTCGGAATCCGTGGTCACCACGCGCAAAAAGCTGTTCAGATCGCCGTTGTTAAAAACGTGGCCTTCGCGCACCAGCGAAACATAATCCGTCAAAATGTTTTCCGCCCGCGCCACTCCGCTGGCCTCGCCTTCAATCTCCAGGCGGTCGTTCAGCAGGCGCGTGCGCACGTTCAGCCCGCCTTCGATCAGGCGGATATTTTCATCGCGAGTTCCAAACAGAGACTCAATACCGCGGGTGATTTGTACGCTGGACTTCATTCGAGGTGACAGGGCTGTGGGGGAGTCAAGCCGGAGATCCGCTGGCGCGGAGGCTGGAACCACATCTGCCTAAATCATATCAGAATTCCGCCGCCAAATCCAATCCTTCCTAACCGCCGCGTTACCGCTGCGTTACCGCTGCCCGGCCCAGCCTTCGCACCACATTCTCCATCAGCCGCAGCCCGCAATTCCCATCCAGAGTCAGGATCGACTCCGGATGGAACTGCACCGCCTCCATGGGCAGCTCACGATGGCGGACCCCCATGATCACGCCGTCCTCGCTCTCCGCGGTCACTTCCAGGCACGCCGGCAGCTTTTCCGGAATCGCGTACAGCGAATGATATCGGCCGACGCGGAACTCCTCCGGCAAGCCAGCGAAAATTCCCACCCCCCGGTGCCGGATGCGCGAGGGCTTGCCGTGCATCGGATAATCGAGCACGCCCAGCTCGCCGCCGAACGCCTCCACTAGTCCCTGCAATCCCAGGCACACCCCGAACAGCGGCACTTCCCGCTTCGCCGCGTACCGGATCAGGTCCGGCACGCCGAAATCGGCCGGACGTCCCGGACCCGGCGAGACCAGGATCAGCGACGGAGCCAGCTTGTCGATCATCTCCGGCGGAAATCCCGCGCGATAGGTCAGCACTTCGGCTCCGGTCTGCCGCGCGTAATTGGCCAGGGTGTGGATGAAGCAGTCCTCGTTGTCCACCAGCAGCAGACGCGCGCCGCCGCCTTCTTTGGCCGTCTCCGCCGGCGGGGCCTCCGCCGGCGCGGGCTCCATTGCGCGGAAAAATCCCGTTGCTTTCAGCCAGCACTCGCGGTTTTCGTTCTCCGCAATCGAGTCGTACAGCAGCGTCGCACCCGCCCCGTAGGCGGCGATCCCGTCCCGCAGATGAACGGTGCGGATTGTGATCCCGGTGTTGATATCTCCATCGAGCGAAATCATCCCCACGGCGCCCCCATACCAGCCGCGCGCATCCTTCTCCAGATCCTCAATCGCCTGCGCCGCCCATTTCTTGGGCGCCCCGATCACCGTCACCGCCCACATGTGGGTCAAAAACGCGTCCAGCGAATCGAACCCCTCGGCCAGCGTTCCCTCCACGTGATCCACGGTGTGAAACACGCCCGCGTAGGATTCGATCAGCCGCCGCCCGATCACCTTCACCGACCCCGGCACGCACACCCGCGATTTGTCGTTGCGGTCCACATCGCTGCACATGGTCAGCTCCGACTCTTCCTTGGTCGAATTGAGCAGCTCGCGGATGCTGTCGGCGTCGCGCAGCGGATCGCCCGTCCGCCGCGCCGTTCCCGCGATCGGGCACGTCTCCACTCGCCGTCCCTCCACGCGCACGAACATCTCCGGCGAAGCGCCGATCAACTGCTCCTCGCCGAATTGCAGCAGGAATTCGTAGGGGCTGGGGCTGGCCTGCTGGATTCGTTCAAACAGCTCTGAGACCCTTCCTGAATACGGAGCCCGGAAGGTCTGCCGCAGCACCACCTCGTAATAATCGCCGCGCCGCATCCCTTCCCGGACCTTCTCCACGCCCGCCATGTACTCCTCGGCCGTGTGATCGGAAATCACCGGACCCGGCGCGCTTCGCTTCGGCCGCGGCAGCTTTTCCGCCGTTCGCGGCAAACCGCGCGTCGTCCATTCGCCGCGTGAAAAATCAAACTGGAACCGCTCGATCTGCTCCTTCTTGCGATCCATGAAGTAAATGTCGTCGCACAGATACAGGTGCAGGTCCTTGACCCGGTCGCGCGGCAGCTTCTTGCGGATCGGATCGAACTGAAACAGCAGATCGTAGCCGAACGCCCCCACCAGCGGCAGCCGTCCCGCCAGGGGATGCTTGAACTCGTTCACCAGCGTCCGCAGAATCGAAAACGCCGACGGCTGCTTGCTGCGTTCTTCTTCCGAAAAAAGCCGCGGCAGCGGTTTCAGCGTCCCGCGAAGCTCGCTTTCTTCGCCCGAAAAATTCTCCCAGTGCGGATGCGCTGCCAGCAGCGGCTCCAGCAGCCGGTTCAGAACTTTTCCGCGCTCATTCAGCGCCCGGAACGCCATCTCCCGGCCGCGCGCCACGATTTCCAGCGGCGGCGCCACTCCGGCGAAGTCCCACCGGGAATACCGCTCGGGATATTCGTAGCCGGAGGAAAAATAGACCCCCCGCTGGCGGTCCAGCTTGCGCAGCAGCGCGCCCAACCCGCGCGCATAAGGAATTTTGGAAACGGTCCGGCTGACCGTGATCGAGCTCGGCGTGGTGTAGCTTTCCGGACGCATAACTTTACTTTAGCGGTTCCCGCAGAGCGGAATATTTTTTTGCCGCCGCTGTAACGTTTGATTGCGGCCGCGCATCCCCGCTCCGATGACCAAATTCCGAGTGAGGGATCCCGTTCCGGCCCTGCTCCATAACCCCGGCGGCCATCGCGAATACGTCAGTCTGCCCATCGGCGCTGTCGTTTCCAGCCTCAGAGAAGTCTCCATGCCGGTCATCGGCATGTTCAAGGTGATCTGGGCGAATCGACAATACGACGTGCTCGGCGCGGACCTGTTGCGGAAATGCGAGCCGCTCCGGACGGCGTAAGGCCGGCCTGTGAAAAGCGCCGGCGGGCCGAGGCCCTCAGTCCGCGCGCGTCGGCGCTTTGGATCCCGCCGGACGAAGCTGCGCTTCTTCCAGCCGCTTGGTCTCCTGCCAGGTGAAGATCATCCGGTCGATCACCGTCAGGTTCGCCAGCACCGCGATCACCCACAGCACCGGCGCCATCCGGTCGAACAGCGCGCCGATGATCAGCAGCACGATCCGCTCCGGCCGCTCCATGAACCCCACCTTGCATTGCGGAATGGTGTTCTCGGCCCGCGCGCGTACATAGCTCACCATCACCGACCCGGTCATCACAATCGCCGTCAGCACCACGTAGCCGAAGCGGTTGATCGACCCGTACCACACCAGCAGGCCGACCAGCAGCGCCAGATCCGAGTAGCGGTCCAGCACCGAGTCGAAAAATCCGCCGAAGCGCGTCACCCGGTTGGTTTCCCGCGCCACTCGCCCGTCGACCATATCGAACAGGCCCGCCCCGATGATCACCGCCCCCGCCCAGCGGAACTGCCCGAGGGCCAGCAGAACCGCCGCGCCGATATTGATCACCAGCCCGAGCGCGGTCAACACGTTGGGGTGAATGCGCGACAGCGCCAGCCCGCGCACGATCCAGTGAATGATCCTTCCGCAGACGATCCCGATGGCCCGCGTGTAGGTCATGAATTGGCCGCCTGGTGAATGGTGACCAGCTCGATGATCTCCAGCTCCCGCACGCCGCCCGGAATCTGGATCTTCACCGAATCGCCCACCTGTTTGTTCAGCAGCCCGCGCCCGATGGGCGAGCTGGTGGAGATCATCCCCTTGGCGACATCCACATCCTCGCTGGTTACCAGTTTGTAGCGGATCTTTTCGTCCTTGCCGACGTCCAGCACCGTCACCGTGGAGCCCAGACCCACGCGGTCGCGCGGAATTTTCGAGAGATCGATCATCGAAAGGTCGCGCATCCGGCCGTAGAGCTGGCTCAGACGCGCGTTCACGTAGGCCTGCCTTTCCTTGGCCGCGTGGTACTCGGCGTTCTCGCTCAAATCCCCGTGGGCGCGGGCTTTCAGGATCTCCTTGGGAAGCTCGATGCGCAGCTCGTTTTCCAGCGCGTTGATCTCTTCCTGGAGTTTTTTCTTCAGGTCTTCCATGCGCTACCGTTTGAATTATAGCGCGGAGCCTCCGCGGCCGGAGCAGGAAAATCCCGCCGCGCCTAAGCGCCTTGAGCGCGGATCTCCTCGTCCTCGGCGAGCATCATCCGCCGCAGCAGGCTGGCGAACTTCGGCGTACCCCGAAGCGCCTCAAACCGCGGATCGGCCGCCACATACGCCAGCGCCGGCTCCCGCTCGCGGAGCGCCTCGTGCAGCAGCATCGCCGCCTCGTTGCGGTTGTCCAGCGCGGTTTCCGCCGCCGCCAGATCGCATGCGGAGATCCCTCGCCCCGGCGCCCGCCGTTCCCGCAGCTCGCTCATCGCCTCCCGCGCCTTTTCCCTCTCTCCCGCCGCCGCCCACGAGCACGCCAGATCCGCCAACAGCGCCGCCGGCTCGCTCTGCCGCATCTGCTCCAGCAGCGCCACCGCTTCCGCCGCCCGGCCCAGCCGGTTCAGCACGCGCGCGCGCAGCTTCGCCGACCACACCGGCAGCGCCGCCCGATTGCTCTCCTCCAGCCGCCGCAGCGCCTCCTGCTGCCGTCCCGAAAGATACAGCGCCAGCGCCTGTCCTTCCTCCAGCAGCGGCGCGGACGCCAGCTCGCGCGCACGCGCGATCTCTTCAACGGCCTCCGCCGTCTTGCCCAACGGCAACAGATAGGCCAGAGCCCGCCACAGGCGCGCCGCGCCGGAACAGGCGTCGCGCTCGATCGCTTTCTGGAAATGGGACTCGGCGTCGCGCCACCGCCACTCGTGCAGCGCGCAGGCCATCCCCAGAACCACGTGCGCTTCCGCCGACATATCGTCCAGCGCCAGCGTCGCCTCCGCCTGCGACCGCGCCAGCGGCCACGCCTCCCGCGCCCGCCGGAAGCCCAGCACCGCCTGAAGCGCATACACGTTGGCAAGCCCTTCGTGCGCCGCCGGCCAGGACGGATCCGCTTCGATCGCCTCCCCGAACCGTTCGGCGGCCTCCGCCAGCGTCTGCTCGCTCAGCCGCGTGAGCAGAAATCTCCCTTGCGAACACGCATTGCGCGCCCGCAGCTTCTTCTCCACTTCGGTTTGCAGTTGTTCGCGCCGCTGGAACCGCGGGACGTATTTCCCCTTGGGAAACTCGATCACCAGCGGATCGTCGCTGCCGCCGTCGCTATAGTATTCCTTCAGCTTTACCCGCAGGCGGCTCGCCAGCACACGAACCAGGGAATCGCTGCGCGGATCGTAGGGGTCCGGCTTCTTCAGAACTTCCGTCCCGATGACATACTCCTTTAAAATATCGGCGTTGCCTTGCAGGGTCTGCGCCACCGTAAAGCGCAGCAGGCTCCGTAACCGCTTGGAGCGGGCGAACTTCTCGCTCGCAAGAATGCGCTCCACTTCGCTTTGGATCGCCTCGGGGGAAAGTTCCTGCAATGCTTCTGTCTTATCGTAACGCGACATCACGCATCTCCTTGTCGGTTAGATTCCTACGAGGGTATCGCGTGACACGATTTATTTTTTTGAGGAGGAGGTCCTGGCAGAAATCTTCCGGACGCGATTACTTGCCGTGGCTGTGCGCCTGCGCCGCCCCGCCGCCGGCCGCCGCCAGCTCCGCCAGCCGGCTGTGCAGCGTCCGCACGCTCATTCCGAGCAGCTCCGCCGCGCGGCGCTTGTTGTTCTTGGTCTGTTTGAGCGTCAACTGGATGTATTCCTTCTCGATTTCCCGCAGCGGCTTGCCCGCTTCCAGCGTCAGTACGTGCCGCTCCTCCACGCCCGCCGCCACCGCCTGCTCCTCCTGCGGGACGTGGAACGTGGGCGGCAGATGATGCGGCAGAATGGTTCCTTCGCGCGCCATGATCACCGCCCGTTCCAGCACATTGCGCAGCTCGCGCACATTGCCCGGCCAGGAATGATTCAGGAAGCGCGCCATCGCCTCCGGATCGAGATCCGTCACCCGGCACTCATGCTTCTCGTTTAAATCCTGGATCAGCGCCTGCACCAGCGCCGGAATATCCTCCTTGCGCTGCCGCAGGGGCGGAAGATCCAGGTGGAAAACGTTCAGCCGGTAATAAAGGTCTTCGCGCATCAGCTTCTTTTCGAGCGCATCGTGGAGGTTGCGATTGGTCGCCGCCAGCACCCGCACATCCACGGAAATCTCCATCTTGCCGCCCAGCCGCCGCACCCGCGAATCCTCCAGCACGCGCAGCAGCTTGACTTGCATCGCCGGAGGCATCTCCGCGATCTCATCCAGAAACAACGTCCCGCCGTGGGCATGTTCGAAACATCCTGCGCGCCGCCCCACCGCCCCGGTGAAGGCCCCGCGCTCATGCCCGAACAGCTCGCTCTCGATCAGATTTTCCGGCAGCGCCGCGCAATTCACCGCCACGAACGGGCCCGCCGCGCGCGGGCTCAACTGATGGATCGCCGCCGCCACTTTCTCCTTGCCGGTGCCGCTCTCCCCGGTGATCAGTACCGGCGCTGAGCTCGGCGCCACCTGCTCGATCATCGCGAACACGTGCCGGATCGCAGGCGATACGCCGACCAGTCCCGCAAGCACCCCGCGATGGCTGAGCTGGCGCTGCAAGCGCTGCGTCTCCATCAACAGCGCCTTATAGCGGATGGCCCGCTCCAGCAGCGTCGTCAGCGGGCCGGGTTGCGCCGGCTTCTCCAAAAACCAGAACGCCCGCAGGTCGTGCACGATCGAAATCGCCTTGTCGATGCTGCCAAAGCCGGTCAGCACGATGGCCGGCGTCAGATCCCCGCGGTCGAGCAGGCTGCGCAGCAGGCCGAAGCCGTCCAGTTTCGGCATGATCAGATCCGTCACGATCACGTCGAACCGCCCCAGCCCCAGCTTCTCCAGCGCCTCTTCGCCGTTTTCCGCCGTCTCCACCGCGTAGCCGAGCGCCCCGATCATGGTGGAAAGACTCAAACGCTCACCCGCGTCGTCATCCACCACCAGTATCCTGATCGGAGCCGGTTTGGAAACCATACTCTGGTTATTTTAGCGGATCGGCCGGACCGCCCCTCCCGCGGTCCTCCGCCGCCCGGCGGGCCGATGTTGCCCGGATCCCCCCAGATCGCCCCGCCGGACGCGAAAGTTCTTTCACGGATTCTGTAACGCTTCCCGCGCCCGCGAATCAAACATCAGATGACCGATCTGGATACTTCGTTAGAGACGGAACGACGACTGCGCCTGGAGGCCGAGGAACGCCTGCGCCGCGCCAACGCCGATTTTCAGGAATTCGCCACGCGCATCGCCCACGATCTCCGCGAACCGCTGCGCACCGTCTCTTCCTACTGCCAACTGCTGGCGAATCGATTCGGAAACGCCGACGATGAGGACGCCGCGCTGTTTCTTCGCTACATCCATGACGCCGTCGAACGTGCCCAGACGTTGATGGCCGGAGTGGTGGAATACTCCACCATCGAAGGCGAGCAACGCCGCCCCGCCAGCGTCGATCTGAACGCCGTCGTTTCCGACGCCGCCCGCCGCGCCGGCCAGGACCACGTTCACCCACAGGGAAATCTGCCGGCGGTCATCGGCGACTACGGCCTGCTGGTGAACGTGATGCGGCATCTTTTTGACAACGCCATGAAATTCGCCCAGCGCCCCGACGTTTTCATCGCCGTCTCCGCCCGCCGCCAGGACGGCGATTGCATCGTCGCGGTCCGCGATAACGGCCCCGGCATCGATCCTGCGCATCAGGAGCGCGTCTTCGGTTTCTTCCGGCGGCTGCACGGCCGCGAGTATCCTGGCGCGGGCTTGGGCCTGGCCTATTGCCGCAAAGCCATCGATGTGCTCGGCGGCCGGATGTGGCTCGAATCCAAGCCCGGAGAAGGCGCCACGTTCCTGTTCCGCCTCCCCGCCGCGGACTGAGTATGGCCGCCGGCCGCCCGCGAACGTGATACACAATTCCTCTTGACAGTTCAAATCTGTATCACAATAATCATAGAGGCGCTTGCATGACTCCGGACGAACTTTTTCAGGACCGCATCGACCGCGGCATCAAAATCGAACCCAAGGATTACATGCCGGAGGGATATCGCAAGACCCTGATCCGGCAGATTTCGCAGCACGCGCACTCCGAAGTGGTCGGCCAGCTCCCGGAAGGCAACTGGATCACCCGCGCTCCCTCGCTGCGCCGCAAGGCCATCCTGCTGGCCAAGGTGCAGGACGAAGCCGGGCATGGCCTGTATCTCTATAGCGCGGCCGAAACGCTGGGGGTCTCGCGCGAGCAGATGATCGCCGATCTGCACTCCGGCAAGGCCAAATACTCGAGCATCTTCAACTACCCTACGCTGACCTGGGCCGACATCGGCGCCATCGGCTGGCTGGTGGACGGCGCGGCGATCATCAATCAGATCGCGCTGTGCCGCTGCTCCTATGGCCCCTACGCGCGCGCCATGGTGCGCATCTGCAAGGAGGAAAGTTTTCATCAGCGCCAGGGCTATGAAATTCTGCTCACGCTCTGCCGCGGAACCAAAGAACAGAAAGCCATGGCGCAGGACGCCCTGAACCGCTGGTGGTGGCCCTCGCTGATGATGTTCGGGCCGCACGACAGCGAATCGACGCACTCCGAGCAGTCCACCAAGTGGAAGATCAAAATCGTCTCCAACGACGCTTTGCGGCAAAAATTCGTGGATCAAACGGTGCCGCAGGGCGAATACCTGGGGCTGACCTTTCCCGATCCGAAACTCAGATGGAACGCCGCGCGCGGCCATTACGACTTCGGGGAGATCGATTGGGATGAATTTAAGAATGTGATTCAAGGCAACGGCCCCTGCAATCGGGACCGGCTGAGGGCCCGCATCGCGGCGCATGAACAGGGCGCCTGGGTCCGCGAGGCGGCCCTGGCCTACGCCAAAAAGCACGAGAAAAGGGCGGCGGCATGAACGAATGGCCTCTATGGGAGGTTTTTGTCCGCAGCCAGCACGGCCTGGCGCATCAGCACGCCGGGAGCCTGCACGCGCCGGACGCCGAAACCGCGCTCAACAACGCGCGCGATGTCTACACGCGCCGCAATGAAGGGGTCAGCATCTGGGTGGTGAAATCCGCCGACATCACGGCTTCAAGCCCCAGCGAAAAAGGACCGCTGTTTGAGCCCGCCGCCAGCAAACCCTACCGCCATCCGACTTTCTACGAAGTTCCCGACGAAGTGAAACACCTTTGAGCTTACCGGAATATCTTTTGCGGCTCGGCGACAACGCGCTGATTCTCAGCCAGCGGCTGGCGGAGTGGTGCGGCCACGGCCCGGTGCTGGAAGAGGACATCGCCTTGACCAACGTCGCCCTCGATCTGCTGGGGCAGGCGCGGCTGTGGCTCGGATACGCCGGCGAGCTCACCGGCCGCGACGAGGACCAGCTCGCATTCCTGCGCGACGCCGGCGAGTTCCGCAACGTGCTGTTGGTGGAGCAGCCCAACAGAGATTTCGCGCACACCATGGCGCGGCAGTTCTTCTTCGATGTGTGGCATGGTCTTCTGCTCGAAAAACTGAGCGCGTCAAAAGACGAGCGCATCGGCGGGATCGCCGCCAAGGCGCTCAAGGAAGTCGCCTATCACAAGCATCGCGCCACGGACTGGATCCTGCGGCTCGGCGACGGCACCGGGGAAAGCCACGCGCGGATGCAGCAGGCCGCCGACGATCTGTGGATGTACACCGGCGAGCTTTTCGAAATGGACGCGCTCGAAGGCGAGATGCATCAGGCCGGCGTCGGCTGCGACCTCGCCGCGCTGCATGAGCCCTGGTTGAACGAAGTTTCGCGAATTTTCCGCGAAGCGACGCTGGAGGTTCCGAAACAAAGCTGGATGCAGCGCGGAGGAAAGCGCGGCATCCATTCCGAACACCTGGGCTACATTCTCGCCGAAATGCAGTTCTTGCAGCGAGCCTATCCGGGGGCGAAATGGTGAAGGTCCGGCCGGAAGCCGCGCAGCTCTGGAGCTGGCTTGAGGAGGTCGCCGATCCGGAGATTCCGGCGATTTCCGTCGTCGATCTGGGAATCGTCCGCGATATTCGCTGGAACGATGACGAGCTGGTGGTCACAGTCACGCCGACCTACTCGGGCTGCCCGGCGACGGAAGTGATCGCGCGGGATATTCGCGAGGCGCTTCTCGCGCGCGGGGTCGAAAAGGTCCGGCTGGAGACAAAACTTTCCCCGCCCTGGACCACGGATTGGATCAGCGAACGCGGCCGCCGGCGCCTTCAGGAATCCGGCATCGCGCCGCCTGCATCCGGTCTCATCCAAATCGAAAATGTGGCGTGCCCGCGGTGCGGATCGCACGCGGTGGAAATGATCAGCCGTTTCGGATCGACCCCTTGCAAGTCGATCTATAAATGCCGCGCCTGCCTGGAGCCTTTCGATGTCTTCAAGCGTCATTGAACCGAAAACCGGCCTGGCCGGCCGCGGCAGCTTTTATCCTTTATCGGTCCGCGCCGTGGAGCCGGAAACGGCCGAGGCCATCGTAGTCACGTTCGATGTCCCCGAGCCGTGGCGCGAGCTGTTCCGCTTCACGCAGGGCCAACATCTCACCTTGCGCGCGCGCATCGGCGGCGAGGAGGTGCGCCGCTCCTATTCGATCTGCTCCGCGGTTCAGGACGAGACCCTGCGCGTCGCCATCAAGATCCTTCCTGGCGGCGTTTTTTCCCAGTGGGCCGCGGCCAATCTGAAAGCCGGCCAGACGCTTGAAGTGATGCCGCCGGCCGGGCATTTCTACGTTCCGCTCGCGGCGGAAAATCGCAAGCATTATGCCGCCTTCGCCGCCGGCAGCGGGATCACGCCGGTGCTTTCCATTCTCAAAACCACGCTGATCGCCGAGCCGCGCAGCAGCTTCACCCTGTTCTACGGCAACCGGACGTCGGAATCGATTATGTTCCGCGACGAACTGGCGGATTTGAAGGATCAATTCCTCGGCCGCTTCCAACTGGTCCACGTGCTGACGCGTGAGCATCAGGAATGCGATCTGTTCAACGGCCGACTGACTCCGGAAAAATGCGAGCTGCTGCTGAACCGGCTCGGCTGCGCCGCCGGTCTCGACGCGATTTTCATCTGCGGCCCGCAGGGGATGGCGGAAGCGCTGGCGAGCAAACTGCGCGCCATGGGCATCCCCGAATCGCGCGTGAAAATCGAGCTGTTCAGCGCCGCCGCTCCGCGCAAGACGATCGTCACCGCGCCCGCGGCGGCCATCGGCGATTGCGAGGTGATCCTTACCGCCGATGGGCGGCAGCGCTCGTTTACGATGGCGCGAGGCGGCGAATCGATTCTGGACGCGGCGTTGAAGCGCGGCATCGAGCTTCGCTATTCCTGCAAAAGCGGCGTTTGCGCGACGTGCCGGTCGAAGCTGATCGCCGGGCAGGTCGAGATGGACGTCAATTATTCGCTGGAGCCGGAGGAAGTGCGGCGCGGATTCGTCCTCACTTGCCAAAGCCATCCGCTGACCAATCAAGTTAAATTGGACTTTGACCAGGACAACTGATGCCCCACGAAAATATTGTGTTCGAGATTCAGAACGGCATCGCGCGGCTG
>JAJPIT010000038.1 GCA_021324615.1 Terriglobia bacterium | reverse complement strand
GCCACGCTGTCGCAGATTTCGGATCTGCTCAAAAAGACCGAACAGTCGCAGCGCGTTTTGGAGGAGGTCACCGAAGGCTTCACGCTGGACGTGGTCGGCGAGGAAGAGAATCCGGAAGAAACGCTTTCGATTGATAAACTGAGCGCGGCCGATTCCGATATCGCGCCGGTGATCAAGCTGGTGGATACGACCATCTTCAACGCGCTGGAGCGGCGGGCCAGCGACATTCACATCGAAACGCGCGATCAGGAGGTGGCCATCAAGTACCGCATCGACGGCGTGCTGCATTACGCCATGCCGCCGATTTCCAAGGACTGGCACTCGACCATCATTTCGCGCATCAAGGTGATGAGCGAACTGGATATCGCCGAACGGCGCATCCCGCAGGACGGCCGTTTCCGCGTGCGCTACAAGAACCGGCTCATCGATTTCCGCGTGTCCATCATGCCTACCATTCATGGCGAGGACGCCGTGCTCCGCGTGCTCGATAAGGAGTCGATGAGCGAAAAGTTCGCCAAGCTGTCGCTCGACGTGGTGGGATTCGCCGAAGCGGATCTGATCAAATTCCGGCGCTACATCAAGGAGCCCTACGGAATGGTGCTGGTGACCGGGCCGACCGGATCGGGCAAGACGACCACGCTGTACGCCGCGGTGAGCGAAATCAAGAACGACGAGGACAAGATCATCACCATCGAAGATCCGGTCGAATATCAGATCAAGGGCATCACACAGATTCCGGTGAACGAAAAAAAGGGCCTGACGTTCGCCCGCGGGCTGCGCTCGATTCTGCGCCACGACCCGGATAAGATCATGGTCGGCGAAATTCTCGACCAGGAGACGGCGCAGATCGCCATCAACGCGGCGCTCACCGGCCATCTGGTGTTCACCACGGTCCACGCGAATAATGTTCTGGATGTGCTCGGGCGGTTTTTGAACATGGGCGTGGAGCCGTATAACTTCGTCTCCGCGCTGAACTGCATTCTGGCGCAGCGGCTGGTGCGCGTGATCTGTCCGCATTGCCGGAAGCCGGTGGAGTATTCCGACGAAACGCTATTGGAGAGCGGGTTGAATCCGGAACAATGGCGCGACGTTACGTTTTATGAGGGCGTGGGATGTTTTGAGTGCGGCGGCACCGGTTTCCGCGGGCGCAGCGCGATTCATGAGCTGCTCGATTTGAGCGAGCAGATTCGCGAGGCGATTTTGAGCAAGCGTCCGGCGTCGGAGATCCGCAGGATGGCGCGGGAGGAAGGCATGACGTTCCTGCGCGAGTCGGCGCTGGCCAAGGCCCGGAGCGGGGTGACGACGCTCAAGGAAATCAACAAGGTGACATTTATCGAAGGGTGAGCGGGGACTGCCGCCTGCAAACGATGCCGGTCTTGAAGAAACTTGCGGCGCTGGTCAAGGATCCGCCGCCCGCATACCTTTTCGAACTGTCCGAGGCCGGGCTGGCCTACGCCCGCGGGACCGAAACCGGTTTTCTGCGCTTCGACCCGGGCTCGCTGCTGGCGTCGCCGGTGGAGGATAATCTGCTGCGCGCCGACGCCATCCGCGCGGCGATCGCGGCGGCGGCGCCCGCAAACGGATCGAAAAAACAGCGCCCGGCGGCGGTGATTTTGCCGGATTACGCGGCGCGCGTGGCGGTGCTCGACTTCGATTCGTTTCCTTCGGCGCCGGAGGAGCAGCGTTCGCTGGTGCGGTTTCGCTTTAAAAAGACGATTCCCTTCGATATCGATTCGGCCGCGCTCAGTTATTTCGTCCAGCCTGCGGCGGGCCGGAAAAAAATCGACGTGCTGGCGGTGATTGTGGCGCTCGAAGTGATTGCGCGCTATGAGGCGCTGTTCCGCGGCGCGGGTTTTCATCCGGGCTGGATCACCACCTCGACGCTGGCGGCGCTCCATCTTTACCATGGAGACGGGATCGCGGTCCTGGCGAAGCTGTGCGGGCGGGTGCTGACCGTGGCTGTCCTTTCCGGAGAGGCGATCCGGCTGTTCCGCTGCGTGACGCTGGAGGAGTCGAGCGAACCGGAAATTTTAGGCGTGCTGCATCCGACTTTCGCCTACGTCGAGGACGAGCTGGGCGCTCCGGTGAACCGCCTGATCCTGTGCGGTCTGCCGCTGGAGCTGGGGCGAAAGCTCAACTGCGAGGCCGAGCCGCTGCGCAGCCGCTTCGGCTTGCCCGGGCCCTGCGACGCGGGACTGCTTGGATATTTGGAGTCGATCGAGAACTGATGCGCGTGCCGATCAATCTGGCAAGGGAGCCTTTCCGGCAGGACCGGCCGGTGCTGATCGCCTCCGGCGCCTGCGCGGTCGCGCTCGCCGTGCTGCTGGGCGTGATGATTTTCTTAATCGCCGGCGAACGGGCGCGCGCGCGGGAAAATCGCATCGCCGTCGACCGGATGAACGCCCAGTTGCGCGCTCTGGCGGCGGAGCAGGCCAGGCTCGATGCGTTCCTGCGCCAGCCGGCGAACTCGGTCGTGCTCGAACGGAGCCTGCTGCTCAACGAGCTGATCGAGCGGAAATCCGTGAGCTGGACCCGGATTTTCACCGATCTGGAAGGCGTTCTGCCGGCCGACGTGCGGCTGATTTCGGTGCGGCTGCCCAATATCGATTCGCGCAATCAGGTGATGCTGGACATGGTGGTGGGTGCCAAGGACCCGGCCGCGGTGATCGGATTCCTGAAGAAACTGGAGGAGTCGCCGCTGTTCGGACCAGCGCAGACGCACAGCGCGCTGCCGCCTTCGCAGAATGAGCCGCTGTACCGGTATCGCGTGACGGTGAGCTATGCGCAGAAGCTGTAAATTTTCCCGCCCGGGCGGGACAGCGGGCGGAATTCGATGATTCGGAATCTGAAAAGCGGCGATCCGAAGACGCTGGTGCGCGTCCTATTGGGCGTTCTGGCGGGCGCCAATCTGATCGCCGCGGGGCTGGTGCTGTTCCCTCCGGGCGGATCGGCCGAACAGCTTGACCAGGAGCTGGCGGCGCTGCGGGCTCAGGTGGCCGCCCAAAAAACGCGCCTGGAACAGACCAGGGAGCATGCCGCCGCAGTCGATCGGGGGCGCGCCGAGGGCGATCAGTTTCTGGCGCAATATTTCCTGCCGCTGCGGACTTCCTACTCGACGCTGCTCGAGGAGTTGCAGAACGCGGCGGGCCAGACCCGGATGCGGCCCAAGGACACGTCGTTTTCCCAGGAACCTATCGAGGGCTCCGACGACCTCAAAATGATCAGCATCACCGCCGCTTACGAGGGCCGCTACGAAGATCTGATGCAGTTGGTGCACAGGATCGACCAGTCGAAGAATCTGCTGATTCTGGAGTCGCTGAGCGCGGCGCCGCAGGCCAACAGCGATACCCTCACGGTGAGCCTGAAACTGGACACCTTCGTGCGCGACGATGGCTCCGGAGGACAGCCGTGAAGCTGGTTCCCGCCAGCATCGGGGCGGAGCCGAAGAAGCTGGCCATTCTCGGCGTGCTGCTGGCCACGGCCGGGGCGGTGTACTTTCTCAATCGCGATCCTTCGCCGGCGGGCGCGGCGGCTTCGCCCAGAGCGCCGGCGCCCGCGGTCCGGCCCGCGCCGGTGAAGACGTCCGCGGCGCGGACCGCGGCGCGGCCGATGGAGGATTTCAAGCCGTCGCTGAAGCCGGCCGACGGCGTCGATCTCAGCACCGTGGATCCGACGCTGAAGCTGGATCTGCTGGCCAAGGTCAGCGGCGTCGGTCTCGACCGGGGGACGCGCGGCAGCGTCTTCGATTGGGGCCAGGCTCCGCCGGCTCCGCCGCCGGTTAAAATCGAGCCAGGGAAGATGGCCGGCATTTACGGCCCGCTGCCGCCTGCGCCCGCGCCTCAGCCGCCCGCGCCGCCGCCCGCGCCGGCGCCCCCGCCGATCCCGCTGAAGTTTTACGGGTTTTCAACACGCAGCGGGGCCAAGCGCGCGTTTTTCCTGGACGGCGATGAGATCGATGTGGCCGGCGAAAACGAAGTGATTAAAAATCGCTACAAGGTCATCCGCATCGGCATCAATTCGGTGGAGATGGAGGATTTGAACTTCAAGCATCAACAGACGCTGCCGCTGGTGGCGGAGCTGAACGGATGACCAGACGCCGGGCTCCAGATCACGGCGGCGAGCGCGGATTCGCACTGCTGCTGGTCTTTCTGCTGGCCGCCGCCATCGCGCTGATGTTCTATCAGCAGATGCCGCGCGTCGCCTTCGAGGCGCAGCGCGATAAAGAACAGTTGCTCGAAGACCGCGGCCATCAATACGTCCGCGCGATCCAGATGTATTTCGTGAAGTACAAAAAATACCCCGCCAAAATTGAGGATCTGGAGAGCACCGATAATCTTCGCTTCCTGCGCCGCCGTTACGTCGATCCGATGACCGGCAGCAAGGACTGGCGCTTGATCCACGTCAACGGCATGGGCCAGTTGACCGACTCGCTGGTGACGCCGCTATCGCCCTCTGGACCCAGCGGAACGGCCGGCTCTTCGGGCTCGAGCGGCGCACCGGGCGCGGGCGCATTCACCCTGACCAGCACACCCGCCGGACCGAGCGCGCCGCCCGAAGTAAACCCGATGGTCCAGCGCCGCCCGAGCGACCGGCCCATCGACGGCGGCGCCGGAGGATCGCCCAACCCCGCCGGGGCCGATCCGAACGATCCGCGCAACTGGCCCCCCATCACGCTTCTGCCATCCGGACCGAGCGGAGCGGCGGGTCCGTCGATGGCCCCCGGCACCCCTCTGTTTCCCGGTCTAGGGGGACTTGCCGGACAGCAGCTCGCCGGGCAGCAGGCGGTACAGCCCGGACAGGGCTTGCCTTTGCCGGGACCACAGCCCGGGCAGTTCCCATTGCCCGGACTCCCTGGCATTCCGGCGCAGAGCGGACAAGCGCCGGCCGCGATGCCGGCTAATCCCACACAGGCGGGCTTTAATCCGCAGGCGCCAGGCCAGCAAGCGTTCCCATTTGCCCTTACTCCGCAGTCGCCGCCGGCGCAGCAGCAGGGGACGCTGGCGCCGCCTCCCAATGCGGCGCTGGGAATGATCAACAGCATGTTGACCAATCCACAGCAGAACACGCAGAATCCCACGGTTCAAAACAACCCGTTGCTGGCCGGCGGCCTGGCGGGCGTAGCGACCACCTTCAAGGGTCCCAGCATCGCGGTCTACAACAAGCAGGAAAAATATCAGCTCTGGGAATTTGTCTTCGACCTGAAAAGCCTGATGGGGCAGACCGCACCGCCGGCGCAGCCGCCGCAACCCGGCGGGCAAGGGGCTTCCTCTGCGGCGCATCCATAGCTTTTTCGGCGCGAGTTGCTCTTGTTCCCCAACAGTGCTATGGTTGCGTCTGGGGTTGGGGATTAGGGCTGTGGAAGGGAGCGAATGGCCGAACCCGATCATCCTGCCGGTTCAAACGACGAGCGCTCCTCAGAATCCCGTCCACCGAAAGAGCCGCAGGCAAAAATCAAACTGCTCAATCCGCTGGAACCCACCGAGCGCGCGGCGCGGGTCATCGAAATGTCGCCCGGGGCGATGAAATTGCATGTCGCGGCAATGTTGCTGCCGGGGACGCTGGTTCAGATCCGTTACCAGGGAAAACTGCTGATGGGCGAGGTGAGCTCCTGCGAGCCGGCGCCAGCGGGATTCGTCGCGGGCGTCCGGCTTCAGGACATTTTTGAAACGGGCTGAAAGCCGGCGGATTTGGGCAGGCGGCCCGTTCAAATAAATCCCGATGGTGGGCGGTGAGAGCCTCGAACTCCCGGCCTTCTGGGTGTAAACCAGACGCTCTGACCAACTGAGCTAACCGCCCGACCGTCTCAGTTTATCAGAGTGCGGTAGAATCAGAAGTGATCCCGGCGCGGGAGTAACTCAATGGTAGAGTCACAGCATTCCAAGCTGTTGGTTGCGGGTTCGATTCCCGTCTCCCGCTCCATTTTCGAAGCCCGTTGAACGCCCGATGGCGGGAGCGGAAGCGCCGCCCAGAGAATCAAGCCTGTCCCGCAGCGGAAACCGCTTCCAGAAAACACAGCCGGCCGTAACGCATCTAAGGTTCGTTAAGAGAACCTGCGTTACGGAGCGAGCCAATGAGCGATTTAGAACAGAAGATCCGGCTGGGTGTGGGCGCGGCGGCCGCCGCCGCTGCGATTTTTGCGCCGATCAGCTACAAATGGCGCGGCATATTGACGGCGGTCGCGGCCAACGCCATCCTGACGGCCGTTTACGAGCGTGGAGACATCGGGTTCTTTCCCCGCTGATCTAATCCATCAGAGCAAACGAAAGGATCGAGGAACCAGAGGCGACGGCCAGATACTGCTTGCCGTCGAAGCGGTAGGTCATGGGCGAGGCCTTCCACACCTGGTTTGCCGGAAACCGCCACAGCGGTTTGCCGGTGAAGGCATCGGCGGCCATGAAGGCGCCGCTGTCGTCGCAGAAAAAGACCAGGCCGGTGGAGGTGGCCAGCGTTCCTCCCCAGGAGTTGCCGGGACCTGTCTCGGGAAGCTCCCAGGCGATGGAGCCGTCGTCGATGCGGATCGCGCGCAGAATTTTTTGCGCGGTATCGCCCGGGGCCTGCTCGAACGATCCGCCGAAGTAGCCGCTGCCCGCCTTCCACGGCGCCTTGCTCTTGGTAAAGACATCGCACTTTTCGAGCGTCTGCACGTAATAAAGGCGCGTCGCCGGATTGAAGGATGTCGAAAACCAGTTCGTCGCGCCTTCAAGGGAAGGACAGATGCGATTTCCCTCCTCGGTGGGCTCCTGATGGGGGTTGAGAAGCGGGCGTCCCTTTTCATCGATGCCGCGCGCCCACGTCAATTTGTGAACGAACGGTTTGGCCAGAAGCAGTTTCCCATCGGTCCGGTCGAGCACGTAAAAAAATCCGTTCCGGTTGGCGTGCAGCAGCAGCTTTCTCGGCCGACCGTTCCAGGTGGTATCGGCCAGCACCGGAGGCTGCTCGGCGTCCCAATCCCAGACGTTGTGCGGGGTGTACTGAAAATACCACTTCATCTTTCCGGAGTTGACGTCGAGCGCGACGATGGAGCTGGAATAAAGATTGTCCCCGCCGCGTTCGTCGCCATTCAAATCGGGCCCGGGATTGCCCGTAGGCCAGTAGATCGTGCCGAGCTGCGGATCGTAGGTGCCGGTGAGCCACGCGGCGGCGCTTGGATGATCGATGTCGCTGCCCTGCCAGGTTTCCGAGCCGGGCTCGCCCGGCTTGGGAACGGTCCAGAAGCGCCACACCTCACGGCCGGTGGACTGGTCGAAAGCGGCCACGAATCCGCGCGCGCCCTCATCGCCGCCGGCGGTTCCCGAAATCACCAGATTGCCGGCGGTGAGCGGAGCGGATGTCGCGTTGTAATTCTGATGCCAGTCCGCCATTTCGGTTTCCCAAAGAAGGCGGCCGGTAAAACGGTCCAGCGCAATGAGGTGGGCGTTATCGGTGACCATGAACAGGCGC
Organism: Terriglobia bacterium; assembly: GCA_021324615.1. Taxonomy (GTDB): domain Bacteria; phylum Acidobacteriota; class Terriglobia; order Bryobacterales; family Bryobacteraceae; genus Palsa-187. The sequence continues at coordinate 17,559 of JAJPIT010000038.1, read as the reverse complement.
CCGCCGGACACCGCCGCTCCGCGATTGATGCCGCCGGCGGCGTTGCCGACCAGACCCTTGGTGCGGCGGCGCTGGTAGTGCCAGATCTGGCGGCCGCTGCCGGCGTCCAGCGCGTAGCATTCGTTGGCGCTGGTGACGTACATGACGCCTTCCACCACGATCGGCGTTCCTTCCAGCCGCGCGGTGTTGAGCAGCGTGAAGATCCATCGCGGGGCCAGCCGCGGCAGGTTGCTCTTGTTGATCTGATCGAGAGTGGTGTAGCGATTCCCGCCGGGCTGGCCGTTGTAGGTGGGCCAGTCCGTGTCGCTGCTCACCTGGCGATAGGTCTTGCCGCTTGCGCGGAGCAGATGAAGGTGGCCGTCGGCGGTGAGCAGTTGCATCTCCGCCGGGCCTTGATTCATCAGGCGGCCTTCCAGCGTGCGGCCATCGGCGAGTGCGACCTGGACGCTGCGCGCGGCGGCGCCTTCGGGATCCGGCAGCGTGCGCAAAAACTCGATCAGCGATTGCGTGTCGCCGGCGCCCAGATTGCTGGCGGGCATACCGGAGTTGGGCAGGCCCTCGTGAATCAGCGCCGCCAGCTCCGCGTCGCTGTAGTGGCGGAGGCGCTCGGCGATGGCCGGTCCGAGCTCGCCGCCATTGCCGCGCGCGCCATGGCAGACCGAGCAGTGCGCTTCAAATTGCGCCCGCCCGGGCGGAGATTGCGCCCAGGCGGCGGCCAGAAGCAGGGGTAGAAGCAGAGATCGCATAGCCTGATGGAACAGACTATCAGCTTGTGATCCCGCTTGTCCGCCTAGGATTCGATCAGGTCGAAGTTGCCGTCGCGGCGGCGCACCAGCACGGAAACGCATTCGCGCTCGGCGTCGCGATAGACCACGTAATCGCGGTCGGAGCCGTCGAACTCCAGCAGCGCTTCCTCGAGCGTCATCGGCTTGCGCCGCTCATGATGATTCACGCGGAACACCCGCACCTCGCGCGCCGGCTCGGAGACCGCGGCCGGTTCTTCGGCAGGGGATTCCGGCTCGCCGTCGCGGCGCTTATCGCGCCACTTGGCCCGCTGCTTGACGGCCTGTTTCTCCAGCTTTTCGATCGCCTCGCTGATGGCCGTGAACAGGTCCGCGTCGGAGCCGATGCCGATCAACTGGTGATCGTAAAACTGAATCGTAATCTCGGCCTTGTGGAGATGGCGCTCGGTGGTGATCACCACGTGCGCCTCTTTTTCCCCGCGCCGCTCCAGCAGCTTCGACAACTTGGCGAATTTGGCGTCCAGCTTTTCCTGCACCTTCGGGGGCAACTCGCCCGGCATACCCCGATAGCTGACTTTCATGAAATTTTACCTCCGTCAGTTCCGGACCCGTCGCTGATGCGTCGACGGGATGCGCATATCCTCGCGGTATTTTGCGACGGTGCGGCGGGTCACCTGAATGCCTTCGGCTTGCAGCCGCTCGGTGATCTGTTCGTCGGTGAGCGGGTGCGCCGGATCCTCCTCCTCGATCATCTTCTTCACTTTGCGTTTGACGATCAGCAGCGGGGTGTTGCCTCCGGAAGGACCCTGCACGGCCTCGGAGAAGAAATACCGCAGTTCGTATACACCCTGCGGCGTATGCGCATATTTGTTGGAAACCGCGCGGCTGACCGTGGAAGGATGCACGCCGATCTCCTCAGCGATCTCCTTGATCATCATCGGCTTGAGATGATCGATGCCGTGTTCCAGAAAATCCATCTGGCGCCTGACCACGCTCTGGCAGACTTTCAGGATGGTCTGCTTGCGCTGCTCGATATTTTTCATGAGCTGGATGGCCGAGGCGTAGCGTTCCTTGACGTAATTGCGCACCTCGCGATTGGGCTCCTGCTCGCGGTCAAGCATCCGGCGATACTGCGGATTGAGACGCAGTTGCGGCACGTCGTCGTCATTGACCGTAATCACGTAATCGTCGCCGTCTTTGGAGATATAAACGTCCGGCTCGACCTGGCGCGCTCCCGGACCGGAATAGCGCAAGCCGGGCCGCGGATCGAGATGCTTGATCACGTCGACGGCGATCTGCACATGCTCCAGGGGCCGCTTCAGCAGCCGCGCGATTTCCCGGAACTGCCGCAGCTCGACCAGCTTTAAATGATCGTGAACGATCTGCCAGGCGACGCCGCCCTTGCCGCCGCGGCTTTCCAGTTGCAACAGCAGGCATTCGCGCAGATCGGCCGCGCCGACCCCCGCTGGATCGAGGGTATGGACCACGCGCAGCGCTTCCTTGACGTCCTCCGGCGAGTGATTGCCCGACGCCGCCAGCTCTTCCACCGTCAACGTCAGGTACCCGTTTTCATTCAGGTTGCCGATCACCGTTTCGGCGGCGTCGCGCACTTTCTCGCTCAGCGCCACCAGCGCGAGCTGATCGTGCAGGTGCCCGCTTAACGTCTCCGGCGAAGAAAGAAACGTCTCAAACGAGGGTTTTTCGATATTTTCCGAGGCGGGGCTTTTGTGGCCGGGATCGAGATAGGCGTCAAAATAATCGCCGAAATCGATCTCCTCGAACGGATCGGCCGCTTTCTGCTCCACCACTTCCACCGCTTCGGCGGGCGCGGTCTCGGCCGCCGGTTCCGGATTGGCTAAAGCCGCCGCTTCCATGTCGGCCGCGTCGGCTTCCCCGCCCTCGGCCTCCATGGGCCCGGCGGTGGCTTCCAGAATCGACTTGTCGGCGGGCTCGGCCACCCGCTCGGCTTCGAGCAGCGGCTGTAATTCCTCCGGCGAAAGCTCCTCGCCGGCATCGGCCGATTCCTCCAGCACCGGATTCTGAGCGATCTCCGCCGAGATCATCTCTTTCAACTCCAGTTTGTTCAACTGGAGCAGGTTGACCATCTGGACCAGCCCCGGCGTGAGGATTTGCTTTTGTTGGACCCTGACTTGCAGCCGTGGAGACAGCGAACTCATGGCTGGTTCTAGTTTACCATCCGGGGGCCCCGAAGCCGCGCGAAAAACGCGCTGGCCGCCGGGATGGAACGTTACCTGACCGCGGCCTGGTTCTTGCCGTAGGGTCCGTACTAAGCGATTAATCTATCTATTTTTGCGGCCTGAATTTACCTACGATTTATACATCGGAGCCCTCCTACATCAGGCCAGAACGGGGCTGGCGGGTTGCAGCGCCGCCGGACTCTGCGCGATCGGGTTGGCCGCCGCCCTGATCGGTCTGCTTCTTCCTGAAAAAAAGGAAGTCTGGCGGATCGGCTACAGCCATTTTCCGCCCTTCATGATGAAAAACGCCGACGGCTCGCCCGGCGGATTCGCCGTGGACGTCGTCAAAGAAGCGGCGCGGCGGCGCGGGATCGGCCTCAAATGGGTGGAGCTTCCAGGCAACCCGGCGGTTGCCTTCGCTGGCGGAGAGATCGATCTCTATCCGTTGTTCGCGCAGACGCCGGCGGCGCGGCCCGGAGTTTATTACAGCCAGCCGTGGTGGGAAAACAGCCTGGCGCTGGTGGTGGACAAGCGGCGGAACTTTCACGGTCCCGAGGATTTCCAGAACCGGCGCATCGCCCTGGTCGACGGATCGATCACGGCGAGCCTGGCGCCGCGGTTTTTCCCGCGCAGCAGTTTCGACCGCGAACGCCTGTACGAAGACGTGCTGCGGAGGGTCTGCGCCGGCCGGTCGGATGCGGCGTTCCTGGCCATCCGGTTGTTTGAAGAGCTGCTCGAACAGCGCGTGGCCGGCTGCGAAGATACCGCGCTCGGCACGCTGTTCGTTCCCGAAGCAACCATTCTATACAGCATTGGCGCTTTGCCCTCGGCGCGGCCGGCGGCGGATCGCATCGCTGCGGAGATCGGCGGCATGGCCTTCGACGGCAGCATGGCGCGGATCGGCGCGCGCTCGGGCGTGCTGGTCAGCCATGAAGCGCACCTGTTCCGGACCCTGCTGGCGGCGCGGCGCCAGTCGGCCTATCTGCTGGGCCTGGTGGGGCTGCTGGCCGCCCTGATCGTGCTGTTCGCCTGGCAGAATGAAAAAATTCGCCACGCGCGCAGGATCGCCGAACGCGCTCGCCGCGCCGAAGCCGAGTTTCTGGCCAATATGAGCCACGAAATTCGAACCCCGATGAACGGGGTGTTGGGTATGCTCGGCCTGGCGCTGGAAACCAATCTCGATCCGGAGCAGGCCGATTACATCGAAACCGCCCATCACTCGGCGCTCGCCCTGATGAGCATCCTGAACGACATTTTGGATTTTTCCAAGATCGACGCCGGCCGCCTGGAGCTGGAGCGGATCGAGTTTTCCCCCGAGCGCGTGGCCGCGCAGTGCCTGAAAACGCTCGGCCAGGAGTCGCGCAAGAAAAATCTCGAACTGGCCCTGGAGATCGCCCCGGATGTTCCGGAGATTTGCCTGGGCGATCCGAACCGGCTGCGGCAGGTGCTGCTCAACCTGCTGGGCAACGCAATCAAATTCACCGACCGCGGCGGAGTGAAACTGGCGGTGCGCCGGGAAACTTCCGAGCGAGACGGGCTGCGGCTGCATTTCACGGTGGCCGATACCGGAATCGGCATCCCCAGGGACAAGCTGGAATCGATCTTCCAGCCGTTCTCGCAAGCCGACAAATCGACCAGCCGGAAGTTCGGAGGAACCGGTCTGGGCCTGACCATTTCGGCGCGGCTGGTGGCGCTGATGGGCGGCCGGATCTGGGTGGAGAGCCGCCCGGGCGAAGGCAGCACCTTTCACTTCACCGCCGAACTGGGCTGCGTCGCCGCTCCCGCACGCGCGCATTCGGCGGGCTGATGCGGCCCGCCGATCGCCTCCACCATCCAATTCAGTTTGTCCGTGAAGAAACCGTCTTCCTCGAATCCCACCAGGGAAAAACGAATGTTTCCCTGGCGATCGAGCACGTACAGCCGCGGCACTTCCGGCCCCAGCAGCGACTCCATCGGAACAAACGACGATTTCTCGGCCGCCGAAAGCAGATCGATATCGATGATCACCACCTGCGCCAGCGGATGGTCGAATCTGCGAAGCCGGTCCAGCTCCGCCGCGCAAGGCGCGCACCAGGATGCGGAGAAGGCGAGCACGGTGATGCGCCCGTTGGAGGCGACGGGAAAGGACGCCGGGATCTTCACCTCCCGGGCCAGCACTTCGGCTTTGAGATGCGCGACCCGCCGGCCGCGCTCGAGCGAGGCACGCGCCGCGCAGGGCGAGGCGAGATCCGGCGCCAGGAGGGCGCGCGCCAGACAGCGCTGGAGCCGTGCCGGGAGTGGTTTGCCGTTTTGTTCCAGCGCATCGGCAAACAGGTTGCGCGCCCTGGCCTCGTCGGCGACCTGGGCGAAGGTGGCAAACATCCGGCCCGCGTCGATCTCTTCGGCCAGCGCCCGGCCCACCCGTTCGGCCGCCGCCCAATGAGCCGCTTGCACATCCGCTGCGAGCTCGGCCGGCCACTTTTCCGGCTGCGCCAGCGCCATCGCGCTCCAAAACAGAATGGCGATCGCGCGTTTCATCTCGTCCTATCGTCGCACGGCATGACCGTCCTGTTCGAGCGCGGCGATGGCGCGCTCCAGGTGCGACACGCCCACCAGAATGTAGTCGGTATCGTAAGTGGAGATGGCGAAAATGGGCACGCCGGCTTTGGCCAGCGCCGCGGAGATCGAGGCGAGAATGCCGACCAGCGAAATATCGAGCGGGCCCTCCAGTTTGAAGCAGCGGAAGCCGCGCCCGGCGGCGACGATAGAGAGCTCCTCGGCGGTTCGCGTAATGGAAACAAACTCGCCGCCCGGCAGATCCGGCGCCGGGGAGTCCGGCGGCAGGCGCCGGATGCTGAACTCGCTGGGGAGCAATTGAATCCGCAAGAGGTCCTCTTCCGTCCGGAATATTTTAAAATTTTTCGAAAGACGGCTAATCTCGCCGCCCGGCGCTCGCCGTACCAGACTATGGCCAAAGAGGGGCCGCCCTCTTCGATATAATCGCTTTCCAAGCATGCCGCGCAGGTTTACCATCGGACGCGAACGAAGCTGCGACGTGGCGGTCGCCGACGACTCGGTCAGCCGGGTTCATGCCGAGATCTGGCTGAACGAAGACGGCTCGCTCATGCTGGCCGACCGGGGATCGAGCAACGGCACGGTGTTGATTCGCGCCGGCCAGAATTTTCCGCTGACCCACGCCATCGTGATGGCTGCCGACCAGGTGCGCATGGGCGGCGTTACGCTCTCGGTCGCCGAATTGATCGAAGCGGTGGAAAGCCGCTATCCCGGCGCGCTGACGCCGCAAACCGCGCGTCCGGCCGCCGGTCTTCCGCCTCCCCCGCCGCTCCCGCCGGCCGGCGCCGCCGCGGGTGCGTTGATCCGCTGCGAATGCGGCGCGGTGAAGAACTCCGGCCAGATCTGTCCTCATTGCCGCCGATGACTCCCGCCAGCCTGGTTCCCGACACGACCTACCGCCAGCCATTCTGGATCCTGCCGGACCGCCGCGTGGCGATGGCCTGCGCCGCGGCGCTGGGCGTGCTGTTTATCGCCGTGCTCACCGGCAGCCTGGATCCCCACGGCCGCGCCGCGCAACTGGTGCTCGACCGCCAATCGCCGCACTTCCCCTATCCCTTCACCATCCAGAACTTCGAACACCTGTTCTTCTTTTTGGCGCTGGGGGAACTGTTCGTGCGCTGGCGGGTGGGGGCGCGCGAGATCTCCTTCGGGCGGATGGGTCTTCTCCCTGAGGATCCGCAGACCGTTTTGCAGGCCCACGATTTGGGCGTGCTGCGCAAGCGGGTGGCCTATCAATTCGACGGCGAACATGGATTCCTGCCTTCGTTGATCGACATGTGCATCCTGCAATTCCAGAGCGGCCGCTCGGTGGATCAGACCGTGGCGGTGATGGACAGCGCGCTTGAACTGATCGAGCATCGTGTGGATATGCGCTACGGCCTGGTCCGCTATATCGCCTGGCTGATCCCCACGCTCGGCTTCATCGGAACGGTGATCGGCCTGGGAGCATCGCTCGCCGCGGTGCCGGCGGATTCCTCGAAAATCAACATGTCGACGATCGCGCACACGCTTTCGGTGGGCTTCGATTGCACCATGGTCGCGCTCGCCGAAAGCGCCATCATTGTCTATCTATTGCACATCGTCAATGAGCAGGAAGAGAAAGCCGTCAATTTGGCCGGCACCTATACTCTTCGTAATTTGATCAACCGCCTTTACGCCGGTTGAAGACATGAAGCCGCGCAACCGGGAGATCAACATCTTCAATATGTCGCTGCTCGATATTCTGTGCGGCGCCCTGGGGACGTTTTGTTTCCTGATGCTGGTTCTGTTTCCGTTCTACAGCCAGGATAAGGGCGAAGCGAAGGCTCCCGAGGTTCCCAAGCAGCAGATCGATCCGAAGACCTACGAGCAGGCGATGGCCCGTCTCCGGCAACTGGAGGAGACGCTGAAGCAGTTTCAGGAGTACGCGGCGCAACTGGAGGCGAAGCTGAAGCAGATGACCGCGCAGACCAATCAGGCGCAGGCCGAGGCGCAGGAGCTGCGGCAGCAGAACGCGCAGCTTCGGATGCGCAATCCGATCCTGGTTCTGGCAAGCTTCGGTCCGCAGGAGGGCAACGCGATCGAGATCGACGAGGACGACAACTGCGCCGTACCTCCGGGCAAGCAGCGCCCGCCCATCGACCCGGCGAAGAATCAAGGCCCGTTCTGGACCGGCGACCGCTCCATTTTCGGCTCGGCGGTAGCGACCTACCTGGTGCGGGACGCGCCGGCCTGCCAATTCAAATTTTTTCTGAAAATCCTCAAGCATCCGCCAGCCAATCCGGTGATGCAGGGAAACGTGCTGGTGCAGACCGGCGACGATTTTCAGGTGTCGCCGCTCATTTATAATAGCCGCGAGCAGGTGGTGATTCCGGCCGCTGTGGTGACGGTGACGCCGGAACTGAAGCAAACGATACAGATCACCGTGCCCCAGCCGTACACCACGCCGCCGGGACAGGGAAGGTAGGTCATGCCGGATAAGATGATTCGCTGCCCGGAGGGGCATTTTTTCGATCCCGCCAAGCACGGCTCCTGCCCGTGGTGCGCGCTGCCGCCGGATCTGGGGCCGGAGCAGAAGACGCGCCCGGTCGGGGTGAATCCTCCTCCGGTTCCGGTCGGGGGTCCGCCGCCGCTGCCTGGAGCCGCGCCCGCTGCGGCGCCGGCCAATGCCGGCAAAACCGTCCGCGCCGGCGCGGAGACCAAGCAAGGCGTCGAGCCGGTGGTGGGATGGCTGGTATGCGTGGCTGGACCGGACCGCGGGCGCGACTTCCGCCTGCACGCCGAAAAGAACTACATCGGGCGATCGCCGGCGATGGATGTCGTGATCCTGAACGACAACAGCGTCTCGCGCGATAAACACGGGATCGTGGTTTTCGATCCGCGCAAGAAGAGTTTCTGGGCCCTGCCGGGGGAGGCGTCGGGCCTGGTTTATCTGAACGGCGAAGTGGTTTATTCTCCGACCCAGATGAGTCCCGGCGATCTGCTGGAACTGGGGCAGACCAAGCTGGTGCTGGTGCCGTTCTGCGGCGAAAAATTCAGTTGGGAAGAAGCGGCGAGCCCGGGGAGCGCGCTCTAGTGTCCCGCTCCAGGCTCATCCCCGCATTGGCGGCGCGCGGCCCGGCGAAGGCCCGGGGCGGACATCCCGCGCGCCGGGTTTTAGAGACAGGACGCTAGCCCATGCGCTACCTTCCCGGCAACGCTCAGCATATCGGCGCCCGGCACTCGCAGCAGGATTCCTTCGGTTTCGCCGATCCGGACGACCGCGAATTTATCGCGCACGGCGGATTCCTCGCCGTGGTGTGCGACGGCATGGGCGGCATGGAGTACGGCGACGCGGCAAGCCGCACCGCAGTGCGCGCCTTTCTCGATGCCTACCAGCGCAAAACGCCCGCCGAATCGATCCCCGACGCGCTGGAGCGCAGCGTCCGCGACGCCAACAGCCAGGTGGTCGGGCTGGCGCACAGCCTGGGCATGTCGGAGGGAATCGGCACCACGCTGATCGCGGTGGCGATGCACGGGCGGTCGCTTTATTACATCTCCGTCGGCGACAGCGGCATCTTTCTGTGCTCGCGCGGGCAGGTCCGCATGCTGAACAGCCCGCATATCTTCGCCAATGTACTGGACGCCGCGGTGGCGCGCGGCTCGCTTTCGCGCGAAGACGCCGATCATCATCCCGAGCGCGAGTCGCTCACCAGCTTCATCGGCGCGGAAAAGCTGGAAGAGATCGACCGCAACGTGGATCCGCTTCCGCTGGAGCCTGGCGACACTGTATTGCTGGCCTCCGACGGCATGTTCAAGACGCTCAACGCACAGGAGATTCAGGCCTCGCTGCAGGGCCCGCCCGAAGGCTGGCCCGAAGCGCTGGTGGAGCGGACCATCGGCAAGAAACGCGAATATCAGGATAATGTTACGGTGGTTTCGGTGACGCTGGCGTCCGAAGAGGAGGACGCCGCGCTTCCGCGGACGGTGCTGCTCAAGCCCGCCGCTGCCGCTCCGCCCGCCGCGGCGCCGATTCCGCCGCCGGCCTGGACGCCGCCGCCGCAGGCCGCGCCCGCGCTTGAACAGGCGCCGGCGGCCCGCGGCTCGCGTTGGTTGTGGCCCGTGGTGCTGATCCTGCTGGCGCTGGCGGCGGGAGCGGCGGGATGGTGGTGGTATCTGGGCCATCACCGCTCCGGCGCCTTGATTGACAGCCAGCCGGTAAGCGATCCCTCGCGCAGGCGTGAGGCACCGGCCGCGCCGGCTCCCGCCGATAAACCCGACCCCAACGCCCGCCCGGCAACCGGCGCGGCGCGGCCGGGCGGAGCGAGTGCGCCGGGAGACAAAAAATGAAGATCGCTCCGGCGCTTCTCCTTTCCGTTTGCGCGCTGGCGCAGGCGCCCACCCAGCAGATGGTGGACGCGAGCGTTCGCGTCATTGGCGCGGTGCCGCAGAACGGCAAATTGCAGCCGGTGTCGCGCTCCGGCGGATTTTTCCTCGATGCCAGGCATGTGGTCACCATGGATTCCTGCTGCGGCAAGACGCAGGAGGGCCAGGAAAAAGTCGCGGTGGTGGTGCAGGGGGAAAAAGGCAGCCTGGGCCAGCCAGTATGGGCCGGAGCGAGCGGCGTGGTGATTCTCGAATTGAAGGACGCGCTTCAGGCGCCGCCGATCACGCTCGCGCCTGTAAAGCTGACAATGCAGAATCAGTCGGCGTTCACCGTGGTATTTCCCAATCAGGGCGCGCCGTCGGTGAGCGAGGCGAAGGTTCAAGGCGTGTTCAAGCCGGACGGCATGGACGTGCAGGTATATCGCGCCGCGCCTCCGCCGGATGATTTGCTGGCGGGCGGCGCGATGTTCAATTCCTGCGGGCAGGTGCTGGGGATCAACGTCCTGTCTGATAAGGGGATCGAGTTCGCCCTGGTGGCTGACATGCTCGCGCCGGGTCTGGAGAAAGCCGGCGCGCAGGTGCAGGTCGCCGATCAGCCGTGCGGCGGCGCGCAGTCGGATTCGACCAGCCCTCCGCAGCCGCAAACCAAGCCGCAATCCCCGCCGCAGCCGAAACCGGACGGCGGTAAAGGCGGCGATCAGGGCGATGACGGTCCGCACTGGCGGCTACCGCAAGGTGGGGAGTGGGTCGGCGTCGGAATCATCGCCGGGCTGATCGGGCTCGCCCTGCGCCGCAATACTCGCGAGACGGTGGCGCGGGCGCTCACCACGCGCCGGTCGGCCGTTCCGCCGCCCGCTTATGTTCCGCCGCCGCAGCGGCCGGTGCTCAAGGGCATCGCCGGACAATACGCGGGCTCGTCCATTGCGCTCGATACCGGGTCGAGCCTGCTCGGGCGCGATCAGAGCGTGGCGAATCTGGTTTTCGGCCCGGAGTCCGACAGCGTCTCCAAGCGACATTGCCGGGTGAGCTGGGATGCCATGGCCGGCGTGTTCCGGCTGGAGGATTTGGGGTCGACCAACGGCACGTTTTTGGCCAACGGCGAAAGGCTCGCGCCCGGACAGCCGCGCGCTCTGCGGCCGGGCGACCGGTTTTATATCGGCGATCTGCGCAATCAGTTTGAAGTGCGAATGGAAGGCTAGGTCAGGCTACTCGTTCATCAGCAATAAACACAAGGCCAGCAGCACCCGCGTCAAGCCGCGCTCCCGTCCTTCCGGCTGAAACCATTCCGAGGTGGTGTGCGCGCCGCCGCCTTGCCCGCCTGCGCCGATGGAGATGGCGGGCAGTCCCAGCGATAAGGGAATATTGGCGTCGGTCGAGGAGCAATCGAGGTGGCTGCGGATTCCCAGATGCGCGTCCACGGCGCGGATGCACTCCAGGATCGGAGCGTCGGGCGCCAGCGCGCCCGCGGGCCGCGAACCGATTTCCTTCACCCGCCCGGCGACGCGTCCCGCCGCGCTGCGGGAGTTTTCGAGCTCCACGGCGCGTTCCAGCGCGGCAGAAAGCAGCGCGGCCAGGCACTCGATCCGCTCGGCGCTCTCCGAGCGCAGATCCACCTTGGCGCGCGCTTCCGTGGGGATCACGTTGATGCTCGATCCGCCCTCGATGACGCCGAAATTGAACGACGACCGCGGCGGCGCGGCGACCACCGCGGCGGCCTGGTCGGTGAACCAGGCAACCGCGCGGCTAAGCGCGTGAATGGGATTGCCGGTGCCGGAATCGCTCCAGCTATGGCCGCCCGCTCCGGTGATGGTGAGGTCGAAGCGGCGGCTGGCCAGAGCCTGGCTGGTGATGTGGTCGGTGCTGGGGCCATCGAGCACCAGCAGCGCCCGGAGTTTGGGGAGATTCGCCGGCCGGCACAGATAACGCATTCCGCTCAAGTTTCCCTCGCCTTCTTCGCCGACGTTGGCGACCAGCATCGGCCAGCACGCCGCGCGCACCGGAGGCGAAGCGTTCCAGGCGGCGGCCAGCGCCAGCAGCGCGGCCAATCCCGCGCCGTTGTCGGAAACCCCGGGCCCCAGAAAGCGGCCGTCGCCGTTCACTTTGATCTCCTCCGGCAGCCGCGGAGCGTAAACCGTGTCGAGATGGGCGGTGACGGCGACCACCGGCTCGCGCGATCCGGGCAGGCGGGCCACGACATTGCCGGCGCGGTCGATGCGCGCCTCCCAGCCGATGGAGCGAAAGCGTTGGGCCATCCATTCGGCGCGTTTTTCCTCGAAAAAAGTTGGCGCGGGAATGCGGCAGAGGGTCAGGTGCTGTTCGTTGATCCAGGCCCGCTCGCGGCGAAACCAGTCGATGGCCGCGCGCACGGAAGCGGCGGCGGCAAGCTCGGCGACGGTCTGCGCGAAGGCACGCATTGAAGTTCCAGTCTAGCGCCGCCCTCCAAATCTACGGCGGATGGCGCATCTTGGCCGGATCAGGGGATGGCCGGGGTGGCGTACTCTGGAACAAGAGTCTGCCGATGTCCGGAAGCCTCGTCCTCGTCCTCTGTATCGCGGCCGCCGCCTCCGCCCAAAATCCGATCCGGGGTTATCCCGCCGACCAGTGGAAAGCCGAGCACGAACGTGAACAGCAGGCGCGGGCGATGCCCTCGCCGGAGCGAATGCGCATCTACATGGAGCGAATGGCGTCGCGTCCCCATCACGCCGGATCGCCGGGCGCCCAGGCCGTCGCCGAATATGCCGCCGGCCTGCTCCAGGAGTGGGGGCTGGAGGCGCACATCGAGACGTTCGAGCCGCTGTTGCCTTATCCGACCTCGCGCGCGCTGGAAATGGTCGCGCCGGTGCACTACCGGGCCGCGCTGAATGAAGGCTCGATCGACGCCGATAAAGACACCTTCGAAAACGGCCAGCTTCCGACGTTCAACGCCTATTCGGCCTCGGGCGAGGCCACCGCGCCGCTGGTGTACGCCAACTTCGGCACGCCCGCCGATTACGAGTTGCTTCGCGCGCAAGGGATCGGCCTCAAGGGCAAGATCGTCATCGCCAGATACGGCCGGCTGTGGCGGGGAACCAAGGTGCGGCTGGCCGCCGAAAACGGCGCGGTGGGTTGCCTGCTTTACTCCGATCCGCGCGAGGACGGATATTTTCAGAACGACGTCTATCCCAAAGGTCCCATGCGCCCGGCGCAGGGCGTGCAGCGGGGCAGCGTGCTGGACATGGCGCTCTATCCGGGCGATCCGCTTACCCCGGGCGTTCCCTCGCTGAGCGACGCCGCGCGCCTGGATCGCGAGATGGCGGCCTCGCTCCCAAAAATTCCCGTGCTGCCGCTGTCCTATGCCGATGCCAAGCCGTTGCTTGAGCAAATGGGCGGACCGGTTGCGCCCGAGTCCTGGCGCGGCGCGCTGCCGGTGACCTACCATCTGGGGCCCGGCCCGGCGACGGTTCATTTCAAAGTGGATTTCGACTGGACCAACAAACCGGCGCGGGACGTCATCGCCACCATCCCCGGCTCGGTCTACAAAGATCAATGGATCCTGATCGGCAATCATCACGACGCCTGGGCGGACGGCGCGACAGACCCGGTGAGCGGCGCCGCGGCCCTGCTGGAAACCGCGCGCGTGCTCTCCCAGCTCCGCCGGCAGGGCTGGCAACCCAAACGGACCATCGTCATCGCGCTGTGGGACGCCGAGGAGTTCGGGCTGGTCGGTTCCACCGAATGGGTCGAAAAACACGAACAGGAGCTGGAGCGCAAGGCGGCGGTTTATATCAACTCCGACTCCAACGGCCGCGGCGGATTCGGCGCGGGCGGGTCGGCTACCCTTGAAACATTCGTGCGCGAAATTCTGCGCGAGATCCCCGATCCCGCAAGCGGCCGCCCGCTGCACGATGCGCGCGGCGACTTTCATTTGGGCGCGCTGGGCGCCGGTTCCGACTACGTCGCCTTTCTGGATCACGCCGGCATCGCCAGCCTGAATTTCGGATTCGGGAGCCCCGACTCGGGCGTTTACCACTCCAATTACGACACGCTCGACTGGTTCCGCCGCTTCTCCGACGGCGACATGATCTACGGCAAGGCCCTTTCGCAGTTGACCTGCACCGCGCTGGTCCGGCTGGCCGACGCGCCGGTGCTCCCGTTCGAGTTCCGCTCGCTGGCGCGCAACGTCGAGCGGTATTTGGACGAGATCCAGAGAAGCGCCCCTCCCGTCGATTTCCGCGAGTTGCGGGCGCAACTGGCGCGATTGAGCGCCGCCGCGCACGCCTACGACGAGGAGCTGAGTGCGGCGCTGCGCCGCCCCGCCGATCCGGATCGGCTGGCGCGGGTGAACGGCCTGCTGGCGCGGGCCGAAAACGCGCTGCTGCTGCCCGATGGATTGCCGCGGCGCGGCTGGTACCGCCATCCGATTTACGCTCCCGGGCGCGATAGCGGATACACGGCCAAAACCTTGCCGGGTGTTCGCGAGGCGGTGGAGGCCCGCAACTGGGAGGAAGCCAGTCAGCAGGCCAGGCGGCTGGCCGGGGCGCTGCGCGAAGTTTCCGGGCAGATCGAGGAAGCCGCGCGTTCGCTGATGGCCGGCCATTGAGCCCGGCGCTCAGCGCGCCCGCAGATATTCAAACATCTCCGCCAGCGCCTGCCCGCGATGACTCACCGTCATTTTCTCTTCCTCCGGCGCTTCGCCGAAGGTGCAGCCAAACGGCTCGTAAAAAAACAGCGGGTCGTATCCGAAGCCATGCGAGCCTCGCGGGCCGTCGAGAATCCGGCCGTTCACCACGCCGCGGAACGTCTTGACCACCTCGCGGCCCCGCGCCAGCGCGATCACGCAGACAAACCGCGCCGAGCGGTCCCGCACGCCCGCCAGCCGCTCCAGCAACAGCCGGTTGTTGGCCTCATCGGTCGCCCGCGGACCCGCAAAGCGCGCCGAATGCACCCCCGGCGCGCCGCCCAGCGCGTCCACTTCGAGCCCGGAATCGTCGGCGAACACCCAGCCGTCCGCGAAACGCGCATAATGCAGCGCCTTGATCCGGGCGTTCTCTTCAAAGCTCGCCCCATTCTCTTCCGGCGCGGCGGCCTCCACCGGACGAATTTCAAAATCGGGCGCGGCCAGCCGGAATTCCCGCAATTTTCCGCGATTCGACGTTCCGCAGAAGACCGTCATTCGAATCGCTTCTGCATTTCGATCAACGACGCGATCCCGTCCCGGCCGAGCGCCAGCAGCGCCAGAAGCTGTTCGTCCCCGAACGACGTCTTTTCCCCCGTCGCCTGCAATTCGACGAACCGGCCCGATCCCGTCATCACGATATTCATGTCCACTTCAGCCTGCGAGTCCTCTTGATAGCACAAATCGAGCATCGGCGCGCCGCCGACGATCCCGACGCTGGTGGCCGCCACGCAATCGGTCAGCGGCATCTTCTTCAGCGCGCCGAACTTCAGCATCTGCCGCAGGGCCGAGGACAAAGCGACGTATGCTCCGGTGATGGCCGCCGTCCGGGTGCCCCCGTCGGCTTGCAGCACGTCGCAATCGAGAATCACGCTGCGTTCTCCCAGAGCCGCCAAATCGACCACCGACCGCAGCGCCCTGCCGATGAGCCGCTGAATCTCCATGGTCCGGCCCGACGCGCGACCCTTGGAAATCTCGCGCGGCGTGCGCGTCGCCGTGGCGCGCGGCAGCATGGAGTACTCCGCCGTCACCCATCCCTTTCCGGATCCGCGCAAAAACGGCGGAACCGTATCCTCCACCGAGGCCGCGCACAGCACCCTGGTATTGCCCACCTCAATCAGAGCCGATCCTTCCGCCGTCATCAAATAATCCGGCGTGATTTTCACCGGCCGCATCTGCTCCGGACGGCGACCGTCAACGCGCATCTTTTGTCCTCATTTGGCCCCCGACTTCAGGATTTCGTAAAAAAGCAGGAACACCAGCGCGAAACCCGATAGAATCAGAAACGCGCAAGGAATCAGCCCCCGATTCGATGAACTCCGCCCCGCTGCTTTCCGCGACCCGGCAGGCTTAAATTTAGCCATAGATCCTGTTCAAAAATCTACATGTACCACAGCCGGGAGGATCTCTCGCGCCTGGAATCGGATATTTAACTCCGTCTGCCAATCACCCTGTTTCCGATCGGAAAAAGTTGAATCTTCCGGGACCGTGTTATAATCCTAAACCGGAAGGAGGGAGAAAATGCGCAGTTCCGGCCTCATCGCGCTGGCTTTCGCACCCGCTCTTTTTGCCCAGTCGATCGACGGCGTCTGGCAGGCCACCGTCGATGTGAAGGGCCTGGAAGTGCCCTTCCGGATTGAATTTCAGAACAGCGCGTCGGCGATTGAAGGTTCGCTGTTCAACGGCGATGAGCGCTTTGTTTCCACCAGCGGCCAGTTTCAAAACGGATCGCTGACCCTGGCCTGGAGCTACATGGCGGCGAAACTTGAGGCGAAACTGGCCGGAGGCGAGCTCAGCGGAACGTTTTTTCGCCCGAACAAGGTGGTTTACCCCTTCCATGCCCGGCGGAGCGTGAAGACTTCCGAGCCCTCCGCGGTTCCCTCCATCGGCGGCGTGTGGACGCTCGAAGGCGTTCACAGCGATAAAGGCGAGAGCGCCTGGCAGTTCATCGTGAAGCAGAACGGCGCGAACGCTTCGGCTGCGATCCTTCGCATCGACGGAGACACCGGCACGCTCACCGGCTCCTACAAGAACGGCGAATTTGTTTTGAGCCATTTTTCCGGGATGCGGCCGGCGCTGGTGGAAGTGCGTCCCGCCGCGGATGGAACGCTGAAGGTCATTTTGAACCAGCGCCAGGAAATGACCGCCGTCCGGCCCGACAAAGCTACTGTGAAGCCGGACGATCCCGCCCGGCACACCGGCGTGAAGGACGCCTCGGAGCCGTTCCATTTCCGGTTTCCCGATCTGAACGGCAAGATCATCAGCGACGCCGATCCGCGGTTTAAAGGGAAGGTCGTGCTGGTGAATATTATGGGAAGCTGGTGTCCGAACTGTCATGACGAGGCTCCGTTCCTGGCCGAGACCTATCGGAAATACCGCGCGCAGGGGCTGGAAATCGTCGCACTGTCGTTCGAGGAAGCCGATCAACTGAAGGATCCCGTTCGCCTGCGCGCGTTTATCAAGCGCTACGGCATCGAGTACACGGTTTTACTCGCCGGCGATACCGATTCGGCAAAAGAGAAGCTCGTGCAAGCCAAGAATTGGGACGCCTGGCCGACCACGTTCTTCCTGGGCCGCGATGGCCGCGTCCGCGCCGTCCACACCGGATTCCCGAGCAAAGCTTCGGGCGAATTTTATACCAAGGCGAGGGAGGAGTTCACGGCCGAGGTGGAAAAGCTGCTCGCCGAAAACGCCCTGACCCTTCCATAGCTTCGCGGTTTTCCGGGCGAGCTGCCGCGGAGCCGGCTGCGCGGATTTAAGGTCGGTCGCCGGCGGGATCGGGCGGGAGCAGGAAGTGGCGGGCGGTTGCCTCGAAATCGGCGATCTGCGCTGCTCGCCATGCCGCGTCCCGGCCGAGCTCGCGTGCGATCAAGGACGCGACCTTGGGAGCGGCCTCAAGCGCCGCGTTTGCGTTCAAGAATAGAGCGCGCGTACGGCGGCAGAGGACGTCTTCCACGGTTCGCGCCATTTCCGTTCGAACAGCCCAGATCACCTCGGCGCCTACGTAGGGAAGGCCGTGGATCAACGGCTGCGCCAGTTCGGGATCGGCGCGCATCAATTCCTGAAT
>JAJPIT010000057.1 GCA_021324615.1 Terriglobia bacterium | reverse complement strand
TGCGCGCGGATCTTCACGCCGGCGACGATCGATTCCACGTACCGGCGATTGTCGAGCAGCGGAGCCAGGCTGGCCCAGCTTTTCTCGCTCATGCGATTGCCTTCATCCAAAATCGCGATTCCGCCGCGCAGCATCGCCGTCACCAGCGGCGAGGCGACGTAGCGCAGTTTCGCCTCACCTTCGATTACCGGCGTAATCAGCAGATCCTCGGGCCGCGTATCGACGGTGGCCTGCATGATATAGACCTCGCGGCCCAGGCGCTTGGCCGCGGCGTAGGCCAGCGTCGTTTTACCCACGCCCGGCTTGCCGACCAGGCGCGGATTCATCGGAACGTCCCGCGGATCGATCACCAGCCAGGCGGCCAGAAGCTGGCGCATGACTTCTTCCTGCCCGACCCAGGTTCCGGGCAGCTCGTCCGGATGGGCCAGATGCACGGAGATCCCTTCAATATCGACGATCATGTGATTTCAATGTAACAGAGCCGGCCAACCGGACAAGCCCGGGTCAAACGCCGAGCCGGGCCACAGGAGCGCGCGGGCGGCGGGGCGGTGGCGGAGACGATCACCGGCTTTGCGGCCGGTTTTAGAACGAGAACCGCGCGCCGATCTGTAGCGCCCGCGGGCCGCCGGATCCGAACACCTGGTTGATCCGCGCGGTCGGCTGTCCGAACGTCGCGGTGTTGTTCAGCGTATAGTTGTATCCGCTCAGATTGGAGATATTGAACAGGTTGAAAAACTCGACGAAGACGCTCAAGCGGTACCGCTCGCCAGCGGTGAACTCTTTGGTAAGCCGGACGTCCTGGGTGATGATCGGCGAACCCAGCCCGTAATTTGCGGGCAGCGCCAACTGCGGCACCTTCACCCCGTTCCGGGCGGTTTTGCCGGCCCAGTTCTGATTGAAATAGGAAACCGCGTTGGCCAGATCTGATTTTCCGCAGCCGGCGTTGAAGCAGTTATAGCCCAGGTTGGGATCGGCGATCGAGAGCGCGGTGGTGGTGTTGCCGGATCCGTTCAAGTCGATCCCGGTGACGGTCGGCATCAGCGGCGGCCTGGAGATCATCTGCGAATTCAGGCTGAGGACCAGGCCCCACCACATATTCAGGGTGCCGGCGATGCTGAGATTGTGCCTCGCCAGGCTGGGGCCGTAGCCGGCAAAGTAATTATCCAGATCCACGGTCGCCGTTTCGCTGAGCAGCTTCTGCAAGGCGTAGGAAACCTGGAACTGATAGCGGTGGGAAAAGCGCTTTTGCAGCCGTACCAGCAGCCCGTCGTAAACCGAGCGGCCTTCCGGCGTCCAGATGGTGATCGAGCCGGTGGAACACTCCTGTCCCGGCTGATAATACTGGGCGGGCGTGCATACCGGAATCACCGGCGAAAGCCCGTCGCTGGTGCGGCCGAAGCGGTTCAGATCCAGCTCGCCCAGGCTGACGTTTTCGCCCTGTCTGCGGGCCCAATCGGCGGTCAGGACCATGTCGTGGCCCAGATCGCGCTGCACGCCGAGCGAAGTCTGGTAGCTTCTGAGCAGCGGGAACCGGGACGGAAAGATTTCGATCCCCTGCTTGGCGATGTCGATTCCGCTTACGGAATACGGCCCGCTTGACGGCGGAGTCGGCGCCAGCCGCGCGGTCAAGGCCGGCAGTTGCTGATTCATGATCTGGATGAATTGTCCCAGGGTCATGGTGGTGAGCGAGTTCAGCGGCAGTGGCGCTCCGACCGGCAGCGGCGCTCCGTTCGCGCTCAGATTGAGGATCCCGGGGAAGATGTTGGTAAAGGCGCTGGCGGCCAGCGTGGTCCGCCCGTCGCCCGGCGGACCGATCGCCGCTCCTTCGCGGAAATGCTGCCAGATCGGCTGGGTGTCCCAGTACAAACCTGCGCCGCCGCGGATCACCGTCTTTTTATCGCTTCCCACCGCCCAGGCAAAGCCGAACTGGGGCGCGAAATCGGCGTAATTGGGCTGCGTGGCGCCCAACCCGTAGGGCACCCCGCCGGTCTGCCCTTCAAGGATCGGCGCCAGATACTGGGGCAACTGGAGGTTGGAATAAAACAACCCGGTTTCCAGGTCGTAGCCGAGGCCGAAGTTGAAGGTCAGGTTGGACCTGGCTTTCCAGGTGTCGGCGAACCAGGGATGGATCCGTTGATTCACGTTGCCCTGGTTGTGCTCATAGAATCCCGGAAACGTTCCATTGCCGACGCCCACGCCGCTATAAATCGAGGACGGCAGATTATAGATCGGGAGGTTCAACAGATCGGCCGTCGAATTGATGGTCGTGGGGAGATTGGGGAACAGCGAGCTGGCCAGCGGTCCCACCAAGCCGCGCACCGTCTCCGGGGCCATCACGTAGAGGCAGGCCGGATCGCAGAAATCCCAAGGCACGACCTTGGTGCGCATATGCTCGTAATCGACGCCGAAACGGAGCCGGTGCGAGCCCTTCTGCCAGCTCAGCGTATCGTTGACTTCGAAGGAGCGGGCCTGGCGAAACTGCGGCGAGTTCACGCTGTTGCCGGTTCCGTAAGTGCTGGAGCCGATGTAGGTCACAATCGCCGGCAGCCCGAAGCCGATGCAGGGATACTGGCAATCCTTGGGCAGCGCGTCGGTCACGTTGTTCTGCCAGTAGTGATACTGCGCGCGCAGGTCGTTGACCAGGTTGGTGGTCAGCACGCTGGTCAAGCCGATCAGGCTCTGATCGGACCAGTTGTTGTTGTAATTAAAATTGGCCGGCTGCGGCGTCTGGGCGTAGGGGCCGAAGCCTTGATTGCCGTCGTGGGAATAGCGCAGGAAAAAACTGTGCTTGTCGTTGATGTGATCGTCGATGCGCGCGTTGTAGAGATTGTAGTGATAGGGCTCCGGCCAGATGCCGCTCAACCCGCGGACCGAGGGCAAATCTTCCTGCTCGGTGAGCACGGCGGTCTGATCCAGGTGTTCGTAGTTGAAGAAGAAAAACACCTTGTCCTTCTTGACCGGCCCGCCGAGCACCACCCCGGGATTTCTGCGCTGGAAGAACGGATTGGGGTTAAAGGTGCTCCGCGACAGGCCGGGGTAGGCCGCCATGTTGTGATCGCGATAGAAATAATAGGCGCTGCCATGAAAATCATTGGTGCCGGAGCGGGTGATGATGTTGATCGCGCCGGCGGTGCCGATCATGGTGGAGGCGTCGAAGTTCACCGAAGAGAGCTGAAACTCCTGCACCACCTCCTGCGAAAAATTCATGGAGGTGCCGCCCTCCATCTCATCGTTGATCACGCCGCCGTCCATGGTGAGGGTGGCGCCGACGCCGCTACCTGCCGTCGCCCCCGGCGTCGCGCCGAAGAAGCTGACGTTGAACATCGCGTTGAACTGCGCGGTGCTGCCCGGCGACACCGTGATGCCCGGCTCGAGCGTGGCAAGCTGGAGCGAACTGCGCCCGTTCAAGGGCAGGTCCTGAATGGTTTCGCGGGGGATGACGCCTTCCACCGTGTTGCTGTCGTAGTTGATCTGCGCGGTGGCCGCTTCCACCTCGACCACTTCGCGCGTCGCTCCGGGCTCCATCACCAGATCCACCGTGGTGGTGCCGCCGGCGACCACCTGGGCGTTGCGCACCAGCGTGCGGAACCCCTGGAGTTCGACCCGCAACTCGTATTCGCCCGGCAGCAGAGCCGGCGCGCTGTACAGTCCGTTGGCGTTGGCCGTGGCGGCGCGCTGGGCGCCGGTGGCCTGGTTGGTGATGGTCACGGTGGCATTGGGGATCACCGCGCCGGAACGATCCGTGATGGTTCCGGAGATGATCCCCGTGGGCGCCTGCGCCAGAACGGTGAGTGCTGCGCTGGCGAATAGGACAAAAAACGACTTGGTTCCCGGCATTCCCGGCCTCCCCAAAAATCTGGAACAAACCACAAAATTGTCTAGGATCCTAACCCGGCGCGGCACCGCTGTCAAGGGGGGTCCGCAACCGGCCGGACGGTAAATCGGCGGCGCTAAGTCCTCCGTGGACAACGATTAGGGCGGTTATGACGCGGCGGGGTCCAGTTGCGGGGAGGGATGGCGGAGGAATCCGTCCCGGGCGAAGACGGCAGAGGCGACGCGGGCGCGCGTTTCGCGCTAAAGTGGGAGGAGCCGCTGACTGGCTGGAGTGGCGGAACTGGCAGACGCACGGGACTCAAAATCCCGCGCCCTTCACTGGGCATGTGGGTTCGACCCCCACCTCCAGCACCACGAATTTTTCCGGCTCGTTCGCTGCTTGCGGCCCGGCGCCGGTTTTGGGCTTTACCAGGCGTGGGCGGAGCGGTTGTAGTAAGGGTCCGCGCCGGCTTCAATGACTCCGTCGGACAACACACGAATGACCACCGGCGCGGCGCCATTATTCCAGCGCGAGGCGGTGCTGGTGTGATGGCCCTTGGCGGCCAGCTCTTCGACCACCAGCGGAGGCGTGCGCTCGTCCAGGATCAGATCGCCGCGGCTCCAGGCGTGATTGTCGAAGCTGGAAATCAGGTGGCGGGTTTGAAAGCGGGGCGCTTCGGTGGCGTTCTGCGCGTTCATGTTGTACTCCATGATGTCGAACATGATCTGGATGAGCGCCTGATCCTGATTGTCGCCGCCCGGCGTGGATAGCGCCAGATAGGGCCGGCCGTCGGCGTAGGTCACCAGGGTTGGGCTCAGCGTGACGCGCGGCCGCTTGCCTCCGGCGAGTTCGTTGGGATGGCCGGGGATGAGAACGAAGCTCTGCGCGCGTTCGGTGAGCGGGATGCCGGTGTCGCCGGCGATGACGCTGGGCAGCCAGGCGCCGGAGGGCGTGGCGGAAAACGCGATGCCGTCGCGGTCGATGGCGTCGACGCAGGTGGTGTCGTGCGCCATGAGCGCGTCGTCGATTTTGAAGTGCGTCGACGCGGTCTGGGAGGGATGCTGGCCGATTTTGCCGTGGATCCTGCCGGGCAGGAAGTCCTGGGAGGCGCGCTCGGTGATCTGCCGGCGGCGCTCGTTGCCGTACTCTTTTGAGAGCAGGACGTCGGCGGGGATATGGTTGAACCTGGGGTCGCCGTAATAGGTATCGCGGTCGGCGTAGGCGAGCTTGAGGGCTTCCACCAGGCGATGAATGTATTCGGCGGAGTTGAGCGGCAGCCGGGAATCGTATCCCTCCATGATGTTGAGGGTTTCGATCATGGCCGGGCCCTGGCTCCAGAAGCCGGGTTTATAGACGCGATAGCCGCGAAAGGTGGTCGAAACGGGCTCCTCCACCTCCAGCTTGAACGCGGCCATATCCTCATATCGGAGCAGGCCGCCGTTGGCTTTCATGAAGGCGTCGATTTTGCGGGCGATTTCGCCGCGGTAAAAATAATCGCGCACCGCGTCGATGGCGGCCTGGCGGTGCTTTCCCTCGGCGAGCGCCTTCTTTTCGGCTTCCGCCATGGCGCGCAGGGTGCGGGCCAGATCGGGCTGGCGGAAGATGTCGCCGGGGCGCGGCACCTGCCCGTTGGGCATGAAATGGGCCTTGGAGGTAGGCCATAGCTCAAAAAACTGGCGGCTGTAGGCGATGCTTTGCGCACGCATTTCATCGATGGCGAAGCCGTCGGCGAGCTCGATGGCGGGTGCGGCGATTTCATTAAACGATTTGGTTCCGAAGTCGCGCAGCGCGAGCAGGCCGGCGTCGACCATTCCGGGCACCAGCGCGGGCATGATTCCGGCGACGGGGATGATTCCTTTGAGGCCGCCGGGCTCGGTTTCAAACAGCTCGCCGATCTTGAGCGGGCGGGAGCGGAACATTTCCGCGGTGGCCAGTTTGGGCATGGTGCCGACGCCGGCGATGGCGTAAACCTTGCCGGATTTGGCGCGGATCAGGATGGGCGCCTCGCCGCCCATGCCGAAGTGTGAAAACTCGGTGACGGAAGCGGCGAACATCGCGGCCACGCCGGCGTCGACGGCGTTCCCGCCGTGATAATAGATGCGCATTCCGGCCTCGGTCGCGTACTCGCTTCCGGCGGCGACGGCGCCGTGAGTGCCGCGGACGGCCTGCCGCATGGGGTGGTCGTCCCGCTTCTGCGCGGCTAACAAGGCGGCCGCCGCGAGAAAAACAAAAAACTTCCTGGGCATGATGTTCTTTTTGCGTCCGCCCTCATTATAATGGTTTCGCGTGGATGTTTCGGCGGATTGCCGCCGGCAGAAGCGGCGATTTCCCGGGCTGCGCGGATTCGCAGCGGATTCGGAACGGATGAGCGAACTTCAAGCGATTCTCGAACGCTTCCGCCGGGGGGCGGAGCTGCTGGCGGTGGCCACCACCGGAGCCGCCGGGCCGGAGCTCGACTTCCGGCCGGAAGGAAAGTGGAGCGTGCGGCAGATTGTGAGCCACGTGGCCGACGCGGAAGCGGTGGGCAGCATGCGGCTGCGCCAGATTCTGGCCGAGGAGAATCCGACGATGACCGCCTGGGACCAGGACGCCTGGGCGGAGCGGCTCGACTATCAGAAGCGGAAAATTTCAAGCGCGCTGGAGATTTTTCGCATCCTTCGCGCTTCCAATTACGAATTGATCAAGGACCTGCCGGAGGCGGCGTTTGAGCGCACGGGCACCCATTCGGTTCGCGGCCCGATGAGCTTGCGCGATCTGGTGAGGCTGATGGCCGAGCACGCCGAAAATCACGCCACGCAACTGCGCGCGGTGCGCGCGGCTTACAAGGAACATCGCGCCAGGGCGGGCGCGGTGCAGCCGTCCTGAAGAGTGTTGGAGTTTCCCGGCGGCGGATGGCGCGACGGGCGCGGGCCGGCCTGTCTTACTTCGGCGGCGAGCCTTCCTTGGCCAGCCGGATCTTGGCGTTTTCGAGCTTGTCCTTGACCTTGGCCATCTCTTTGGCGTCCAGATCCGCGGGCGAGCTGAGATTCCATTCCTTATACGAAATCTCCCACTGTCCCACCGCTTCCCGAAGCTTGGACTCCTTCAGCAGCACGTCGCCCAGATGGTCGTGCACGGTGGCGTCGCGCGGATCGAGCTCCACGGCCTTGCGCAGATTCTCCTCGGCTTCCGGCAGACGCCCGAGCTTGAAATAGATCCAGCCGAGACTGTCGAGGAAGGCGCCGTTGTTGGGAACCTGCTCGTTGGCTTTCTGGATATAGCTCAGCGCGTCGTTCAGTTTGAGGCCGCGGTCGGCCAGCATGTAGCCCAGATAATTGAGCGCCTCGGCGTTGTCCGGATCGAGCTCCAGCACCTTGCGGAAAGCCGCTTCGGCGGCCTCAACCTTGTTCTGTTTTTCGAGCATCGCGCCGCGCTGGAAGAAGACCAGGACTTTTTCTTCCTTGGTCTGCGCCAGCTTCTCGGCCTGCTCGATGGCTTTGGCTTCTTCGTCGAACTTGCGGCCTTTGTCGTAGACCTGGGCCAGGTTCAGATACGTCTGGACGTCCTTTTTCTGATCGAGCTGTTTTTTTACGATCGCCGCCGCCGCCTCGGTCTTGCCCAGATCGGCTTCGGCAAAGGCGAGCGAAATGTTCACGCCGCGGTCCGAGGGCCACTTGCGCACGGCGTCCTGCGCTTCCTGCTCGGCCTTCTTGTATTCCTTGCCGGCGGTGTAGGTCTGGACGATTTCGGGCTCGACGCGGGGGGCTAAATCCTGATCGAGATCCTGCATCTGGCGGAAGGCGTCGACCGCCTGATCGACCTGGCCGGCCTCGCGCGATTTCTGTCCCAACTCCTCCAGCAGACGGATGCGGATTCCTCTTTCCTGGGCATTGTAGGAGCGCCTTTGGGTGCTGGCCAGAATATCCTTGATGGCCTGAATCGCCTCCGGCATTTTTCCTTCAGCCTCCAGATTGAGGACTTCGTTATAGCGGATCTCCAGGTTGCCCGGATCGATGGCGCTGGCCTTGGCCGCCATCTCGCGGGCCTTGGCGAAATCCTTCTTTTCGCGGTAAATTTCCGACATCCGGACGTAGGCATCGGCGTCGCCCGGTTCCTGCGCCACCAACTGCTGATAAATTTTGAGCGCGTCGTCGTAGCGCTTGGCGAGCACCAGATCCTGGGCGATGGCGCGCTGCAAATCGGGCGCGTCCTGGGGATTCTGGGCCAAGGCCCGGTTGAGCGTCTCGGCGGCCAGCGAATACTCTTTCATCTGCTCATAGGCGCTGGCCAACTGGCGCAGGCTGCGCTGGCTGGGATTCTTGTCGGCTAGCTTTTTAAGAATGGCGCTGGCTTCCTCGTTGTTGCCCTCATCGAGATAGACCATGGCCAGGCCGGCCTGGGCCTCTTCGTTATCGGGATCGACGGCGAGCGCGCGCTTGTAAGCCTTTTCGGCTTCGCCGGTGTTCTGGGCGATCTTTTCCAGGCGCCCGAGCATCACGAGCGAATCGGCGTCGTTGGGGGCCAGTTGCGCGATTTTCTGATATTCGGCGATGGCCTTTTGCAGCATGTTTTCATCGATGCGCTGCTGCTGCGGATCGCCGATCTGGCGCATATAGACGCGCGCCAGCAGGCGGTGCGCAGGGACGTCGTTGGGATCCTTGCGCAGCGCGGCTTCGGCGTCGTTCTGCGCCTCGCGCGCACGCCCGAACTGGAAATAAACGTCGGACAGCTCCTCGGTGAGCAGGGGCGAGGTGGGATCGGCCTGAATGGCGGCTTTGTAGTTTTCGATGGCCTTGTTGAGATTTTCGGCGCGGTTGCCGGGCATTTCGGCCATCTCCGCGTACATATGGGCCAGCGCGTAATGATAGTAGGCCGAGGCGTGATCGACCTTGCTGGCCTGCGTATCCTGCGCAAAGGCGCCCGCTCCGATCAGGAAAACCGCTAATGCTGCTTTATCCATTCCCTCCTCTTCGTCCTGAATCCCACGTTAACTTTAGTATATAGACTCGACTCGCGCAATGCCGCCGATGATCGCCGTGGCCGGGCCCACCGGCTCTGGCAAGAGCGCTCTGGCGCTGCGCCTTGCCGAAGAGTTCGCCGGCGAGGTGATCAACTGCGACGCCATGCAGCTCTACCGCGGCTTTGACATTGGAACGGCCAAGGTTCCGGCCGGGCAGCGCCGCGGAGTCCCGCACCACATGATCGACGTGATCGACTTGTTCGGCGGTACAGCGGCGCGGGGCGGGGCGGGCGGCGTATTTTCGGCCGGCGATTACGCCCGCCAGGCGCGGCGCGTGATCGCGGAGATTTCCGCGCGCGGCCATCTGCCGATCGTGGCCGGGGGCAGCGGGTTTTACCTGCGCGCGCTGCTGCGGGGCCTGCCCGAGCTTCCGCCACGCGATGAAGCCTTGCGCCGGCGGCTGGCCTGCCGCGAAGACGCGCGGCCGGGCGCGCTGCATCGTATTTTGTCGCGCCTCGATCCGGCGGCCGCCCGGCGCATTCACCCGCACGACCGCCCCAAGCTCATTCGCGCCCTGGAAATTCGCCTGTTGACGGGCCATCCCGCACCGCCCCCCGATTCCGCCGATCCTTTATCTGGATTTCGCACGCTGCTCTTCGGTCTCGATCCCGACCGCGCCGCGCTTTACAAAATTTTGGATGCGCGCGCCCATGAAATGTTTCGTCTGGGTTTGGTCGAAGAAGTGCGGAGTCTCCTGCAAGCCGGCGCCAGTGGAAAAGAGTGGCCGTTTGCTTCGCTTGGCTACAAGCAGGCGCTAGCCTGTCTGCGCGGCTCGCTTTCGCTGGAGGAAGCGGCGGCCTGTACGGCGCTCGAAACGCGGCGATACGCTAAACGGCAATGGACCTGGCTGCGCCGGGAGAAAGAGGTGGTCTGGCTGCGCGGTTTTGGAAGCGATCCCGAGGTCATCAAAGAAGCCCTCCACCGGGTTGCCGATTTTATCGCAAGCCGCGCCGATGCGGGCCGGGTTGTGTCACGATTGTAACCATGTGTAACCTCACCAAAACCATCCTCCTGCTCAGCGTTCCCGTGCTCGTTTTGGCGCAACCTCCACTGATGGGGCCGAGGCAGCTCGACGATCTGGTCTCCCGCATCGCGTTGTATCCGGATCCGCTGCTGGCGCAAGTGCTGGCGGCGGCGACTTATCCCGACCAGATTCCCGACGCCGACATGTGGGCGAACCAGCACCGGTATCTGCATGGCGAGGAGCTGGCGCGGGCGATCAACGAAGATCATCTGCCGTGGGATCCGAGTGTGCAGGCGCTGCTGCCGTTTCCCGAAGTGCTGCACACCATGGCGATCGACCCGGAATGGACGCGCGAGCTGGGCGATCAGTTTCTGGCGCAGCGCGAGGCGGTGATGGACGCGGTGCAGCGCATGCGCCACCGCGCGTATGAATACGGGTATCTTCGCTCGAATCCGCATTTCAGCGTGGTCGTGTCCGGGCCGTCGATTGTGATCAACCCGGTGGGCGTGTATTACGTGCCCATCTATAATCCGGCGGTGGTGTTCGTGGCGCCGCGGCCGGGATTTTTTGTCGGCGGCGCGATCACGTTCGGCGCGGGGGTGACCATCGGCGCCGCGTTCGGGCCGTGGGGCTGGGGCGGAATGCGGTTCGGCTGGGTCAATCATGAAGTGATCGTGAACAATCATCCCTGGACGCGGACCTATGTGAATCGCACGACCTATGTGCATCCCTATTCGATCCCGCGCTATGAACCAGCGCGGCGCGTGGAGGGCCACCGGCTGGAGGAGCACCGGCACGAAGAGCGCCGCCACTGAACTCCGGCCGCCTTGCCCCCCTGGTGCGGCCTCCTCAAAGCCCCGGCGTGTTGCGAGCGTTCTTAAAGAGGTAGGATGAATTAGAGCCATGATCATCCGTAAACCGACCGATCTTCGCTACTCGGATGTGACGCCGAAGCAGGTTTATCTCAACCGGAGAAAGTTTCTGGCGGCCGGATCGGCGGCGCTGGCGGCGCCGCTGGTCCGCGGCAACACGCCGCTGGCGGCGGCGGTGAAGAGCCCGTTCAGCACGACGGAAAAAATCACGCCGAAGGATCTGGCGCTGCACTATAACAACTACTACGAGTTCGGAACCGGCAAGGAAGATCCGGGCAGAAATGCGCCGGGCAAGCTGGTCAATATTCCGGATTGGACGATTCGCATTGAAGGCGAAGTCGCCAAGCCGCGGACGATCGATCTGGACGCGCTGCGCAAGATCGCGCCCATGGAGGAGCGCATTTACCGGCACCGCTGCGTGGAGCGGTGGTCGATGGTTTTCCCCTGGATCGGCTATTCGCTGAGCGCGCTGCTTAAACAGGTGGAGCCGACCTCGAAGGCGAAGTACGTCGCCTTTCAGAGCTACTACAACTCGAAGTTTGAGCTGAGTTCGTTTTCAGCGGGCATCGAGTTTCCCTATGTCGAAGGTCTGCGGATGGATGAGGCCATGCATCCGCTGACGCTGCTCGTCTTTGGCGTCTATGGCGAGATGCTGCCGGATCAGATGGGCGCGCAGGTGCGGCTGGCGGTTCCCTGGAAGTACGGATACAAGAGCATTAAGTCGATCGTGAAGATCAAGCTGGTGGAAAAAGAGCCTCCGACGACGTGGAATCTGGCGGCGGCCAATGAGTACGGCTTTTATTCGAACGTGAACCCCGAGGTGGATCATCCCCGCTGGAGCCAGAAAAAGGAGCGCCGGCTGCCGGAGCTGTTCCCGCGCGACACGATCAAGTTCAACGGCTACGGCGATCTGGTCGCCGGCATGTACGCGGGAATGGATCTCCGGAAGTATCATTAGGCGCAGTTGGAAGCCGGCGCCGCCGCGAATGGCGTGGTAAAACGAGTCCTGCTGAGCTCCTGGACCAAGGCGCTGGTGTTTGCGCTGTGCCTGGTTCCGCTGGTGGATCTTCTCTGGCGCGCCTACCGGCAGGACCTGACCGCCAATCCGGTGGAGTTTATCACCCACACCACCGGCGACTGGACCATTCGTTTTCTGATGATCACGCTTTCGGTGACGCCGCTGCGCCTGTGGCTGCGGCAGCCGCTACTGGTCCGGTTCCGGCGCATGTTCGGGCTATTCTCGTTTTTTTACGCGATGCTGCACTTTGCGGCGTGGTTCTGCATCGACAAGTTTTTCGACTTTCAGGAGATGGGCAAGGATATCTTAAAGCGGCCGTTCATCACCATCGGCATGGCCGCGCTGCTGATGCTGGCGCCGCTGGCCGTCACCTCGACCGGCGGCTGGGTCCGGCGGCTCGGCTACCGGCGATGGCGGAAGCTGCACCGTCTGGTCTACGCGATCGCGCTGTGCGGGGTGATTCATTATTATTGGCTGGTGAAATCCGATGTTCGCCTGCCACTGCTGTACGGCGCGATCTGGGTCACGCTGATGACGGCCCGCCTGATCGAGTGGAGGCGAAGGCGCCTTCCGGCTCCAGCTACTTCGAAATGACGTTTTCAGGTTCTGAAACAGCCGGCTGAAACACGACGCAGTTTCTGCCCTGGCGCTTGGCGGCGTAGAGGGCGCCGTCGGCGACGCGGATCAGCGCCTCGGAGCCGATCTCCAGGCCGGGACGCGAGCAGGTTGCGCCGAAGCTGCAAGTAATGGCGCGCTGATCGTCGTTGATGGACATGGGCTCGCCGGCCAGGGCGGCGCGCATCCGCTCGCCCTGGGCGGCGGTGGCTTCTTCATCGCAGCCGGGCAGGACGATCAGGAACTCCTCGCCGCCGTAGCGGCCGATGGAATCGTATTGCCGCATGGAGGCCTGCACGCGGCGCGCGAACTCGAGCAGCACGGCGTCGCCGGCGAAGTGGCCGTAGGTATCGTTGACCGCTTTGAAATGATCGAGGTCGGCGAGAATCACGCCGACCGGACGATGCTCGCGCCCGCCGCGGGCGAGCTCCCGCTGGAGAATATCCAGGATCGAGGATCGATTCCAGATGCGGGTAAGAAAATCGCGAGTGGCCTGCTCGCGCAGCTCTTCACGCGCGGTGACCAGCTGCTGCTCCAGGTCGATGATGCGGGTTCCCGCGCGCAGCCGCGCTTTCAGCTCATGCTGGTCGAAAGGCTTTGTGACGTAATCGTCGGCGCCCGACTCCATGCCCTCGATCAGATCCTCCTTGAGGCTTTTGGAGGTGAGAAGCAGGATATAGGTATAGGTATCTTTTTCCTTGGCGCGCTCGCGGATGCGGCGGCAGACTTCCGGTCCGGTGAGGCCGGGCATGACCCAGTCGAGGATCACCAGCTTGGGAGCGTCGGGCAGTTGAAGCAAATCCCAGGCCTCAATGCCGTCGCAGGCGACGACAACTTCGTAGCCCCACTTCCGCAAAGTCGCGTCCAGCAGGTGCCGGGAAACGATGCTGTCGTCGGCGATCAGAACTCGCATGACTTCTTTCATATATTATCGGCTTAGTTTTGCGGCAACTTAAAGCGTGGATGCGCCGCGAGCCGGGGCCTGGCCGCGCGCCGGCCGGATCCCGGTATCCCGGTGTATATATTGAAGAAAATATGAGACACTATTCAGACATGGCGCAGGCACACGGGAGGCCTTTCAGATGGGCGCGGTGGCTGGTGGCCGCCGCGGCGGTCCCCTTGCTGGCCGGACAGAGCGGCTATTTTCCGCCCAAGGGAAGCTGGCAGCGCCGCTCGCCGGAGCAGGTGGGCATGGATGCGGCGAAGTTGAAAGAGGCGGTAGCCTGGGCGGAGGCGCACGGTTCGAAATGGGATTTTGAAAGGGACCAAGTCCGCACTTTCGGCAGGGTGCTGGGGCCGCTTCCCTCGCGCCGCGCGGGCACGAATGGAATTATTTTGCGGCATGGCTACATCGTCGCCGAGTTCGGCGACACCAAGGCCAACGATCCGGTGTACAGCGTGGCGAAAAGTTTTCTCTCCACCACGGCCTCATTTGCTTTCTCCCAGGGGCTGATTCGCAGCGTGAACGACCGGGTTGCCGAGTATGTCCACGACGGCGGCTACGATTCGCCACATAACGCCAAGATCACCTGGAAAAATCATCTCCAGCAGGAAAGCGAGTGGCAGGGCGAACTGTTCGGCAAGAACGCGGACTTCGTGGGCGAAGAAGAGTTCGGCAACGGGCGGCGGCCGCCGCGCGAGATTCACGAGCCGGGAACTTACTACGAGTACAACGACGTCCGCATCAATCGGCTGGCGCTGTCGCTGGCGCGCGTTTTCGGAACGAGTCTGCCGTCGGTGCTGAAGGCCAACGTGATGGACAGGATCGGCGCGTCAGATGAGTGGAGCTGGCATGGCTATGGCGCGAAGTCGACGGTGGAGATTCACGGGAAAGCGGTCGAGTCGGTCAGCGGAGGAACGCGCTGGGGCGGGGGATTGTGGATCAATTCCGAGGATCTGGCGCGATTCGGGCTGTTAATTCTGAATCACGGGCAGTGGGACGGCAAGCAGATCGTTTCGGCGGAGTGGCTCAAGGAAGCGACCACCCCATCGGCGCACGGCCCCGACTATGGCTATCTGTGGTGGCTGAACACCAAGCAGAAGCAGTGGCCGAGCGGGCCGCGGTCGAGCTTCGCCGCGGTGGGAAACGGCGGGAATCTGGTTTGGATCGACCCCGAGCACGACATCGTACTGGTATGGCATTGGCACGAGCCGGGCCAGGCCGTCGACGGGATGATCCAAAGGATTGTGGCGTCGGTCAGCGCGCCGTAGATTCTCAAACCACGTAGGGCCGGCGATAATCGCGCGTGATCAGCCTGTTGGCGTCGTCGTCGTTGACGAATTCCGGTCCGTCCGCGATGGTGAGTTTCCGCCCGGTGCGGTAGCTGATGTTGGCGAGGTGACACAAACCGGCGCTGAGCGCCGCGTTTTCGATCTCGTCGTGAAGCTCTTTGTAGTTTCGCGAGCGGCAGGCGGCCAGCCAGTTTTGCATGTGCAGGCTGGTGGCGTCCTTGCCGTTGTGTTCCTCCAGGACGAGCTCGTTGGTTTCGCCCTTGAACACCTGAAATCCTTCATCGTTCATGGCCGCCCAACCTTCAGTGCCGTAGAACAGGTTGCCGATCATGATGTCGAGCGGCTTGGCGTTCTTGGGAGCGGTGGAAACGGGCGCGGGTGCCTGGGGAGGCGCGACGGCGCCGGCGGCGGGAGCTGCGGTGGAACGCTTCACCGGCACGCCTTCGCCTCCGGTCAGCAAGCCGCGGACCTCGAAGACGAGCTGCCGCCCGCCGTAATCGTAGGTCGCCAGAAGCGTGTTAGGCGTTTCCTGATCGTCGATATAGGCGAACTTGCCGCCTTCGGCGTAGGCGGATTTGGGCCAGGCGGGATCGCCCAGTGCCCAACGCGCGATGCCGATCTGATGGACGCCCTGGTTGCCGATATCGCCGTTGCCGGTGTCCCAAAACCAGTGCCAATTGTACTTAAAGCGGAGTTCGTTGAAGGGCCGCATCGGCGCGGGCCCCAGGAACAGATCCCAGTTGACGCCGGCCGGAATCGGGGAATTCTCCTTGTGGCCGATGGAGGCGCGGCGCTTATAGCAGAGACCCTTGGAAAGATAGATTTTGCCGATGATGCCGCCTTGCAGCGCTTCCATGGCCCGCATCTTGAACGGCGTGCTGCGATGCTGCGAGCCGATCTGAAGCATCCGCCTGGTTTCCCGCGCCACCTGGAGCATCCGCTGTCCTTCGTAGATGTTGTAGCAGGCCGGTTTTTCGCCGTAGACGTCCTTGCCGGCCTTCATCGCCCAGATCGCCGCCAGGGCATGCCAGTGATTCGGGGTTGCGATGGAGACAGCGTCGATGCCGGGATCGGCGAAGGCGTCGCGCATGTCCTCGAACAGCTTGGCGGATTCGCCGGTGTTGCGAATCAGAGTGGCCTGGGCCCGCTCGCGCGCGGCCTGATCGATATCGCAGATGCCGGCGATGCGCGCTTCGGGCAGCTTGGAATAGAGGTTGAGATGGCTGGAACCGCGTCCGCCGAGTCCCACGATGGCGACGTTGATTCGGTCGTTTGCGCCCCAGACGCGGGCCGCGGCGGCGGCGGTGGCGGCGCCGATGAAAAATCTGCGGGAAGTGCGGTCGGACATAGACAGGCCAAGGCTCCTTTATCGACGGCCATTATATATGGTTGCCGCCCGTTGCGTGGCGGCCTGCGATCATGCGGGCGCAGAAGTCCGGCGCCGTCCAAGAAGGTGGCGCGGGGCGTCCTGCCTGGTTCACCGCGCGCTGGCTGGGCAATCGCTGATTACGTTTCTTCGGCGCTTTCCATTTCTTCCAGACGATCCGCTTCGGCGGCGTAGCGCTTGAGCACGCGAATGGAGTTGCCCATGCTGAAGCCTGCGCCGCGCAATTTGCGATACGCGGCGGCGAGATTTCTTTCCTGGGTGAGGAGCGACGGCAAGTCCTTGCCTCGAAATTTTCGCTCCAGGAATTTTTCGATGAGAGCGATTTCGTCCGTGGATTCATAGGCGGCGTCCGCCGTCTGGCGCGCCAGCGCGGGAGCCACGCGGCGGGCCATCAGGTCGCGCACGACGCGCGCCTTGCCGAAGCCCTGATTTTCGCGGCGCCAGGCGGCGAATGATTCAGCGAAGCGCTTGTCGTTGAGGAATCCGCAGTCCTTGAGGCGGCGCAGCACTTCGTCCACATCCTCGCGGCGCGCGGCGCGGCGTTTCAGCTTTTCGCGCAGCTCTGCCGATGTCTGGGCCCGCGCCGACAGCGCGCGCGCGGCGTAGTGCATCAGTTCCTCCAGGGAAAGCGGCTTACGATTGCGCGGCACGGTTAACTGTTTCCTTCCCAGCGTACAACCGGCAGAAGCGCGGCGCGACTGCTATTCTTTAAATGGTGTAACCTCAAAGCGGAAGGAGCAGCGTAATGGAGGACGACAATCGCATTTCTTATTTTTTCCTCGGTTTGGGTTTAGGCGTGGCGGTGGGGGTGCTGTTCGCGCCGAAATCGGGCCAGGAGACCCGGGAGATGCTGCGCAACAAAGCCAACGAGGGCGCGGACTACGTCAAGCGACGTGGGGCGGAGCTGCGCGAGCAGGCCGCCGAGGCCATCGAACGGGGCAAGCAGACGATACAGCGGCATAAAGACAATCTGAGCGCAGCGGTGGACGCGGGCCGCCAGGCTTACCGCGAAGCGGTGAACACGCCGGTAAATGCGCCCGGGAACACGCCCGGACAATAAAGTGTCAAATCAACGATTATGGACCAGACCCTGCTGATGATCATCGCGGCGTTCGTCTTTATCGCCGCCGTGGCCTTGTGCATCCAGGCCGGAATGTTGTTCGGAATTTACCGCGCGGCCAGGTCGCTCGAAGAACGGACCCGGCCGCTGCTGCCCAAGATCGACGCCCTGGTGGAGAGCTCGCGCGCGGTGGTTGAAGACAGCAGGACGCAGATCCACGACATTACGGTGAAGACCAACGAAATTCTCGATTCCGCCAAGAAGCAGTTGGCGCGCGTGGATGAAGTGCTGGAGGATGCCACCGCGCGCGC
Organism: Terriglobia bacterium; assembly: GCA_021324615.1. Classification (GTDB taxonomy): domain Bacteria; phylum Acidobacteriota; class Terriglobia; order Bryobacterales; family Bryobacteraceae; genus Palsa-187. The sequence continues at coordinate 59,301 of JAJPIT010000057.1, read as the reverse complement.
CAAAGTGCAATTGGAACGGGCCGAGATGGTGATCGACGACACCATGCAGCGCGCCCAGCACGCGGTTGCGGTGGTGCACAACGGGGTGATGAAGCCGCTGCGGGAGATCCAGGGCGTGGCCGCGGGGATCCGCGCCGGCGTGAACTATCTGCTGCGCGGAAGGCGGGACGGCCCTATCCACGCGACGGCGGACGAGGAGATGTTCATTTAGGGCTGCGCGTCCGCCGACCAGGATCGCGCCCCGGGTTTCGGCGCTAGAAGGGCGGGGATCCGTCGCCAAAGACTTCGGCCAGAAAGACCCAGATGATCAGGCTCATCGATCCAATGGACAGAAAGGCGATGAGTTTGGAAAAGGCCGAGTTCAGAAACTCGAAGCGGAGCAACAACGCGAAGATCAGGCCGGTATAAAGAAGATAGGGATTCACTTCGCGGTCCGATAAGTTGCTGAACACCACCGCCACGCCATAAAACAGCAGCGGAAGATTGCTGTCGTAGCGCTTGCGGAAAATCAGGAACAGGGAGACGAAGGCCAGGGCCACCACCAGCAGGGTAGTCATGTTCAGCGGCGTGCCTTGGAATCCATCCATAGCGGAGATATCGGCGGTTCAGAACAGATCGATTAGGCGCTCTATCTGCCGGCGGACGAGGTATAGCTCACGCCGATGGTGGGAACGAAGTCCTGTAGCCATCCGCCGATCCGGGCTCCCTGGGCCGGCGCGATCACCTGCTTGGGGAAGGTGGTCAGGTAATCGTGGATCTCGGCGCGGAGCTGCATGTGCGGCGAAAGCTGAAACTTCACGCCGCCGCCGGCGCTGACCAGCGGCGTCAGATCCTGCGCCTGGGTAAGCAGCGCGAAGTTGCTCAGCGGCTGGTAGGCCACCTGCGCGCCGGTACCCTGATAAATCTTGACGCCCGCTCCGGCGGCGAGGAACGGCCGGATCTTCGATCCGGAGGGCCGGGAGTGCCACAACAGATCGTAGTGGAAGGCGTAGGATCGCGCCGCGAAGGTGGCTTTGGTTCCGCCCTGGTTCACCTCGAGCGAGCCGAGCTGAAAATCGCCGCGCAGTTCCCCGCCCCAGGCGCCCGCGCTATTGTTGCCCAGCCACAGGCCGGCCGCCAGGTTGCTGTCGATCTTGGCCGTCGCCGATCCGGCCGGCGCGGTGACGGTTTGCGAAGTATAGAACCCGCCTCCGGCGCCGCCGCCGGCCTCCCATCGCTGAGCGAACGCCGCCGGCACGAGCATGGCCATGGACACCACCAGCATACGAACTGACTTCATATTTACCTCTTTCCTCAAAAATCGCCCGCGGTTTCCTGAATAGCGCGGTGCTCTGGTTGAATTAAGGGTGGCTATTGCACGACGCGCAACGACAGCGCCTGCACCGAGCCGCCCTGACTAATGGTCAGCGGCATGTTCAATCCTTCCGGAACATTGCCGGGAATGGTTACGTTGATCTGGCCCACGCCGATCTGCCCGGGCGCCAGGCCGGCGAAATTCACCGGCAGATTCACGCCGCCTAACTGCACGACCGGCGGCTGAACCGCGATCGCCAGCGGGTTCACCGGGGCAGGCAGGCCGTCGCCGACCACCGGCGCAGTCTGGCCGATGCCGGTCAGATAGATGGTCACGCTGTCGCCGCGATGGATCGGATTGGAATCGGTCACCAGGGTGTTATTGGCGTCGCGAACCACCGTCGGCAGATTGGTCTGCGGGCCGGCGACGCCGCTCCTGAACACGGCCGGGGCGGTCGGATTCACGGTCATATTGTAGTTGTCGCTCACGCCGCCGGGCGTGTGCACATTCAGCGTCACCGCACCCACCGCTTCGGTGGGCATCTGCGCGTTGATCTGGGTCGGAGAAACGAAGATCAGCGGCACCGGCTGGCCGTTCACGGTCAGGCAACTGTTGGCCAGCGCGGTGGGCAGCGGAATCTGGCTGGTGGCCAGATTGGTCGGATTGAGCTGGTTGCCGAAGATCGAAATCAGGCCGCCCGGTGCGACCGGCGAGGAGCCGTCGGCGGCGCTGGCGACTTTGGTGATCTGCGGCGCGGCGACCGAGGCGGCGTAGCTCCACGGCAGCACCGTGAAGCCGGAGGTGGTCAGCGCTACGATCTCGCTTTGATCCGGCAGCGGAGCCAGGCTGCGCGTAAAGGCCGAATAGACCGAGGGGGAGAACAGGCCGAAGCTCGGGCTGCCCAGAGTGCCCACCGTATTCGTGGTGTTGCAGTTGTTTGTGGAATTCAGCGGGCACGTGGTGACCGTCTGCGTTTCCGTGGTTCCGGTCACGCAGGTTAGCGTTGTGATGGTGTTGGTGGCGGTTGTGGTGGTGTTGGAAGTGCAGCTCTGGCTGTTGGAGGCGGTCAAGGCTCCGTTGCCGAGAATCGGCGCCTCGATCATGGCCGTGGGCTGGATCGACGTACCCCGCACCGTATCTACCTGGGCGATGGTTCCCGGGCTGGAGGTGTTGGGAGCCGTCGTGAAATATCCGGTCTGATTGACGAAGGCGAATCCTGAAGGCGAACCGGTGCTGGTCGAGAGGGTCATCGTCGGCACGCCGGAGCTGTCCAGCAAATGATTGCCCACCTCGTATTGATTGAAATTTGAAGCGGCGTAAGAACCGCTGAGACTCGTGAAATCGTGCCGCGACACGGTGAAGGTTCCCGCCACCGCGCTATAAATCAGCACGGAGCCGTCCGCACTTGCCGCCAGAATATTGGCGCCGTTGCTCGAACTGGTGAGCACGGTATCCTGCGCCAACTGGTTCTGCCACACGCCCAGCGTAGGCAGGCGGCTGGCCGAATGCGTGGTCAGGTCGATCTGATCGATCTTGGGACCCGATCCGTCGGCGGTCCGCACCATAGCCAGAATCGCATTGGACGAAGCCGCGATGCTTTCGACGTAATCCCAGGGCAGATACACCGGCGTCTGCGCCTGGAGCAGGTCCAGATCGAAAACATTCATGTAATGCGAGTTATCGCAGCCGACCAGAAGATTCTGCTGGTCGAAGGTGATCGCCATGCTGGTCGGCGTGGTGCAGGTGCGAAGGATCGCTTGCAGGGCGTTATTGCCTTCACTGTACACCAAGACCTGATTCTGATCCTGGCGCAGGACGTAATAGACCTGGCGTTTGGGATCGGCGGCGATATCCACGACGCGGCCGGGAATATCGACGAAGGAGCCGCGCTGTGAAGGATCGGGCGAGCTGATCAGCACCCGCACCGGCACCGGAAAGTTGATCGCCACACTGGAACTGATGGTCAACGCTGCGGCCACCGTGCCTTTCTGGTTGGCGAAGGCGTTCGGATCCACCGAGACGGAAACCACCGCCGGCGTCACGCCGCTCGACGGCGAAACGCGGATGCCGCTGGGGGCGGAAATCGAGAAGGGCGTGTTTCCGCCGCCCGGATCGACGATGGTCAGCGTCTGGGTATTGACGCTGCGGTCGCAGAAGTTGCCGCGGAAGACCAGATCGGGCGTGGTCGCTTTCAGGCGCGGATAGCTGGCCAGACTGCCGATCGGAAGAATCATCACGCCGCTATCGGAGATGCCGTAAATGGTGTTGTGATCGCTGCTGAGCAGCGCCTTCCCGGCGAAGTTTTCCGGCAGATAAAGCTGATCCTCCACGGTGAGATTGTCCCAGTCATTGATCATCAGCGTGGGCGGATTGGTGTTGGCCACCGAAGGGGTTCCGGTGGGCGGAATCTGCGCGTAGATCAAGCTGCGCGAGGAATCGATGACCGTCGTGCCGACGCTCAGCAGTCCGGCGGGGTTGCCCCATTGCGCCAGCGTATTCAGCTTCGAGTCGACGACCCACCAGCCAAAGGTAGCGAGCGATCCGTCGTCGGCGAGGCTGACCACACGCGGGCCGGCCGGCGGCTGCGAAGTGTAAAAGGAACCCGTAATCACCTTGGTCCCGACGTTGTAGCGGAACAGCAGGTAGGGGCTGGTGCCGCCGAAACCGGCGATGGTCAGGCCGTCGCGCGATGCCGCGACCGAGGCTTGCGCGAACTGATTGGCGAAAGTCGCGGGCGGCTGCGGAATCGCGTTGGTGGCGACCTGCGCGATGGTTTGCAGCGTCTGCGTGGTGCCGAGCGCCGGATTGAACTGGATAAATTCATTGGTGGTGACGACCAGGGCGTTGTCGTCGATTCCGAAGGCGACGCCGAGCGGCGGATTGCCGAGCGAGATCACCTGCTTGGAGTTGTCGGCCGTCAGATCGATCAAGGTAAGGGCGTTGGTCTGGCTGGCCGGCGCGCTGTGGTTGCCGTAATGCGCGACCAGCAGCCAGTGGCCGTCGGGCGACAGCGAGATCGAGCTGGGGTTGGGATTGACGTTGATCGACGTCTGGATGGTGTGATTGGCCAGTTGCATGACATCGATGCGGTTGGCGGTGAAATTAGCGATGTAGAGAACGCCGCGCGCTTCATCGAGAGCGATATCGGTCGCCTGGCCGCCGATCGGCACCACCGTGCCGAAGGTGGCTCCCAGCGCCGCCGCGGCAGCGGCAACCGCGCCCGTAATCACCTTAACCCAAGTTTTCCGAGACATAACTTGAACTCCGTCCCTCCGGTAACTTCTCTCCTCCACAACTCACTTGGGGAACGGCGCGGGCCCGCGCCTTCCAAACCAAGCCCGCGCCGCTCCGCCTTCACACCCTTCAAGCGCGTACGCGCGCTCCCCTCGATTGCTCCCGCATCCCTCGCCTGCTTACTCAGCGTTCTTCTTGCGGCGCAGCACGATGATCCCCAAAAACAGGACCGCCAGCACGGCACAAACGATTCGAACAGTGGAAGTGTCCATCGTTTCCTCTCCTTTCCTGACAAGAATCAATTCGGCGCTTCTAGTCCTAACCTTTAGGCGGGTACTAAAAGCATTCGGCGCGCGAGTCCGAGCCGGCGCCTTAAACGCCGCCGGCTTCCGGGCGCCCGCCGGTTTCAGATGTTGTTCATCATGGGCAGCAGCTCCCGCATGATCTTTACAATGACGGGCCCCACCGTCACCACGAACAGCGACGGCAGGATGCAGAAGAAAATCGGGAACACCAGCTTCACGCCGAGCTTGGCGGCCTTCTCCTCGGCCACCTGGCGCGCCTGGACGCGCATAAAGTCGGCGTGAGCCCGCAAGCTTTGCGCGACGCCGGTTCCGAAACGGTCGGCTTGAATCAGCACCGCGACCAGTTTCTTCAGATCGTCCACGCCGGTGCGCTCGGCAAGGTTGCGCAGAGCCTCGACACGGCGCTTGCCCGCTTTCAGCTCCAGATTGACCAGACCGAACTCTTCGCTGATCTCCGGATGCGCCTGATCCAGTTCTTTGGAAACCTGAAGGATCGCCTGATCCAGGCCGAGGCCGCTTTCAACGCAAACCACCAGCAGATCGAGCGCATTCGGCAGCCCGCGCGCGATCTCCCGCTGGCGGCGCGCGGCCACCCGGCGCACATACTCGTTCGGCCCGAAGAAGCCGACCGCGGCGGCGATCAGCACGGTTCCGAACTTGTTTCCCGCTTCGACCCCGGAACCGGCAAGGGCGACGGCGGCAATCAGCGGCAGCGCCACTCCGCAGGCGACTTTGGCGCCGTAGAGGATCTTCAGCGAATTCTCGCCGCGCATGCCGGCGCGGATCAGCCGGCGCTGCATCACCGTGACGTCCTTGGGCGACTGCGGAACGATGTTGCCCAGCTTCTTGATGAGATCGTGAAAGGCCAGGCTGGGGTGCGCCGGGATCTGTTCGGCCGGCTCGATGCCCCCGGCCACCCGCTCCATCGCTTCCTTGGGCCGCACGTACATCTTCATTCCGGCCAGCGCGACCGCCACGGCCAGCGCGATGAACAGCAGCACGGTGACAAGAAACATGGTCTAGACCTCGATATTCACGATCTTTTTCATGATCAGATAGCCGACCACCTGGAGCGCGACGGCGGACACCAGCAGGATGTTGCCGGTGTCGTCGGTAAAGAAAAACTTCACGTAGTCCGGGTTGGTGTAAAACATCAGGACGGCGACCACCAGGGGGATCGCGCTGAGCGCGGTGGCAGTCATGCGGCCGTGCGCGCTCACCGCGCGGATCCGCCCGCGCAGCTTGAAGCGCTCGCGGATCACATAGGCGAGCTTGTCCAGAATCTCCGCCAGATTGCCGCCGGTGCGCTTTTGCAGCAGCACCGCGGAAACGAAGAAATGCACATCGAGGGAGGGGACGCGGGTGGCCAGTTTTTGCAGCGCGATCTCGATCGGCAGGCCGAGGTTGTGTTCCTCAAACGTCCGCCGGAACTCGCCCGCCACGGGCTCCTGAAACTCGCGATGAATCATTTCGAGCGAAACCGAAAAGGCATGGCCGGCGCGCATGGACCGCGAAACGAACTCCAGCGCGTCCGGAAAGATCGATTCGAACCGCCGCAGCCGCGCCTTGCGCTTCAGGTACACGTACACGAACGGGCCGGCCGCCGCGGCCACCCCGGTCAGCAGCGCGGCCCCGCGCGCGACCGGCAAAACGATCCATCCGAAGGCGAATCCCACGGCGAAGCAGACGATGTTCATCTGCACCAGCCGGGCCGGCGGCCAGTTCAACCCCGCCTGTTCGAGCAGCGTCCCCAGCCGCGGCGCCAGATTCCATTTTTCGACCAGCAGATGCGCCAGCCGGTTCTTGACCACCTGCTCCTGCTGGATGACGCTGGGCTTGCCGTCGCTCTTCGCTTTTTTTGTCTTTCCCTTGCTGGTGCCCGCCAGGCGCGCCTTGATGCGGTCCACGTCGGACGACTTGACGTACTTCGACACCAGGAACCAGCCGGCGATGGCCGCGGCCCAGACCAAAATCACGAAACCGATCAAGCCCATGCCTCAGACCTCCATCACTTCGTCAAACAGGTCCGGCCGCAAACGGATGCCGGCGCTGAGCAGCTTCTCGTAGAACTTGGGACGGATGCCGGTGGCGGCGAACCGACCCACCACCTTCCCGTCCGGATCCAACCCGCGCTTTTCGAACACGAACAGATCCTGGAGCGTCACGATTTCGCCTTCCATACCGGTCACCTCCGTCAGCGAGACCACGCGGCGCGAGCCGTCGCTCAGTCGCGCGGCCTGCACCAGCAGATTCACCGCGCTGGCGATCTGCTGCCGGATCGAAGTAAGCTGCATGTTGGCGTTGGCCAGCGACACCATCACCTCCAGGCGCGAAACGGCGTCGCGCGGGGAGTTGGCGTGCACCGTCGTCAGCGAACCGTCGTGGCCAGTGTTCATGGCTTGCAGCATGTCCAGGGCCTCCTCGCCGCGGACTTCGCCGACGATGATGCGGTCCGGGCGCATGCGCAGGCTGTTCACCAGCAGCTCGCGCTGCCGCACGGCGCCGTGCCCCTCGATATTCGGCGGCCGCGTTTCCAGCCGCGCCACATGCGGCTGCTTCAACTGCAACTCGGCCGCGTCTTCGATAGTGACGATCCGCTCCTTGCCGCTGATGAACGCCGAAAGCGCGTTGAGCAGCGTGGTCTTTCCGGCGCCCGTGCCGCCGGCGACGATGATGTTCATCTTGGCCTTCACCGCCGCCTCCAGCAGCTCCATCATGCCCGGCGTCATCGCTTTGCGCTCCACCAGATCCGCCGGCATCAGCTTGTCGGTGGAAAACCGCCGGATCGAGAGCAGCGGTCCGTCCACCGCCAGCGGAGGAATGATGGCGTTGACGCGCGATCCGTCGCTTAAGCGCGCGTCCACCATCGGCGTCGATTCGTCGATGCGCCGTCCCACCTGGCTGACGATCTTATCGATGATGCGCAGAAGGTGCTGGTCGTCGCGGAAGGTGACGCTGGTCAGCTCCAGCAATCCGCGCCGCTCCACGTAGACCTGCTTGTAGGTGTTGACCAGAATGTCGGAGATGGTAGGATCCTGAAGCAGCGGCTCGAGAGGGCCCAGGCCGAAAACTTCATCGAGAACCTCGTCGCTGATCTGTTGTTTTTCGAGCGCGCTGAGCAGCGTCGGCTCGGCGTCGATCAAGGCGATCACCGCCTGGCGGACCTCGCTGCGGATGCGCTGGTTGTCGATGGTGGCCAGCGCTTCCAGATTGATCTTGTCCACCAGCTTGCGATGCAGCGTGAACTTCAGTTCCTGATACTCCGGCTTCAGGCTCGTCTTGGGCCGCGCCGAGTTCTTCAGCAGCCGCTGTTCCCAGGAGATCTGTTGATTATTCTTGGACCCGTTATCTATCGTCGAAAACATAAACTCCGTTCACAACCTTCAGGCCTGCGAAAACGCCGGCTTCAACGCCGCCGGCGGCGATTTGCGCGCCGCGCCGGCGACTCCGCTCAGCCGCTTGGCCACGCTCTCAATCGAGCGCCCCAGCTCGCCTTCGGCGCCCAGCGGCTGGCCGAGCGTCACCACCCGATGCAGCGAGAAATAGTCGTTCGGCAAAACCGCGTGCACCGGCGTGCCGAAAAGTTTTTCCATGTCCGCGACTCCGATATCCACGCGCTTGTCCACGCGGTTCACCACCACCTGGAAGCGATCCTTGGGGAAGCCCAGATGATCCACCAGCTTCAGCGCCTTCACGGTCAGGTGCAGGCTGGGCAGCTCTCCGGTCGAGACCAGAAACGCGCGCTCGCATTCGGAGATCGCCATCAGCGAGATGCGCTGGAACACGCTCGGCAGGTCGAGAATCACCCAGTCGTACATCTGCCGGGCGTGATCGATTAAAATGCGAAGCTGCCCTCCGTCGATTGGATCGGCGTAGGGCGCCGCCGGGGCGGGCAGAATATCCAGGCCGCCGCAGTTCACCGTCAGCGAATTCCACAGCGCCAGGTCCAGGTGCCCGGCGTGCTGCAAGGCGTCCAGCAGCGAGTAGTTATGGCTCAGTTTCAGGTAGAACCCGATGGTGCCGCCGGTCAGATCGAAGTCCGCCAGCAGAACTTTCTTTCCGCTCACCCGGTGCAGGGCAAAGGCCGTTTGCGTCGCCACCGTGGAGGCGCCCGAGCCCGGCTTCGAGCTGGCGAATCCGACCACGACGCCCAGCTCTGGTTCCTGCCGGGCTTCCACCACGCACAGCTTCCGGAGGCGCGCGACGGCGTCGCGCTGCGTCGCCGGGTCAAACGGCGAGTACAGAAACTCCACCGCGCCGGCGCGCAGCGATTGCAGGATCGCCGTCGCGTCGTTGCGCGTGTGCAGCCCGACCACCTGCAACGGGGGCGTCATCTGCGTCACCGCTTTGATCAGCTCCGTCGCCGCGGCCAGATCGGTGGCCAGATCGAGCAAAACCACCTGCGGCTTGAGCTGCCGCGCGCGGATCTCCAGCGTCTGCTGCGGCGGATAACTCTTGAGGTCCGCCAGGATCTGGAAGGCCCGCGTCCGGCCAACAGTGTCCAGAAACTCGCGCGCCAGCTCGCGGTCGGGCGCGATCAGCACCGCTAGGAGTTCCGGCTCGTTCTGCACGTGCACCCCGTGGTCCTCGGCTTCAGTTGCTCTTCTTCGATTTCTTCTGCGTCTGCGCCGCCGTGTTGGCGTCCAGCCGCACCAGAAAATCGCGCGGCATGTACAGATCCGGCTTGGCGTCGCTCACCCCCAGCGGCTCGGTGATTTCCGGCGTCACCAGCACCACCAGGTCGGTGCGGTTCTTTTTCTCGTCCTTGGATTTGAACAGCGAGCCGAAGATCGGCAGGCTGCTCAGGACCGGGATCTTCTGGAAAGCCTCGGTCTCCTGATTGTTCACCAGGCCCGCAATCACGAAGCTCTGTCCTTCTCCCAGCTCGACGTCCGTCTCGGCCTTGCGCGAGGTCAGGCCGGGAATCGTGAAGCCGTTGAGCACCACGGCGTTGCTGTAGTCGAGCGCGGAAACTTCCTGATGCAGATGCATCTTGATGGTGTGGTTCGGCGTGATCAGGGGGGTGAAGATCAGCCGGATGCCGAACTCGCGGTACTGCACGGTCACCGCGCCGGAGTTGGCGCCTCCTTGCAGCACCGGCACCGGGAATTCGCCGCCCACCAAAAACGAGGCTTCCTTGCCGTTGGTGGTGACCAGATTCGGCTCGGCCAGCGTTTGCAGAATATTCTCGCTTTGCAGCGCCTGAATCAGCGCGCCCAGATTCAACTTCGGATCGAAGGCGAAGATACTCAGCGCCTTGGAGATGGTGATGATGCTGCTGCCCTGCGTTCCTTGAATTCCTCCGACCAGGGCCGTTCCGCCCTGCACCTGGGACGTTCCGGTGAGGTTGAGCGGGGAAAACTGTCCCGTGCCGGTTCCCGCCTGGGTCTGGCCCGCGAGGCCGAACAGGTTCACGCCGTATTGCAGTTCCTTGCTGCGGTCAAGCTCCGCAAAGCGCACCCGCAGCAGCACCTGCTTGTCCACCGGCGGGGCCGGCGCGTTCAGTTGCAGATTGTTGACCACCGTCTTGGCGAAGGACGCTGCGATCACCGCCGCCCGGTCCTGAACCTCCTTGCTGGTCACCTGGCCGTCCAGGGTGATCGTGTCGCGGGAACTGACCGGAACGATTTTTTCATTCGGGAAGGATTCGCGCAGCGCGCGCTTGAGCGGATCCAGGTTCATGTCCACGGTGACGTTGTAGAAGGTGCGGCGGCCGTCCTTGCTCCACACGATCATGGTGGCGTTGCCCAGCCCCTTGGCATGCATCAGCAGTTCGCGCGTGGTGACCGGGCTGGCGTCGATGACGTCCGGATTGCTGGTCGAGATCTGCCGGATGTCGGAGGGATAATCGATCACGACGCTTTTGCCCACGGTGAGGCGAAGGTCCTCGGCGCTTTGCGCCCCAAGCGCGGCGGCCAAGGCAAGCGGCGCAAACAAGCAAATCATTTTCGATCTGGTCATGTTCAGTTCCTCGTTCAATGGCACAGGCCCGGGGTCCCCATCAGTTCTTCGACGCTCCGTTCGGTATGGTCTCCACGGTGCGCTGGGTTCCGCGGATCACCACGATCTGGTCGGGCGGCAGAGGCGGCGGGGGCGCGGAGGCGACCGCCGGCGTCGGGACCGGAGCAGCCTTGGCCACCGGCCTCGGCCGCGGCTTCGGCGCCGCTTCCGGCTTCAGCGCCGGACGGTGGCCGCTGTACAGCTCGCTGACCATGGTCCCCGGCGTCTTCTCCACGGTCTGATCGCTCGAATTTCGCAGCACCAATTGGATTCGCCCGTCGTTGCCCGCCAGGGTCAGCGTCTCGGCCTGCTCGGGAGTGGCCAGCAGCGTCACCGTCGGGGCGTTGATGGCATTGCCGCGCGCATCCGGCTGCATGGTCTGCCCGGCCGACAGCACCAGCATGTTTTGCAGCACCGTGGTGGTCATGTCGGTATCGCCGTTGGGCGGGTGACCCGTCACCAGCACGTCGACGTGCATGCCCGGCAGAACGAACCCGGCCACCGAGGCGACGTCGTTTACCCGCACCGTCACCGCGCGCATCCCCACCGGAATCGTCGGCGCCAGCCCCAGCCCGCTGCCCTTGGCCGCCAGGCGTCCTTCGAGAATCGGCTCATCCAGCAGAATGTTGGAGATCACCGGACGGTCCAGCACATCTTCCACCTTGCTGAAAGCGCCCTTGGGAAACGCGTCGGCGGCGATCTTGACCACCTTCACGTCCGCCGGCTTGACCATGACCCCGACACCCATCGGATGCGTCGCCACCACCACATCCCGCGTGGCGGTGTTGTCGTTCTTGGTAGTGGTCGAACGCGCCGTCATCTGGTAAAACACGCTGGAAACCACCAGCGCGAAAACCAGGCTGACGCCCAGCACGGTGAGAAACCTGCGATCCATATTTTTTCCTCCAGCCTCATCCCTTCGGAACCAGCGCCAGCCACACGCCCAGCGCGATCGCCGGTGCGTAGGGGATCGATTCCTTTTCCCCGTTTTCTCTTTCCCCGCCGCGGATCCGGCGCCACGCCGCCTTCCCGGCCAGCGCCGCCACGGCCAGGATTCCGCCGGCAAACGCGGTCCACAGCGCGGCCCACAACACGCCCGGCCATCCCAGCAGCGCGCCGAATCCGGCCATCAACTTCACATCGCCTCCGCCCATCCCGCCGAGCCAATAAAAAATCAAAAAAACCGCGAATCCCGCGGCCGCTCCCGAAACCGCCTGCAAGGCCCCCCAGGCGCCGTGCTGGCCGACCTGCCAGCCGAACCCGCCGGCCAGCGCGGCCACCGGAATCCAGTTCGCAATCCGGCGGCGTCTCAGGTCATCGACGATCGCCGCCACGCCCACCAGAATCGCGATCCAGATCTGCGCCGTCATCTCGTTTCCCGAAAGTTGCCGGATTGATCCGGCCCCTCCTCAATCTTGTTCGCCGCCAGCACCGCCGGCGCTGGCCGTTTCGCCCTTCTCCGCATCCCCGGAGAGCCGATCATCAAGGGCGCCAGAAACCCCGCCTGGAGCCAAAACTCCGCCAGCGCTTTCCCCGACGGCAGCCGCCAGCTCATCGGATCCATCCACTCCATCGGGATCTGCGGGATCCGCATCGGGGCTTTGCCGCGTCTTCCGGAGTTCTGGAGTTTCATGGACGCTCTTAGCTTGTTCTTCGGCGGTCTCGGAGGTTTTCATTAGGCCGCCGCTCCTTAAGCCCCCGGTCGCTTAGGACCTTGGTTCCGGGGCGGCTTTACCTCAGAGCAGTACCGATACAAGAGCCAGGACTAAGGCGAACCACCGGAGGGAAGTCAGAGTGCAGAAGGAGATCCCCCGGTTCTATCCTGAAGTCCGGCTTGCGTTTGCCGCTCCCCGACTTCCGCTTTCCGCACAAACAAAATCGCCTTCCCGTCATCCTCGACAATCTGCCACTTCGGATCGGTCTTGAGCAGTTGAGCGAGCGGCATCTCCACCGGAAGCAGCGCCGAGCGGAAGCCGAATTGATCCAGAATCTGCTCCCAATCCCAGCGTCCGCCGGTCATATGCAGGTAAGAATCCCCGATCTCTCGGCCATAAAAATCGCTGCGGCCGTCGATGAAGACCTTCTGATTGGGATTGACGAAAATCAGGTAGTCCGCCCATTGATCGGTCGTAAGAGTGCGCGCGTTGAGAATCTCCGCCGGATGATCGTGCACCAGCTTTACCGGGAAGATCTCCTCGGGAAAGTCCTGCGGCCACGGTATCGGACGGTTCAGAAAGGCGAGCACAATGACGGCAACAGCGGGCCAGACGCTGCCGCGCCGGAAGCCGCGCGCGGCGTCTTCGGCGATCTGATTCAGGATGCCCGGCAGCGAATTCTTCTTCACGCGCGCCGTCCAGCCGCGATACCAATCGCTCAGATTCGCCGCGATCGCCGGAGCGCACACCGCCACAAACACCGGCACGTGCCGCACGCTCGATAGCGCTTCATGCGCGAAGAACAGAACCCACAACCCCTCGACCATCTGCCGCCGTCTGAACATCATTCCTGCGGCGATCAGCCCGAGAAACATCAGCGCCTCAAACTGCAGCATCGACTCGCCGCGGAAGATGGGCGATTGAAACTCCTGAATCCAGTTCCGGATCCAATCCGACCGCAAATATTCCTCGACATGCCGGTGCAACTGAATGCCGTAGGGATTCACCAGCGAAACCGCCGCGCACCCGCACGTCACCGCTGCATAGCGCACCGCGCCGCGCCATCTCCGCTCGGCCGCCGAGCCCGCCGCGGTCAGTCCGGCCACGGCGATCAGCGCCAGAAATCCGCCGTGCAGATTCGTCCATACCAGCGCGATCGGAATCAGCGCCCAGATCCAGCGCGTCTGGTTTCTCCGGTCCGCTTCGATGATCCACATCGATAGCGAAATCAGCAGCAGCGTGAAAATATGCGGCCGCGCCAAAAAATGAATCGACGCCGCGCCCTCCCCGGCGAGCGCCACCAGCAGCGCGACCAGAATGTGCGTCCCTCCGGCGGCCATCCGGCGAATCAGGATGGTCGCAAACGCCGCGCACACCACCGCCGCCATCAGAACCACCGCCTTCAGCCCGGCCCACCCGAACAGCAGAGCGTAAATAACATCGCTCAACCACTCCCAGGCGTACCACGGCGCACCGGCTTTGGAGAACGAATACAGATCCCGGTGCGGAACCGCATGATGCGCCAGGATCCACTGGCCGGTGCGGATGTGCCAGCCCGCATCGCCATCGCCCAGCAGTCCTTTCCACCCGAATTTGCCCGCGGCGAAGACCCAGACGAGAATCGCCAGAAAGAAAAGGTCGGAAAAGGAGGGGATCAGCAGCCGCATCCAGCGCCGTTGCAGGAGATCCTCGATCTGAACCTTGTCCGGCGCGGCCGCCGCAATCGCCTGCGGATGGGTCACTCCTGTCTATTCGCCAGATCCGCGCGATGTCTTTAGAGCCGCGGCCCGGCGCCGCTAATACCGCACCCGGTCCGGCTTCAACGACCATTCGCGAAAGGCGCCTAGGGCCTCGCCGCGCATCATCTGCCGGAACGGGATGGACCGCTCGGCCATGGGAGCCGCGATCTCCTTATAAATAAACGCGTCATCGAAGCCCGCCGCCGCCGCGTCCGCGGCCGTCCCGCCGAAGTAAACCGCTTTGAGCCGCGCCCAATAAATCGCCCCCAGACACATCGGGCACGGCTCGCAGGTGCTGAAAATTTCACAGTCGTCGAGCCGGAACGTCTTCAGCGCGGAGCAGGCCGCGCGAATCGCCACCATCTCGGCGTGCGCCGTCGGATCGTTGGCCGATGTCACCGAGTTGGTTCCCTCCGCCACGATCCGCTGCCCCCGCACCACCACCGCACCGAAGGGCCCGCCGCGTCCGGAGCGCACATTCTCCACCGCCAGCTCGATCGCCCGCGCCATAAACGGATTCGTCCCGCAATCTCCGGCGTTCACTGCGGCTTCGCTTTGCTAAAATCCCCCGCCTTAACCACCACCAGTTGCGAGGCGTCGACATTGCGCCGCATCGCTTCCTGAATCTCGGCTGGCGTCAACGCCGCGATCCTTTTCTCCAGTTCCGCGTCGTAGGCGAGCGTCCGGCCCTCGAAGTCCCGCGCCGCCAGCAGCGCCGCCAGGCCCGCGTCCTCGGACCGGTCCACTTTGCGCGATTGCAGGAACCCGGACTTGGCCGCCGCGACCTCTTCCGGTGTGAACCCGCCCTTTACCGCCCGTTCGATCTCTTCCCGCGTGGCGGCTTCCACCTTCCCCATGTTTTGCGGCGCGGCGATAGCGTAGATGCGTAGCGCGCCGTTGTTCACCTTCGGATCCGCGCTGAAGCCCGATCCGATGCCATAGCTCAAGCCTTCTTTCTGCCGGATGCGGACCGCCAGCCGCGAATTCAGAAATCCGCCGCCTAACATGTAATTCGCCAGCACCAGCGGCGCGTAATCGGCATCCTGCGTGGAAAGGTTCAGCCGCAGGCCGGCCATAAACGCCGCGTTCTCCTTATCCGGCGTCTCGATCGTCCTGCTCGACGGCGGAATCTTTTGATAAGGATCGGTCACGCGGGCAAAGGCCGCCGGCGACTTCCAGTCGCCGAACAACTCGCCCATCAAAGCCGCGATCTGTTTCGCATCGAAATCGCCCACCGCGGCGAACTCCGCGTGGGACCCTCCCACGAAATCGCGATAAAACTTCCTGGCGTCTTCCAGTGTGGCCGCCCGGAGCGCCGCGATCTGCTCTTCCGGCATCATCGAACGGCGCACATCGCCCTCCGGATGCGGATACAGCAGTTGCCCCAACTGGGCCACGGCGAGCGCCTGCGGCTCGCCCTTGTTGTTCTCTTCGCCAGTAATCCGCTCCGTGCGGATCTGCTCAAATTCCGAGGCGGGAAACGCCGGCTGCCGTAAAATTTCAGCGACCAGGCGCAGCACGTCGGGAAAATTCTCGCGCACGGTCTCGATCGTGACCGTTGCGCCGGTGGCGCCGCCGTTGATCCTCACCCGCGCCTTCAGCCGGTCCAGCTCATCCTGGATCTGCTGCCGGTTCTTTTTCTCCGTTCCGCGCATCAGCGTCGCCACAGCGAGCGAGGCCGCGGCTTCCTTGCCCTTCAGGCTTTCGATGGTTCCGTAGTGCAGCGCCAGCCGCGCGTTCACGCTCGCCCCGCGCGTCTTCTTGGAAAGCAGCGCCAGCGTCATTCCGTTGCCGAGCTTCGACCGCAGCGTGCGCGATTCGATATTGGCCGGCGACGGATCGAACGCTTCGCCCTGCGCCATGGCCGCGTCGCCGTGATAATTTTTCAGCTCGGCCGCCAGATCCACCTTGGCCGGAATAATGCTCCGGTCCGGATGCGGATCCGGAATAAACTCCGCCAGCGTGCGATTGGAGCTCTTCAAATACGCCCTGGCCACCCGCGAAACATCTTCCGGCGTCACCTTGCGCAAACGATCGCGGTCGAGGAACAGCAGCCGCCAGTCGCCCATGCTGGCCCATTCGCTCAAAAACAGCCCGACTTGCTCGGAGTTGCGAAGCTGAAGCTCGATGTCCTTCAACTGATGCTGCTTGGCCCGCTCGACCTCTTCCCGGCTCGGCGGTTCCTTAACGATGTTGTCCACCGTGTCCAGCAGAATTTTGCGCGCTTCCTCAAGCGACTGCTGCGGATTCAGCACCGCGCCTAAAATCAACGTTCCCGGCTCATTCAACTGTTGATCGAAGCCAATCACTTCCGATGCTTTCTTGCTGTCCACCAGAGCCTTATACAGGCGCCCCGAAGGATTGTCGCTCAAAATTCCGGCCAGCACGTCGATGGCCGGAAAATCCGGATCCGATCCGGCCGGGACGTGATAGACCGCCAGCAGCGCCTGGATGTTTCCCACGCGGCGCAGCGTCACCTCGCGCTCGCCATCCTGCGGCGGCTCCACCGTGTAGGGGGCCTCCAGCTTCCGCGACGGCGCCGGAATCGGCCCGAAATCCTGCGCGATCAGCGGCAGAACCTTGGCTTCGTCAATGTTCCCCGCCACCGTCAAGACCGCGTTGTCGGGCTGATAATACTTGCGATAAAAAGCCTGCAACCGCTCGATCGGGACATTTTCAATATCGGAGCGGGCGCCGATCGGCGAGTGCCCGTAAGGATGCCAGATATAGGCCGCCGATAAGGCGCGCTCAAACAGCACCCCGATCGGATTGTTTTCGCCCATCTCAAACTCATTGCGGACCACGGTGTACTCGGAATCCCAATCCGATTTGCGAATAAACGAATTGACCATTCGATCGGCTTCCAGATCGAGCGCCCATTTCAAATTTTCGTCGGTCGCCTGAAATGTCTCGAAATAATTGGTCCGGTCCCAGCTTGTCGTGCCGTTCGGGCGCGAGCCGTGCTCGGTCAGCTCCTGCGGGATGTTGGTGTGCCTGGTGCTGCCCTTGAACAGCATGTGCTCGAGCAGATGCGCCATGCCGCGCTCGCCGGCGCCTTCCTGCCGCGATCCCACCAGATAGGTCATATTGACGGTCGCGGTGGTCTTCGACGGATCGGGAAAGATCAGGATGCGCAGACCATTGGCCAGCCGGTACTCGGTGATCCCTTCCACCGAGGTGACTTTCGTCATTCCCGGCGGTAAAGTCTGCGCCGCGGCGCCGAAGGCCAGCAGGAGCGCGAGCGTAAATGGCTTCATGACTGGAATTATAACGTCCGCCGCGCGGAGAAACCGCCCGCCGGATTTCCCATGCAAGGCGCTGCGCCGCTCTTCTGTGGAAATCCAGGCGCGGATGTTACCCTCGAAGTATGCCGCTCTCTGAGTCGTTTTTCGCGTCACGTTTCGGACTCACCGAACGCGATCTTCAGAATTATCTGAGCGATGCGCTCTCGGCCGGCGGCGACTACGCGGATCTGTACTTCGAATATCTCTCCACCTGCTCGCTCCGCATGGAGGAATCTATTCTCAAGAGCGCGGCGCAAGGCGTCACGCTCGGCGTGGGCGTGCGGGTGATCGCCGGCGAGCGCACCGGCTACGCTTACAGCGACGACCTGAGTCCGGAAAAAATCCGCAAGGCGGCGCGCGTGGCCGCCTGCATCGCCCGCGGACCGGCCAGCATCGTCACCACCGGCTTTGAAGAACCGCCGCGCCACAATCTCTATCCGATGCTGCGCGCGCCCAACGAAGCCAGCCTCGCCGAACGGGCCGACCTGATCCAGCGCGCCGACCGCGCCGCGCGAGCCTACGATTCACGCGTGTTCCAGGTGCAGGCGGCCTACGCCGACAGCCTGCGCCACGTGCTGATCGCCACCAGCGAAGGACGCCTCGCCTTCGACCGCCAGCCCATGGCCCGCATCAGCGTTACAGTCCTGGCGCGCCACAACGGCGGGCCGCCGCAGCAGGGACATTCCGGCGGCGGCGGCCGCGTGACGCTCGATTATTTTCTCAACGAAAAAACTCCGGAGTATTTCGCCCGCGAAGCCGCGCGGCAGGCCGTCGTCCAGCTCGGCGCGGGGGAAGCTCCGGCCGGGGAAATGACCGTCGTGCTGGGCCCGGGATGGCCGGGAATTTTGCTGCATGAAGCCGTCGGCCACGGCCTTGAAGCCGACTTCAACCGCAAGGGCGTTTCCGCTTTCGCGGGACGAATCGGCCAGCGCGTGGCCAGCCCGCTCTGCACCGTAATCGATGACGGCACCCTCGGCTCCCGCCGCGGATCGATCAACATGGACGATGAAGGCATCGCCACGCAGCGCAACGTCCTGATCGAAAATGGCGTGCTGCGCGGATATCTGCAGGACCAGCTTTCCAGCCGCCTGATGCGCTCCACCCCGACCGGCAGCGGCCGCCGCGAAAGTTACCAGCAGATCCCCATGCCCCGCATGACCAATACTTACATGCTTGCCGGCGAAAGTGATCCCGAGGAAATCATCCGCTCCGTGCCCAAGGGAATTTACTGCGCCAACTTCGGCGGCGGGCAGGTGGACATCACTTCCGGCAACTTCGTTTTCGCGGCGAGCGAAAGCTATCTGATCGAAGGCGGCCGGCTCACGCGTCCGCTGCGCGGCGCGACGCTGATCGGCAACGGGCCGGAAGCGCTGAAGTACGTCAGCATGGTCGGCAACGATCTGAAGCTCGACGAAGGCGTCGGCATCTGCTCCAAGGAGGGCCAGCACGTGCCGGTCGGCGTCGGCATCCCGACCTTGAAGCTCGACCGCATGACCGTGGGAGGAACCGCGGCGTGACCGAGCTCGAAAAGATCGCGGCCGGCGCCGTCGATCTGGCGCTCCAATCCGGCGCCACCGCCGCCGAGTGCACCATCTCCGATGGCGCGGAATTCGAAGTCAACGTGCGGATGCGTGAAATGGAAAGCCTGAAGGAAGCGGCCTCGCGCGGCGCCGGCATTCGAGTCCTGGCCGGCCGCCGCAGCGGATCGTCTTACACCTCCGATTTTTCAAAGGACGGCATCGCCAGAATGGTCCAGGCCGCGCTGGAGCTGGCGAAAATCACCGCCGAAGATCCGCACGCCGGCTTGCCGGAGGCATGCGGAAGGTTCGAAGGCGACCTGGCTCTTTACGATCCCGCCGTCGCCGCCCTGCCCACGCAATGGAAGATCGAGCAGGCGGTCGCCGCCGAAGCGAGCGCGCTGGCGGCTGATCCCCGCGTGAGCAACTCAAAGGGTGCGTCCTTTGAATCGCACCTCGGCACGCGCGTCTTCGCCAATTCGCTCGGCTTCGTCGGCAGCTATTGCACTTCGAGCTGCGGCCTGGCCGCCCAGCCGGTGGCGGCGCAAAACGGATCGGCCGAACGCGATTATTGGTACAGCTCGGCGCGAGCGGTCGCCGGGCTGGAGAGCCCCGAACGGGTCGGGCGCAAGGCCGCCGAACGGGCGCTGCGCCGCCTCAATCCGCGGAAGATCGCCACCCAGCGCGCTGCCGTGGTGTTCGAGCCGCGCACCGCCCGCGCGCTGCTCGGCGAGATCTTTGACGCCGTCAGCGGATCGTCGATCTACCGGCACGCTTCTTTTTTGACCGGCATGCTCGGAGAAAAAATCGCCTCCGAGGCCCTCACCGTAATCGACGACGCGACCCTGCCCGGGCTGTTCGGCAGCTCGCCGTTCGACGATGAGGGCGTCGCTTCGCGCCGCACCGTGGTGATCGAGCGCGGCGTGCTCCGGAGCTACCTGCTGAATACCTATACCGCGCGCAAGCTGGGAATGAAGACCACCGGCAACGCTTCGCGTGGATTCAGCGGCGACGCGGGCGTGGGGCCCGGAAACTTCTATATCGAAGCGGGCCCGCAAACGCCGGAGCAGATGATCGCCGGCGTAAAGGCCGGGCTGTATGTCACCGAGCTGATCGGCGGCGGCGCCAACACCGTGACCGGCGATTATTCGGCCGGCGCGGCGGGCCTGTGGATCGAGAGTGGCGAGCTGGCGTATCCTGTTTCCGGGATCACCATCGCGGGAAACCTGAAACAAATGTTGATGGATTTGCGGCAGGCGGGCTCCGATCTGGAATTTCGCTCCTCCATCGCCGCGCCCACGCTGCTCATCGGGGAGATGACCATCAGTGGCCATTGAGCGTTTGAATTTTCCCACGGCGCCGCCGCGGAAACAGCCGATGGCGAAGCTGCCGCTTTATGTGCTGGCGGCGGTGGTCGCCCTCGGTGGAACGCTCTACTTTTATTTGCAATATCTGACGAAGCACGCGCCGCGCGATATTCCCCTGACGCCCGAAGCGAAAGCTTACGTGCGCAATTTGCAGCTTTCCGGCGTGGAGATGCAGGCCAATCAGAGCTACTTCAACCAGGTGGTGGTGGAGATCGACGGAAAAATCACGAATACCGGAGATCGCGCCGTGGATCAAATCGACCTGTACTGCATCTTCCGCGACGCCTACGGGCAGCTCGTGCTGCGCCAGCGCGTCCCCATCGTCAGTCCCAAAAACGGAGGGCTGAAGCCGGGCGAGACCAAAGCGTTCCGGCTCCCCTTCGACGAAATTCCCGAAAGCTGGAATCACGCGATGCCGTCGCTGGTGATCGCGGGCATCAAGTTTTCCTGATGCCGCGCCTGCTGCTGGTGGACGACGACGCCGCCGCGCTGGAAATTCGAAAGTTGATTCTGGAGCGCGCGGGCCACCAGGTCCTCACCGCCTCCACGGCGAGTGCAGCGCGCGCTTTGCCCGGCGTGGAAATCGCCATGCTCGATCTGCGGCTGCCGCGCGTCGAGGACGGTCTCGCGCTGATCCGCGAATTTCATTCCGCCGGAGTGCGCGTGATCGTGCTGTGCGGAAACCGCGCGGATCTGGAGGGGCGGCCGGAAGCCGCCTGGGTGGAGACGGTGCTGGAAAAGCCGGCGCGGTCGGAAGCGCTGATCGCGGCCGTTCAAGCGCGGCCGAAAATCGCGTAGTCCAGGCCGCCGAAGAACGCTTCGCGAAACGCGGCCGGCAGCTCGCCCAGCGAGGGCAGCGAATCGGCCGCCGGCGATAGCCGCTCGATCTCAATGTTTACGAATCCGGCCTCTTCCATGTAAAACCGCAGCAGCGCCGGCGGAACCGGACGCGTATGGGTCGGATCGATATAGAAATGCGTGGCGAAAATCGCCAGGCACTCCGGATTCGGCGTTTCGATCGCCGCCAGCGCGCCGCGCGACATCTTTTTCGCCAGCAGGTTCACCAGATCCGGCAGCCGCTCCGGCGGCAGATGCTCCACCACCTGCGAACAATACACGCCGCCGATCGACCGATCGGGCTGCGCCTCCAGATACTCGAACAGATCGGCGCGTTCGGCGGGAAGGCCCTTGCCGCGGCAAAGGGCGATCGACTCCCCGCTGCGGTCGATGCCGCGCACGGAAAATCCGGCCTGGCGCGCAATTTCAAGAAATTCGCCGCGCCCGCAGCCCACATCCAGAATCTCCGCCGACCCGGCGAATTTGGCCAGATACAGCTTCTGGTGCTCGCGGATCCGCTCCTCGGGCCCGCGAAACACGTCGGCGAACCGGAACCAGTCGATCGCAATCCGCTGCTCCCTCAGCGGCTGGGCCGGCGGCTCCGGCGGCGCCAGGGCCATTTTCTGCCGGATCAGCTTCAACTCCTGGTGAATCAGCTTTTCGTAGCGGCCGCGGATCTCTTCCAGATCGCGCCACAATCGTTTCTGCACGTCAAGCGTGTTGCGCTCCAAGGCCTCGGTAAACGAGGCGTGCTGCTGCCGCGCCAGCTCGCGGAAGCTTTGCTCGAGCAGCGTGACGCGGTGCTGGAACGCTCCCTGCAACTCCGAAATGGTGCGCAGCAGGTGAATTTCGCTCGCGTCGCGGCGGTCTTCGAAACCCACCCGCCACTGGGCCCAATGATTGCGGATGTCCTTGAGCTCCCGCGCCTCGCAAAGCAGTCCCTCCATTTCCGACCGCAGCCCGCGCATCTCCTCGCGCAGCGTCTGGACATGGGACAGCATTTCTTCCCGCAGCGCCTGATGGTGAGAGGCCATCGCGACCATCGAACGGCCGGTTTCGGCGAGTGCGTCCATCGCCGCCTGAACGCACATCATGGCCCCGCGATTGAACTCCACCTGCTCGCGAACGTGCCAGTCCAGAGCACGCGCGATGGCTCTTTTGAAAAACTGAATGATTGAATTTTTGAACCCCGGCGGGCGCGGATTCACCGTGCCGATAGCGGCGACCTTGGCCTCCGCCGCGTCGCGGGCGTGCAGCAGCGGGGTCAAATCCGCCGCGCCGACGCCCTCCAGCCCGCGCGCGCCTTCCGGGTAGCGCGCGCGGATCTTCTCCCGCACCTCGCGAATTACGGCCGTCAGCTCTTCATCGCGCACGTTTGCGGCTCCACGTCGCGGTGATTTTCGTGCGAACGCCGCCGCGCGGCGAAAATTCGCCGATCAGCGTCGCCGCATGCGGGCGCGCCGCCTTCACGATATCGGCCAGCATCCGGTTCACCGCGTTTTCCTGAAAAATACCCAGATTTCGATACGAAATCGTGTACATTTTGAGCGATTTCAGCTCTAGGCAGCGCTTATCGGGCACATAGCGAAGCGTCAGAACGCCCGAATCGGGCAGGCCGGTTTTGGGGCAGACCGAGGTAAACTCCGGCATGACGATCTCGATTTCATATCCGGTGGGGAACTGGTTCGGCCAGGTTTCGATTTCGGGCAGATCAGCTTTGACGCCGGCCTCGGCGTGTTCGTCGGTGTATTGGCGTTTCATTTCCTTGCCGATAGCCGCCGCACGCCTTCGACTTCGCGCGATAACAGATCCAGGAACAATCCGACGTCGGTGACGACGCCGATCGCCTGGCCGGTGCCGCGGTCGCTCACCTTGGCCGCCACCGCCGGATTAATGTCCACGCAGACGATTTTCACCCAGCTTGGGAGCATATTGCCGACGGCGATCGAATGCAGCATCGACCCGCAGCAGAGAACCAGGCCGGCGCCCTGGAGCTGCTCGGCATAGGCATCCTGCGCGCGGTTCATGTCGGTGATGGTGTCCGGCAGCGGGCCGTCGTCGCGCAAGCTTCCGGCGAGCACGAAGGGGATTGCCGCCTTCACCGCTTCGTACATCACGCCGCTCTTTAAACGCCCGCTTTCCACTGCCTTGGCGATGCCGCCAGCATGATATATCGCGTTGATCGCGCGCATGTGGTTGCGGTGGCCGTGCTCCTCCTGGCGTCCGTCGCTCTGCCGCACGCCGAGCGAGGTTCCGAACAGCGAGGCTTCGATATCGTGAACGCCAAGCGCATTTCCCGCCAGCAGCGCATCCACCCATCCCTCGCGAATCAGCTTGGAAAGCGCCCGGGCCCCGCCGGTGTGAATGACCACCGGTCCGGCGACGACGATGATGCGCTGGCCGGCGGCCCGCGCCTGCTCCATCAGCGCCGCGGTCTGGCGCACCGCGGTTTCCACCTGGCGCTCCGAGGAGATTTCCGTGCTCATGAAGGCGAACGCCAGCCGGTCGCGCTCCTTCGATTCGGGGATCACGCGGATGCCGCGCATTCCGGCCACTACCTGATCGCCGGCGCGCAGATCGCGCAGTCTGCGGCAGACCGCGCGGCGCCCGGCGACCACGATCAGGGCGTCCATCCGCTGGTTTTCGACTTCGATCCACTCGCCGCGGAGGCGGATCAGCGTGCGGTGGTTGGTGGTCGAATAAAAATCCTCCGGAGCGCAGCAATCGCGTTCGACCCGGGCCAGCCGCGCGTCGCCGGAATCCACCGGCGCGCAGCCCAATTCGAGCAGCCGGGCCAGAAGCTGCGGCATCTGGTCGGTTTCCACCTTCAAGCGAAGATAGGACGGCTCGGCGTTGGTGCGTCCGATGCGGAACTGCTCCACTTCAAACTGGCCCTGGTGCTGGACGACGGCGTCGAAGATCTGCTCCATCAGGTGCGAGTCGATCAGATGTCCTTCGGCTTCCACCACTTCCTGCTGCATGGGTAATTCTCAGGATACCTGAGAAATTTGCCGGCTTCGTCCAACTATCCTGTATGCGCCTGATCGCTGCGATCCTCGCGGTGGCCACGCTCGCCGACGCGCAGAGCCGCGCTGAATACGTCGGCGGCACCGCGGCGCAGTTGCAAAGCGGCGAAGCGGGCGCCATCGACGTGCGCGATCCGCAATACTTCGCCTTTTACGCGAAGAAAGGGCAAATCCGGATCGCCTACGACAAGATTGAAAGCCTCGAATACGGGCAAAAAGTGGATCGAAGGCTGCTGATGGCGGCGGTCATTTCGCCGATGTTCCTGCTCAGCAAGCGGCGCAAGCATTTTTTGAGCCTGGGCTATGTGGATGAGGACGGCCGGCATCAGGCGCTGGTGTTCCGGGTGGATAAGAACGATATTCGAGCCACGCTGGTGAGCCTGGAAGCGCGGACCGGGCTGCGAATCCAATATCAGGACGAGGAGGCGCGCAAGGCGGGCAAGGGATGAAACTGGCGGCCCTGGGGATCCTGGTATCCTGCGGAGTTTTCGCGCAGGACGATCTGTCGCCGCAGCTTCTGACGGGCAAGCGGATTTATGTCGACCGGCTGACGGGCGGCGAGACCGCCGCGCAAATGCGCGATCTGATCATCAGCAGCCTGGAAGGCACCAAGCTCTACATCATCACCGAAAATCCGGACCGCGCGGACCTGGTGATGCGCGGGGCCGCCGAGGATCTGATCTTCACCGACGTGTTCCAGACGTCCGAAGGCATCAACGTGCGCGGAGGCGCCTCCAGCAGCTCGGGATCGAGCACCAGCGGGCGCTACAACGGCGTGGGCTCGGGCTATGAGTCGCGCAGCAGCCGCGCCATCAACGTCGGCGTGGGCGAAGAAAATTCTTCCAACATCCACGAGCGGCGCCACGAGGCCTTCGCCACCGTGCGCCTGGTGAATAAAGACGGCGACGTGATCTGGGCCACCACGCAGGAAAGCACGGGCGCCCGGTACCGCGGCGCGAGCGCAGATGTAGCGGAAAAAGTCGCGCGGCAGCTTGCCGACGATGTGGCGCGGCTGAAACATCCCAAACCGCCGGCGAATTAGGCTAATTCGCGCCCGCCGGCGGGCGAACGGACTTCAACTGCTCCAGCTCGGCTCTGGTTTTCTCCGGCAGCCGCGCCCGGTTGGCGCGGGCGAAGTATTTTTCCAGATTCGCGCGCATCTCCGGTGTCAAGCCCGCAAATTGGCCCTGGGCCAGATGATCCAGCCACAAGGCGTAGGTGCGGTCCGCCAGGCGATAGCGATCCGGCTGGGTGGCTTCGCCGGTGTCGAGATTGGTATTAGGCAGCGTGAAAGGGCCCGCCCGTGACCTTTGGATCAGCGCGCGGTAATCGGCCACCGTCACGTCGAAGCTTTTCAGAAAATCGCGCTCGGCGGCCTCCGGCACCGGTTTGAACTTCAGGACTTTAAACGGCCCCACGGTGGGTATGAAGCGGAAGACGAACGCCAGCAGGCGGGTAAAGAATCCCGGCCGGCGGTAGGTCCGATCCCAGTCCTTCTCATATCTGGCGCGCGGCAGGGCGTAAACGAAGCGCGACCGGGTAATTCCGGGCGCCAGTTTCTCGATATCGGAGCGTTTGGAATCCCAGGCGACGCGGGTCATCTCCGGGATCACTTTGCCGAGGGTGAAGCGATAGGTTCCGATGCCGAGGTCGAGCGAGCCGAAAATTTCCTTTAGATCGATGCCGTAGGTATCGCGAAAGGCGCGTTCAAGCAGCGGCTTTGAAACCTCGAAGCCGATGAAATCGTGATACTGATCCGAGGCGTAGAGGCCGCGCGCGACCTGCACCACGTCGAAGGAAAATTCGGTCTTGAGATGATCGGCGGGATCGTCCTCATAGGTCACCGCCGCGCCGTATTTGCGCCGGAGGCCGCGATAAATCATGGCCGTGGCCCGGTTCACCGCGGGATGCCCGTGATTGTCGGAGACGTAGTGCGCCAGCGCGCCCAGTGCGAAGGCGTACTCCTCGATCGACTGCGCGTCGCCGAGCATGGCCTGGACGAAATCGCCGCTGCGGACGTAATGGGTCAGATCGCTGAAGGCGTGCGAGCTGAACGGGAAATATCCCATGTCCTGGATCTGCGCGCCGCCGTAGGCGTAGGCGTGGGCGCGCTTCAAATCATCGGCGGTGGCGCCGGGAAATTTGCGCGCCAGCAGGGGGACGATTTCCTTTTCCCACGCCGAGTCGATCACGGCTTCATGGGAAAGCGCCGAATATGCCGCGCACGGCAGAGCGGCCAGAATGAAAACGATAGCGGCGCGGATCATTTCTGGCTCAACCCGCCATCGACGGCGATCACCTGCCCGGTGACAAAATTCGTCGCGGTCAGAAAATACAGGACGGCGCCGGCGACCTCATCGGCGGTGCCCGCGCGCCGGGCCGGCGTCTTTTCGATGAGATGCCGGGCGCGCGGATCGGGCTCGCCGAACGCAATGACGCCGGGCGCCACTGAATTGACCGTGACTTTCGGCGCGAACGCCTTGGCCAGCGCGCGCGTCAGCATAATCACGCCGGCCTTCGAAGCGCAGTAGTGGGCGTTGCCGGACCAGGGCCGGATGCCGCCGAGCGAGCTGATATTGACGATGCGGCCGCCATCGCCGGCGAGCATGGCGCGCGCCGCCTGCTGGCAGCAGAAGAACGTCGCCTTCAGATTCACCGCGTGAATGAAATCCCAATCGGCTTCGGTGACCTGTAGCGGATCGATGGTGGAAAAGCGCGCGGCGTTGTTGACCAGGGCGTCGAGCGGCCCCACTTCCTGGAACATCCGTTCAATTTCCGGGACGCTCTCCAGGTTGGCGCGGATCAGCCGGGCGTTGCCGCATTCGGCCGCGGTGGCGCGGGCTTCGGCCTCCGATCTATGGTAGTGGATCACCAGGCGCGCGCCTTCGCCGGCCAGGCGCAGCGCGATCCCCCGGCCGATCCGTTTCGCGGCGCCGGTCACCAGGATCACGCGGCCATCGAGAGCAGACACATCTTTATCTTTACACCGTGGGATCGCCGTGCACTTCCACCTCATCCGGATCGACGCCGGCCAGCTCCGGTTCGGGCAATCGTCCGGCCAGGTTGGCCCACGCCCAGAAGACCGCCGTGGTGGAGCTGAGCACGCCGCTCCAGGCGCCGATCAGGCGCGGGGAAACGTGGACGGTCGCCAGTCCGGCGATGCCCATGGAGAGCATCATGGTCAGCCAGGTCCAGGTTTCGACGGTCGAAAAGACGCGGCCGCGAAACTCATCGGAGACGTGGCGCAGGAGCTGCGAAAAGTTGAGCACGGAGCTGACCGCCACCGCGGCGCGCGACAGCGCGATGAAGACCAGCGCCAGCGCGAAGGTCGGCGACTGGCTGAACAGAATATAAGCGCCGCCATGAATCACATAGCAGATGGAGATGGTGCGCTTGTATCCGTTGAAGCTGAGCTTCCGTCCCAGGCGGTGGGCGAACACCGCGCCGGCAACCAGGCCCAGGCCGGCGCAGCCCCAGATGATCCCGATTCCGGCGGCGCCGCGGTGAAACACCTGCTCGCCGAAGAGGCTGAAGAGAATCTGGGCGGCGCCTCCGCCGGTCGCCCAGCCGACCGCGACCAGGCCGATGGCCAGAATCAACGGCGAGGAACGCATATAGCGCAGTCCCTCGGCGTATTCATGCCAGGGCCGGACCACTTTATCTTCGGCCAGGCCGCGGCGTTCGGCCTTGAAGCCTTTTTCGACGCGCAGATGCCAGATGCACCACGCCGAAAAAAGAAATGAGATGGCGTTGAAGACGAACGCGATTTTATAACCGAACGCGCTGACCGAAAATCCTCCGAGAAAGGCGCCGATGGTGGTGGTGGACCACTGGGTGAGCTGGGTCAGCGAATTGGCGGTGTGCAGATCGTCGCGGGTGGCGATGGCGGGCAGAATCGAGGCGCGGCCGCTGGTGAAGAACGGCGAGGCGAACATCAGGGCGCCGCTGAGCGCGTAAAGCAGCCAGGTGCGGCCGGGCGGGATGGCGAAAATGAACAGCAGCGCGACCACCGCGCGCGTCAGATCGCTGGCGATCATGATGCGGCGGCGATCCCAGCGGTCGAGCAGAACTCCGGCGATGGGGCCGGCGGCGACGGCGGGAATCGCGCGCGCAATCAGGATCAGCGCGACCACCAGCCCCGAGCCGGTATTGGCCAGCGCCAGGCTGAACACGGCGATGTTGTTGAAATTATCGCCGACCTCGCTGACCACCTGCCCGGACCAGGTGAACCGGTAGTTGCGGTTGCGGCGGAGGAGCTGAAAAAAATCGTTCATTTACGGCGGTATCCGATGCATGCGCATGGGCCGGCCTAGCCGACCGACTCCCGGCGCACGGTGATCGAATCCAGAAAATCGTGATCGATGTCGTAGCCGAAACCGGGGCCTTGCGGCACGGTGATGGTCCCGCGCGGCGATACTTCGACGGCGGGCGAGATGATGTCGCGCTTCCAATAGCGTTTGCTGGCCGATACGTCGCCCGGCAGAACGAAGTTGGGCAGCGTGGAAAGCGCGATGTTGTGCGCGCGCCCGATGCCGGATTCGAGCATCCCGCCGCACCAGACGGGGATGCCGTGCCGCTGCGCGACGTCATGAACGCGCCGGGCTTCCCGGAAGCCGCCGACGCGGCCGAGCTTGATATTGATGACGCCGCAGGCCTTCAGGCGGATGGCCTGCTCGGCCTGATGCGCGCTGCGGATGCATTCGTCCAGGCAGATGGGCGTTTTCAACTGCGCTTGCAGCTCGGCGTGATCGATGATCTCGTCGTGGGCGAGCGGCTGCTCGATCATCATCAGATCGAACTCATCCAGGCGCTTCAAAAGCGGGGCGTCGGCCAGCGTGTAGGCCGAGTTGGCATCGGCCATCAGGCGGATTTTCGGAAACGCGCGGCGCACTTGCCGGATCACGTCGACGTCCCAGCCGGGCTTGATCTTCATTTTGATCCGCTGGTAACCGGCGTCTACTTCGGCCTCGATCTTCTGAAGAAGTTGATCAACCGACTCCTGAATGCCGATCGAGACCCCGCAATCGATCTCCGCGCGCGAGGCTCCGCCGATCTGCCTGGCCAGGGGAACGCCGTTGCGCCGTGCTTCCAGATCCCAGATGGCGGCCTCGACGCCGCCGCGCGCCATGCGGTGGCCGCGGATGTGCTCGGTGCGTTCGGCGACCTGGCCGGCGCTCTCGAAGGTGTGCTTTACAACGCGCGGCGCGACGAAGTCCCGCGCGATCAGCCAGGCCGATTCGGTCCACTCCTCGTTGTAAAACGGATTTTCGCCCGCCGTGATCTCGCCCCAGCCCGATAAACCTTCGCTGCGCGCCTCGATGAGCACCATGTGGCGCTCATAGGTGCGGCCGAAGCTGGTTTCAAAGAAATGCACCAGCGGCATGCGGATCTGCCGCAGCGTGATTTGCTCTATTTGGAATCCCATTTGGAAAAGATATAGCTGCCCGCTTCCGGCGTGCGCTCGAATCCGGTGACGGCCAGGCCTTGGGCGAAATATTGCTGGAACTGATCGCTTACGCGGGCCTGGATTTCGCGGGCGCGCGCGGGATCATTCTCCTTGATCGAGTAAATCTCGCTGGGAATCGAGATGCGGGCCAGCTCCGGCTCGCGCTGGCGCGGCGCGCCGCTGAGGATCGCCTCGGTCCGCGGCGAGGCCATCCACCACTCGGGAACGCAGCGGTCAGTGGGCAGGCCGGCGTGCAGCCTGCTGGTGGTGGTGCCGTATTGGTTCAAGACATAACGGCGCACGATGGTTCCCAGCCGCTCGATGTTGAAGTACGCGTTCTTGATCTCCAGCGGATCGAAGGTCCACTCCATCAGCTCGATGCCGCGCGACAAGGCGTCCCGGCGCTGTTCCAGCTTCAACATTCGCCCCACTCCGGCATTGCGGTACTCCGCCTTGACTCCCAGCATGTGGCTGTGCAGATAGCACTGGCCGCCCGGCTTGATTCCCGGAATGGCCAGGCAAAACCCGATCATGCAGCCGCGATCGAAGGCGCCGAACGCCTGCCCGCCGACCTTGGTGGCGGTGACGAACAGGCGGACCGGCATCAGCTCCACTTCATCGAATCCCCAGATGAGCTGCTGGAGGCGGACGGCCTCCGCGAACTCGCCGTGTGTTCGCAGCTCGCGAATTTCAATCATGGCGCTTGGAGTCCTGCCACAACTCTTCTATTTCGCCGAGCGTGGCCTGGCGCGGGCTTTTGCCGCGCGCCTCCAAGCCGCGCTCGACGTGCGCGAAGCGGCGGCGGAATTTCGCGTTGGTTTTGCGCAGCGCCTGCTCGGGGTCCAGGTTAAAAAATCGCGCGATGTTGACGATGACGAACAGCAGATCACCGATTTCGCCTTCGATCGAGTCGGCGCCGGCGGCGTTGCGCAGCTCTTGCACTTCCTCGCCGAGCTTTTCGAAAACCTGCTCGACATTTTCCCAATCGAATCCGGCGCCGGCGGCGCGCGAAGAGATCTGCCGGGCTTCGACCAGCGCCGGCAGCGCGCGGGGGATCCCGTCGAGCAGCCCGGTTTTGCGCGGCTTTTCTTCCGCCTTGATCTCCTCCCAGCGGCGCTTGACGTCGCCGGCGGTTTTCGCGTCGCCCGCCGCGAAGACGTGCGGATGGCGGCGGATGAGTTTTTCGTTGATGGCGCGCAGCGAATCGGCGATGGTGAAGTGTCCCGCTTCGGCCGCCATTTGCGCGAAAAAGACGGGCTGAAGCAGCAGATCGCCCAGTTCCTCGGCCAGCGCCGGCCAGTCCCGCGCGTCGATCGCATCCAGCACTTCGTAGGCCTCTTCGAGCAGATAGGGTTTGATGGTATCAAAATTCTGCTCGCGATCCCAGGGGCAGCCGCCGGGGGCGCGCAGCCGCCGCATGATTTCGACCAGGCGATCAAACTCCGGGCCCGCAGTGGGACTCTGCTCCATGATGCACGAAGACGGGAACGAAATTTTCAGGGTATCATGGCCGCGCCCGAAAGTTAAAAAAATGCCGCGGTCTCAGGGCGCGCTGACTTTCCGGGGCCGCGCCGGTTCCTTGGCCACCCGCGGACAGGACGGCAATACGCGCGGGATAGGGAGGCGGGAACCCAGGCCATAGCGATTCAGGGCCGCTCCGGCAGATTGCAGAGCGACTCCGGCGATCATCCAAACCTGCCAATGCGAAAACAGCCCGCTGAGGGCGAACTCGCTGGCCAATCCCATGTCGGCGGCCAATCGCCAGCAGCCCAGAACATAAGCCATCAACGCGAGCGGCGTACACATCGCGGCTAAAGCGAGCGCGACATGCCGGTTTTTGCCGAGGCGGCGCTCCACCGGCCGGCCCCTGGGGAGCCTGATCCGAAGGATCATAGAACAACCCTGCCCCCAGGGTATCAGAAACGTTAAGGCCGCGTCTTTCATGCACGACGGGGGGCGAAAGCCGCGGCCATAAACGCGACCAGCGTGATTCTATCGATTCGCGGCCGGGCAGCGAAGGGCTTCCTGAAGCTGATTCAGGGCGACCTGGGTATCGCGTAACGCGTCGGCGCGATGGCCGCAAAAATCGTGCGCGGCGTGCTGGAGCTCGGCGCGCGCCTCCCGCAGCTCGTTGATGGCGGCGCGAATATGCGGATGCGGCTCGGGCGGCGGGGCGGTGTTGGCGTAGCGCGGAGTGGCGATGACGCCCAAGGCAAGCAGCGCCACCCACGGTGCAAATCGCAAGAAGTTCTTCTTCATTTTTGTGATTTCTCCTGATCGGTCAGCCGGCCGTTGGTTTCCTTCGAATTTGGTTACGGCCGTACCAGATTATAACCAGAAGAGTATGCTTCATTACAGAGACCGGGTTTGAAGCGGAATGGGGAAATGTTTTCGCCTTGCGAGCGTCTGTCCTTCGTGCAAGCGCAATCCCGCCCAGGGTGTGCTCAACCGAAGCTCGAAAGAGTGATAAATTATAAGGCCAAGTATAGGAGGCAGCCGATGCGACTCTCCGGTCTGCTGCTGTGCGTAACGTTGGGGCCCGTGGCGATGAGGGTCGCCGCGCAGGATCCGGCGTCGGAAGCCTGGCAGCTTGAAGTGAAAGGCGACGCCGCCGGGGCGCGCGCCCGCCTGGAAAAAGCGGCGCGGGAGAATCCGCAAAGCATCGCGGCTTTGCGCGCCTACGCGGAGTTCCTGGACCGCCATCGCGATCCGGGGGCACGGCCGGCTTACGCCAGACTGGAAGAGGCGCTGGAACGAAGCAACGCGCCCGGCTCCGAGCGCGCGGCGGTGGCGCGGCGCGAGGCTCTTCTGGATCTGATCGCGGGCGATCAGGCCGCGGCCGAAAAACATCTGGCGGCTTATAACGCCGCCGGCGGCTCCGGACTTGCGCTGGGCAATCCGCCCGCGCGGCCGCCGGAGAATTACATCGAAATCCCCGGGCCTCTGCATTCCTTCGCGCGCATGGCCGCGCTCTCGCCGGACCTCCCTGCCCAGGATCTGCTGGGCGCGCTGGCGCGCAACGTGGTGACCAACGGGTATCAGGCCGGCAACTCCAATGAGGCGTTGGATCAGACCGAATATTTGAAGCTGGTGGTCCGCTATTTATCGCAGGCGCGCGAGCTGGAGCGCCTGAGCGGCGATTCCAAAATCATCAAGATCGAAACCTGCGACTCGACGCAGACCGGGGATCTGCTGCGCGTGCTCGGCTACCGGATGCGCGGCGGCTGCGGCTCCGACCTGGTGCTGGAGACGGTGAACGCCTCGCGCGCGTTTCTGACCATCGACTCCGGTTTCCCGCTGGCCGAGCTGGAACAGGCGCTGCGGACCAACCGCCCCTTCAGGCTCGATTATCATCCGACGCGCGTGCCGGTTCTTTACAGCGCGGACTACTGGCAGCCGGCCAAGGACAAGTCCGCCGGCCCGTTCATCGACTACTTCATCTCCGATCCCGCGGTATGCCGCCTGTATCTGGCCCTTTCCAAGCTGGAGCCGGAAACGGCGGACACGCTGCGCGCCGAGATTCCCGCCGCGCGGCTGAAAATCTACGCCCACGTGATCGACTTTTTCGGGGCGATGTTTGAGATCCGCAACGGCAAGGCGGTGGTCCCCGGCGGCGCACGCAGCGAAAAGGCCTGGGCGGATCTGGCCGGCGCGAGTCCGGAGAAGGGGGCGGCGTTTTTCGAGAAACTGGCGGCGCGTGACGATGGATGGCTGGCCAGTTATTTCGACGCGCTGGCGCGCCTGAACGGTCCGGTGAAGATTTATCTGACTGAGCCCGATCGCCTGAAGCGATTTTACGCGGCGATCCGCGGCCGCGTGACCAGTCCCGGACCGGCGCGCCCGGTGTTCCGGTCCAATACGGACATGCTGCTGCTCACCACGCGGCTGCGCCTGGATCCGGACGGCAGGCCCCATCTGCCCGGCGGCCTGGAGGTCTGGAAAAGCCTGTTTGCGAATCATCCGCTGGGCAAGTATGACGCCAAGCTCACCCGCGCGGCGCCCAACTGGAGGGACGCCGACGATGTGCTGGAAGCTTTGTTCGCCTTGTGCCGGAAGACGGTGGAAAACGAGCCGCTGAAGATCTTCATGGCCCTGAGCGACGTGGAGCGCAACCGGACGAAGCCGCTGGAGACGGCGACGGTGGATCGGCTGGCGCGGGATTTCCGCCTGATGAACGCGCAGTACTCTCTGTTTGCGGAAGCGCCGTCGCTGAGCGATCGAACCATCCTGCAATATCTGGACGCCGCCCACGCGCTCAACCAGATTCGCGATCCAGGGATGAAAGCGGACGCCGCCGGCACCATGCAGTCGCTGGCCGGCTTGTGGCAAATCTTGACGCGGCAGGGATCGATCGCCGAGGCCGACGCCGATCAGACGCTTTCCCGCATTCTCGCGCCTTTTGCCAGGATTCAGGGCGACCGCGACATCTTTGACGCCGGCCGTGGCGGCGTCGAGCTGTTGCTCGCCGCCAGCCACTCCCCGGAGAAGCTGTCGCCGCAGGACCGCATGATGGACCTGCTGGCGGGCGGCGCGGGAGACGAGGACTCCGAGGCGCGCCAGCAGATCGTGGAAGACATGATCCGCATCTTCGAGGCGCAGAAGCTGATCCCGCTGAACACGCTCTTCGATCTAGCGGACAATCTGGAAAGCGTCGCCCGCGGCCAGAAGCTGGACACCGCGCTGGCCGGCAAGCTGGCCACGCGCATTTCCGAGATCGATCTGCCGCGGAACACCATGACCACGGTGGAGCGCAACTCGATGTCGTTCGGCTACTACACCGACAAGCACATCGAGACGGAGCGCAAGCTGAACCTGCGCGCCGCAATCGAACACGCCGCCAGCGACCCGCAAAAGCTGAAGGACCTGCGCGGCTCGCTGGCGCCGTTTCTGCGCGACACGCTGGTCGGCTTCAACTATATTCATTACGCCCCGCCTGCGGCGCAGGTGCTGCGGACCAACGCCCTGTTTGTCCGAAGCCACGATTTTGTCGGCATCCCCGGCTCCGGCCAGACCTGGAAGGCGACGGAGGTGTTCGGAACGGGCCGGCCCGCCAACGCCGGCGGCCGGCTGGTCGGATCGCTGGCCTCGCTGCCCTACGCGCTGGCCGAAGCGGAGCAAAATTTCCTGATCCCCACGCGGGAGCAGGCTCTGATCTGGGGCGACCTGGTGCCGCAGATGATCCTGTGCGCGGTGGTTCCCCGCTGGTGGAATGTCACGCCGGCGCAGTTGCACTGGGTCGGCCTGCATATGGCCTACGCGGAGACACTGCTGGCCGAAAGCGCGCTCGACGCGCGGCGCCGCTCCGAGGTGATCGCCGCGCTGGAGCCGTACGCCGCCCCGGCCCGCCTGGAGACGATCGAAAGACTGCTGGCCGCCGGCGATGTCAAGGGCGCCCTGGACCACGTCGTTCCAGCGGAGATGTACTGGCTGGCGGAGGACCTGCTCGGCACGGACCGCGATTCGCCGCTGGCCGCCGACATTCGCAAACTCGCGGCGCAGGCGCCCGACCAGCTTTCCGATCGCGCCATTTCGCGGGCTTTCGGCACTCCCAAGCCCACCCTTGCCAATTCCTACCAGCCGGAGCTGCTGAGGCTGCGCACCTTCCCGACGCTGATGGGTTACTCCAGCCGGATTCTCGCGGAAAGCTGGCAGTCAAATCTTCTGTACTACGCCGCGCTGGCCGATCAGACGCATCTCCGTCCGGCGGAACTGAACGTGCGGATCCCGGAGTGGACCGAGGAAACGGTGGAGCGGATTTTCGCCACGCATCTGGAGGACTGGCCGGCGCTGTTGCGCTCGCTTCGTCTGGTGGGGGAAGAAGTGCGCGAGAAGACCCGCAAACAGTTGCTGGCGGAGGCATCGGTAAATTGATCGATTCGGGGGTTTTGTGATTCGCAAAGGTGCTCTTCTCATCTTGATGGCCGCCGGCGCGTGGGCCCAGGACCGGCCGACGTTCCGGGTGAAAGTCGACCTGGTGGTCTTGAGCTTTCAGATCACCGATAACAAAGGCCACTACATCAACGGGCTGAAGCCCAAGGATTTCCGCATTCTCGAAGACGGCATCCCGCAAAAGATCGCCACCTTCGCCGAAGGCAACAAGCCACCGGTGGAAGTGGCCGAAGACGGCAGTTTGAAGCCGATCCCGGTTTCTGCCGAGGGGAAGGCCGAGGGCCGCGCCGACGCGTTCGTCGGCACCAACGTTTTCGTGCTCTTCGACACCAGCAACTATATGTACCGCGGCTTCGTCTACGCCTCCGACGCCATCGCTGACTTCATCCGCGGACTGGACCGCGCCGATTCGGTGGCGGTCTATACTTACAGCCGCAACCTCAAGCGCGACGCGCCGCTCAGCCGCGAGCGCAACGAGGCCATCTTCGGGCTGCGCAAAGCCGTCGCCGGGGACGATTCGGCTCTTTATAACTGCCTGCTGCTGACCCTTCGCGACGCCGCCAAGGTCTCCGGGCGCAAGGTGGTGATCGTGTTTTCCAACGGCCCCGACAACGCCAGCATGGTCGCGCCCAGCGACGTGCAGGCGGTGGCCGAGGATGAAGGCATCCCCATTTATGTCATCTCGACCAGCGACGTGAACAAGGATCCCATCTCTTCCAGCGTGTTCAAGCGCATCACCAACCGCACCGGCGGCAAATCGTATTTTGCCAAGACCTGGCAGAAACAGGTGGAGGCGTTTGAGAGCATCCGGGAGGATCTCGGCAACTCCTATACGGTGACGTATTATCCGCAGCCGAACCCGAACGAAGGCTTCCGCCGCATTACGGTGGAAGTGTTGAGCGACGCGGCCAAAAAATACCGGGTGCAGTGCCGCCCCGGTTATCGGCCGCAAGGCGGCTTCGACCGCACCCGCACGCAATAGCGCGCTACTTCGCGCCAAACGCGCCGGATAAGTAATTGAGCAGAAGCTCGCGGTCCTGCGCGTTCACCCGCGCGCCCCAGCCGGTCATTTTCGTAATCTCGCGGTCCCACTGGGCGCGCGTGAGATGCTGCTGCTCGATGACATCCGTTCCGTGGCACTGCAAACAGGAAGCGCGGAAGCCGGGAGGCGGCTCGGGATGCGCGGGCGAAACCGGCGGATTCGCCGCCTCCGGCGCCTGCGCCTGCACGCGGATGCCGAGGGAAGGCGCCACATTCCATCCATAACCGCCCGGATTCCACTCCTGCGCCAACGGCTGCGTGTCTCCCGCGGCGTCGCGCGCCCGGGCCATGATGGTGTAATAGGCTTCCCGCTCCGGCGTCCACGAAAAATCCCATTGCCGCCATCCGTACTTGGTCTTCTGCCCCGGGTACAACCTCGCGGCTTTCCACGTGCGGCCCGCATCGGTGGAAACCTCAACCGAGGTCACCGGTCCCGCATCGCCGCTCCAGGAAACGCCGGCGATTCGCACCGGCTCGCCCGGCCTGGCCCAATTGGCGGCAGGCGATGCGATCACCGTCTTTACGCGCAGGCTGGTCACCGGGACCATCTGCTCCGGCGTAAGCGACGTCCCCGGCGCCACCGCGTGATCCGGCTTGCGGTAGGCGTTCTTCATCCAGAACCCGTCCCACGGCTTATCCAGCACGTTCAGGGAGGTGACCCACTTCACCCAGGAATCGCTGGCCCATCCGGGCGCCACCAGCCTGAGCGGGAAGCCGTGCTTTAACGGCACAGGCTCGCCGTTCATCTCATAGGCGAGGATCGTATCCGGGTGCAGCGCCTTGCGCAACGGGATGGAGCGCCGGAAGTCCTGCATGGTCCCGATCGGTTCGTCGGCGCCGTCCAACAACACCTCCACCGCGGATGGGCGGACGCCGGCGCGCTGTAAAACCTCGGCCAGCCGCACGCCGCGCCACCGCGCGTTCGCCACGCCGCCCCAGCCCCACTGCAACCCGGGAACATGCGGATTGAAGAAGCTGCGGCTGTTGCCCGCGCACTCGGTCACCGCGATCAGTTCGACGGCCGGCATCTTCCGCAGATCGTCCATGGCCAGGGTGAGCGGCGTCTGCACCGAACCTTCCACCTTCAATCGCCATTCGCTCATGTTCACCGCGGGAACATAGACATGCGTTCGGACGAAGAAGTGATCGGCGGGCGTGAGGTAATCGGCGAATCCGGAAAGCGGCATCTCCAGATCCTCCGGGCGCGCCGAGCGCACCACCATATTCTTAGGGTCCTGCGCCGCGGCGAGGGCGCCGCCGGCAAGCAGGAAGAAGTTTCGCCGGGTATGTGACATTTACGGGGTCAGCTCCACGGTCCGCGACAAAAGGACTCCATCGCGGACCTCCACGGAAAAATCGGAGTTATGCGTCCCATCGGTGACGCGAATCTGATGCGGCCCGACGGGCAGCGTCAAGCTCACCGGGGTTTTCTGCGCTTGCAGCTTTCCATCGACCAGAACCGTCAGCCCCGCGGGCTGCGAAATGAGGCTGAGCGTTCCGGTCGCCCTCTGCAAATCGACGATCAGGCCGGTGTCGCGCGGGATTTCGATAATCCGGTGCTCGTCGCGGAATCCTTCGTGGCGCACCACGAAGGTATGCCGGCCTTCCTCCAGCGGGATGGCGCACGGCGTCATACATTTTTGGTCGCCATCGAAGACCGCTTCGGAATCGGGGGGCGAGGTGGTGAGATGGAAAAGGGTTTCGGCGGGCGCCGGCGCCGCTTCCGCGGGCCGCGGCTTGGGCGGAAGTTCCTTCTTGGGAGCCGGGGTATTGTCCGCCGGCTGCGGCTCCGGGGTTGGCGCGGCCGCTGGCGGAGGCGCCGGCGCGGGATTGGGCGCGGCTTGCGGCGCGGCGGCAGGCTGCTGGGCGGCAACCTGCGGCGGGACCGCGGTGAACTTTTCAAAGGCGAAATACGATCCGGCGCCCACCGCCGCGAGCGCCACAATCACGAGCATCACGTTCCGAGCCGTGTGGGATGGCTCCGGCTCGATCTGCCGGGAGCGGGGGACCACCGGCTCAATGGGGATCGCCGCCGGCGCGGCGGCTGCCACCGGCGGCGCGGGCGCGGCCGGCTCCGCCGCGGGTGCGGGCACGGAGGCGGAATCGTCGACCGTCTCCGCGAACGTGTCCGAGGAACTGGCCCGCGTCGGCATTTCCAGGCTCGCACCGCGCGGCACCGGAATCCAGCCGTGATTGGTATTCAGCGCCGCCGCCAGCGCCGCGACAAAATCCGAGCAGGTTTCAAAACGCGCCGCCGGATCTTTCGCCATCGCCTGCTTGAGCACCGTTTCCACCTCCGCCGGCAGCGTCGCGTTCAACCGCTGCGGCGGAATCGGATCCTCGCGAACGATTTTATATAGAAGCGTCGGCAGATACTCGGCCTGAAACGGTTTTTCGCCGGTCAGAATCTCATAAACCAGCACGGCCAGCGAAAACTGGTCGGCGCGCCCGGTGACCGCGCCGCCCTGCACCTGCTCCGGCGACATGTAGCTGGGCGTGCCCATCATCGTTCCCGCGACTGTCATCTGTTGCGAAACGATCTTGGCCACCCCGAAATCGGTCACCTTCGCCGTGCCATCCTCGTGGATCATGATGTTGGCCGGCTTGATATCGCGGTGGACAATGCCTTTTTTGTGCGCGTAATCGAGCGCCGCGGCCGTCTGCCGGAAAATGCTGAGCAGCGTCTCCTTGTCCGGCATCTGCGACTGCTGGAGCATCTTTTCGAGCGGCGGGCCGTTGACGAACTCCATGAAGATGTACGCCATGCCGTTTTCCTCGGCGATGTCGTAGATGGTCACGATGCCGGGATGGGAAAGGATTCCGGCGGTTTGCGCTTCGCGAAACAGGCGCTCGCGCAGGCGCTCGCGCTCTTTTTCATCGCTGAGGTCGTTCAGCCGGATGCTTTTGACTGCGATCGTGCGGCCGATCGCCGGGTCCTGGGCCTTGTAGACGATGCCCATGGCCCCGCGGCCCAACTCGCCGAGAATCCGATAACGGCCGATCTGGTCCACGAGTATGAGGCTATTTTAGCGTATGCGTCCCCTCCCCGACCGGTCCCCGCACGGCGCGCCGGAGCCACCCGCGGCTCTGCTATCCTGTCTCGGCATGGTGCTTCAGAATAAAGTCGCGATCATCACCGGAGCGAGCCGCGGCATCGGCCGGGCCATCGCCGAAACCTTCGCCCGCGAAGGCGCCCAAGGGGTCATCGCCGGGCGCAAGCAGGAAACGCTGGACCGGGTAGCAGGCGAAATCGGCCCCCTGATCACGCCGCTCGCCTGTCATGTGGGCCGCGCCGGCGATCTGGAAAAACTGGTGAGCGAGACCACCGCGCGCTTCGGCCGCATCGACATTCTGGTGAATAACGCCGCGACCAACATCCAGCAAGGCCCGTGCCTGGAGATCGAAGAAGGCCAGTTCGACAAGATGATCGACATCAATTTGAAGAGCGCCTTCCGCCTGATCAAGCTGGTGGCGCCGGGAATGTGCCAGCGCGGCGAAGGAGCCATCATCAACATCGCCTCCATCGCCGGCTTGCGCCCGCAGTTTCACAGCCTGCTGTACAGCATGACCAAAGCCGCGCTGATCATGATGACCAAATCCTACGCGGTCGAGCTCGGGCCCTGCGGCGTGCGGGTGAACGCCATCGCTCCCGGCCTGATCCAGACGGTTCTCAGCGAGTATTACTGGAAGGACGACCAGCGCCGCGAAAAACAGCTCGGCGCGCAGCCCATCAAGCACCTCGGCCAGCCGCAGGAGATCGCTGAAGTGGCGCTGATGCTGGCCAGCAGCGCCTCTTCCTACGTGACCGGCCAGACCATCGTGGCCGACGGGGGCTACTTGTTATCCTCAATGTAGAGGAGGAGGCGCGTGAAATTTCTTCTGCCGCTGGTCCTTGCGGCCGGCCTCGCTTGGGCCAATATCGTCGCGGAGGTGCGCGGCGCAATCGCCCGGAACGACTTCGCCGGAGCGACGCGGATGCTCGACGCCTACCGTTCCTCCTCCGGCGCCACCCCGGAGTGGCTGGAAGCGCTGAGCTGGATGGGCCGCGCCGAGCTTCAATTGAAGAACTACGACGCCGCCGAAAAGTTCGCCAGCGAAACGTATCAGCTCTCGACGGCCGCGCTGAAGAACCGCAAGCTCGACGACGACCCTTCGCTGCCGGTCGCGCTCGGGGCGGCGATCGAAGTGGAAGCCAACGTCCTTGCCGCGCGCCATCAGCGCAGCGAAGCGGTCGCTTACCTTCAGGATCAGCTCAAAAGATTTTATTCGACCTCGATCCGCACGCGCATCCAAAAGAATCTCAACCTGCTGACGATGGAAGGCCGCCCCGCTCCCGCCCTGCAAGCCGTCTCGCTGCCCAAGGGCAGGCCGGTGCTGATCTTTTTCTGGGCGCACTGGTGCATGGATTGTAAAGCCGAGGCTCCGGTGCTGGCCCGCATCCTGCAGGAGTTCGGGCCGAAGGGGCTGGCGCTGGTCGCGCCCACCCGGCGCTACGGCTACATCGGATCCGGAGAGGAGGCGCCGCCCGAGGTGGAGCTTCGCTACATCGAGAAGATCCGGCAGGAGCGCTATTCGGCCATTCTCACCTCGCCCGCGCCGGTGAACGAGGAAAACTTCCTCCGCTACGGCGCCAGCACCACGCCCACGCTGGTGCTGGTCGACCGCTCCGGCATCGTGCGCATGTATCATCCCGGCGCCATGCGGTATGAAGAGTTGCGCGCGGCGGTCGCCAGGCTCTTCGGCCAGGCCTCCTGAAGGTCGAGCGCAAAATAAAAACGGCCCCGATTTCTCGGGGCCGGATGGGATGGAACTCGAACTTGTCGAGCCTGCCGGGCTACTTCTTTTTCTTCGGAGCAGCCTTCTTCTTGGCAGGCGCTTTCTTCTTGGTTGCGTTCTTCATCGATTGATTCTCCCCTTACATCAAATTTCGCAGCTCTTGGAAGAGCGCGGTTGTGTCCCCTTTATAAGGTGGTTTCATTTGAAAGTCAAGAAAAAAATGCATCATCGGCCCGCGCGCGCCCTCGCTTCCGCCGCCGGCGGAGACGGCCGGAACGAATCAAACGCAATCGGATAGAATTGTTTTTGTGTTCCGAGGCCGTATTCATGCGGGTGCGGCGCTGATCGGCGCGCTGGCCGCCGCGCTCTCCGGCTGCGCGCGCCGCGCCTCGCCGCGGACTCCCGCCGCCGTGAAGATCGGCACGACGCAAAAAGGAATCGCCAGTTGGTACGGCGTTCCCTACCACGGCCGGCCCGCCGCTTCCGGCGAAATTTACGACATGGAGCAGTTCACCGCCGCGCACCGCACCTTCCCGTTCAACACGTGGGTGGAAGTGACCGATCTCGACAACGGAAAAAAAGTCGACGTGCGCGTGAACGACCGCGGACCGTTCGTTCGCCATCGCATCATCGATCTCTCGCTGGCCGCCGCGCGCGAAATCGACATGCTCGGACCGGGAACCGCCCGCGTCAAACTGAAGGTGATCCCGCCGCCGCGCTCCATCCCGCAACCGGACCCACAGCCGGCGCCCGCCGCCATACCCGCGGCCGGACTCTATGCGGTTCAGGCCGGCGCCTTCTCCACCGCGGACCGCGCCGCTTCCTTCGCTGAGTCCCTGCGCGAGCAGTTTCCGGAAACGCGCGTCGAATCCCCGGGGACGGTTTGGCGGGTACTCATCGGGCGCTCGCTTTCCCTCGATCAGGCGAAACAGTTGGCCGAAAAGGTCCGGGCCGCCGCCGGTGAGGCCGTCGTCGTGCCCGATCCATAGCGCTACCCCTATAGGCGGGGGGCACCCGCCCTCAACAGACTTATCCCCGCGTCTCACTGGGCGGGTGTTGAAGAAGTTTCAAATCGAGCGTAGAGTTTATCTTTGCTCAACACACTACATTACGAAGCCAATTTGGCACTTCCTACCATGGACGAGACCCGACATATCCTGGTGGGGCAGTCGCCCCGCACCCGTCAGGTGCTGCATCTTATTCAAAAGCTGGGCAAATGCCGATGGCCGGCGCTGCTTCTGGGCGAGACGGGAACCGGCAAGGAAGTCGTCGCCCGCGCTATCCATAATATAAGCGCGCAGGGACCGTTCGTCACAATCGATTGTTCCTCA
This sequence comes from Terriglobia bacterium, assembly GCA_021324615.1. Taxonomy (GTDB): domain Bacteria; phylum Acidobacteriota; class Terriglobia; order Bryobacterales; family Bryobacteraceae; genus Palsa-187. The sequence continues at coordinate 16,560 of JAJPIT010000057.1, read as the reverse complement.
ATGGTCGGACCGCTCATGGAGAGCGAGCTGTTTGGCCACGTAAAGGGCGCGTTTACCGGCGCCGCGTCGGCAAAGATCGGCTTGATCGAAAGCGCCAACGGGGGGACGGCGCTGTTCGATGAAATCGGAGAGCTTCCGCTCGATCTCCAGGCCAAACTGCTCCGCGTGTTGCAGGAAAAGGAGTTTCGCCCGGTCGGCTCGGTGACCACCCGGCGCTCGGATTTCCGCATCATCGCCGCGACCAACCGCGACCTGGCCAAGGAAGTGGAAAAGGGGACGTTCCGGCGCGACCTTTATTTCCGGCTCAACGTGATCAACATCCGCCTGGCTCCGCTGCGCGAGCGCCGCGAGGATATTCCCGCTCTGATCAACCATTTCCTGGCGCGCGTCGGCGGAAATTACACGATCACCGCCGAAGCCATGGAGGTGCTGCTCAGCTACGACTGGCCGGGGAACGTTCGGGAACTGGAAAACTGCATCCAGCACATGGTCGCCATCAACTCCGGACCTCTATTGCACGTCGCGGATTTGCCGTCCAATCTGCAAAATTTCATCTTGCAGAAAAAATCGCAGTATCTGACGGCGGCGGCGGCCGCTCCTCCCCAGGCCGCCCCGGCGCAGACGCTTGCGGCCCCGGCTCCGCCGCCCGTGCCCGATCCGGTTGCCGGCCCGAGCGGCGTCATTCCGCTGGCCGAACTGGAACGGCGCGCGATCTTGAACGCCCTCGAATATACCAAGGGCGATCGCGCCATCGCCGCACACCTGCTCGGTATCGGCCGCACGACGCTTTACCGCAAGCTGAAGGAATACCACATGGAGAATCGTTAAGAGGCTACATCGCGCTTCGCATCGGCCCTTCCCCCCGTGAGAACTTCCCTACCCGGCCGGCACTAATCTACGAGCCTGGACAATCCGCCCCAAGGAGGTCGCGCATGAATCTTCGCGTACTGCTCGTCGAAACGGCCGCGGAAGACGCGGCCTTCCTCCGGGATGCCCTGGCCGAGATCGCCGACGGCCGGTTCTGGGACACCTGGATGCCTATCGAGACGGTCCACGCCGCCACGCTCGCCGAAGCCTGCACGGCTGCCGCCAACGATCTCTTCGATGTGATTCTTCTCAACTGCGATCTGCCCGACTCCAGGGGCATCGAAACGTTCCGGCGGATTCACGGCGCCGCCGCCCACATTCCCATCGTGCTGCTGATCGCGCCCGGCGAATGGAGCCTGGCGCTGAAGATGATCCGCGAAGGAGCGCAGGACTTCCTGGTCCGGGGCGAGATCGACTGCGCTCCGCTGGCCCACGCGATCCGCGCCTCGCTCGAGCGGCACCGCCTGATCACCGCAACGCGCGCCGCCTCGGTGGTCGACTCGCTCACCGGTCTTCCCAACCGCGGCGGATTCTTCGCCTTCGCCGACCGCGACCGCCGCCTGGCGGACCGTCTCGGGCGCCGCCTGCTGATCGTGATCGCCGAACCGAAGAACCTGGGCGAGTTGTCACTGGCCTTTGGGGATCAGCGCCGCGATCTGGCGCTGGTCGAAGCGGCCGACCGGCTGCGCGCCATCGCCGGATCGATCGACGTGGTGGCCCGCATCGGCGAGCAGCGCTTCGCCATCGCGGTGCTGGAAACCGGCGCCGAATCGCTCGAACAGGCCTGGATCAGAATTCACGCCGCCGCCGAAGCGCACCGCATCGCCGTCGGCAGAGCGATCTTCGACGCGCACCGCCCGGTTTCCCTTGAAACTCTGCTGGAGCAGGCCGAGCTTACCCTCGCGCCGCAAGCCCCGGCCCGCGCTTGACCGCGAATGTGATCCGGACCTCTGTGCGGCTCGCCCCTTTCTCCGGCTAAGCTGAGGACATGACCGGAATTTCACGGCGCGGATTCACCCTGTCGCTTCTGGGCGCGCTGGCGGCCCGCGGTGAACCGGAGGAAGATGTAAGCAGCCTCACCCTCGCCGGCGCCTCCGCCCGGATCCGCTCGGGCAGCCTCACTGCCGGGCGGCTTGTGGAAGCATGCCTGGAGCGGATCCAGATCTACAACCCCAAGCTGAACGCCTTCATCACCGTCACCCGCGACTTCGCGCTGCGGCAGGCCCGCCAGCTCGACTTGGAGCAGCGCGCCGGCAAACTGCGCGGGCCGCTGCACGGCATCCCTATCGCCCTCAAGGACAACATCGATACCGCCGGCATCCGCACCACCGCCGCCAGCGCCGTCTTCGACGACCGCGTGCCCGCCGAGGATGCCGAAGTGGTGCGCCGGCTGAAGTCCGCCGGTGCGATCCTGATCGGCAAGACCAATCTCCACGAATTCGCCTTTGGCGGAACCTCGGCGACCAGCTACTTCGGCCCGGTGCGCAATCCCTGGGCGCTCGACCGCACGCCGGGCGGGTCGTCCGGCGGATCGGCCGCCGCCGTCGCCGCCGATCTGTGCTTCGGCGCGCTGGGCACCGACACCGGCGGCTCCATCCGCACTCCCGCCTCGTACTGTTCCGTGGTCGGCCTCAAACCGACCTATGGCCTGACTCCGATCCGCGGCATCGTGCCCCTGATCGTTTCGCTCGATCATTGCGGCCCGATTACCAGGACCGTGGAAGACGCCGCCATTCTGCTCAACGCCATCGCCGGTTACGACCGCCTGGACATCGCCAGCGCCGACCACCCCAAGGAGGACTACCTCGCGGCAATGCAGCAGCCGGTATCGCAACTGCGCATCGGCATCCCGCGCGCGCCCTTCTTCGATCTGCTGGATCCGGACGTCGCCCGGCTGGTGGAGGACGCCATCGGCGTGCTCATGAAATTGGCCCGCAACGCCGGCGAAGTCACCCTTCCGCCCACCAGCAACCTATCTCTGATCGCCGAAAGCTACGCCTATCACGAGGAGTATTTTACCCATGAGCCCAACCGCTATCAGATTCCCGAGCGCCACTCTCTGGAAGCCGCGTCGAAGGCCAAAGCCAGCGACTATGTCCGCTCGCGCCAGCGCCTGGAACTGATCCGCCGCACCATCGACGATGCTTTCGCCAACTTCGATCTGGTCGCGCTGCCCACCCGCCGCCACACGCCGGCGACGGTGAAAGATGCGATGCAGAGCGAGGAAAGCGATTCGCCGCGCAATCCCTCGCTGGAAAACACCACACCCTTTGACATCTACGGCATTCCCGCGATTTCGATTCCTTGCGGATTTACCCCGGCGGGCTTGCCCGTCGGCTTGATGATCGCCGGACCGCGGTTTTCCGAAGGCCGCGTCCTGGCTCTGGCCCGCGCCTACGAGCAGGCGACGGAGTGGCACAAGCGCCGCCCGCCGCTGCGCCCGGATACGCCGGTTCCGCCTCTGGTTTCCACCGATGGCCAGTAAGCCGCCCGCGCTGGCGGGAACCGGGGACGCTGGCGTATCGTAGCAATTGATAGAAATGCCGTTTTGTCCCCACTGTGGAAACCGGGTCGGCGATGCGGACATCTTCTGCGGCAGGTGCGGTACGCGCCAGCCGACCGGCGCGCCGGCCGGCAACGTCCCCCACCCGGATCCGATGGCCGGCATCAGCGGCCGCAACGCCGCGCTGCTGTGCTACATCCCAATGGTCGGCTGGATCGCCGCGATCGTCGTCCTGGCCAGCGAGCGTTTTCGCCGCGACTCCGGCACCCGTTTCCACGCCTTCCAGGGTTTATATCTCTTCGTCGCCTGGCTGATGGTGGAGTGGGTGGTCTCGCCCGCGCTCTATCTCTCCGATTGGCGCGGCGCCTTCCCCATGCACAGCCTGTTTACCCATTTTTTGCAACTGCTGGTCTTCGCCGCCTGGATTTTCATGATCATCAAGGCCAGTCACGGCGAAAAATACAAACTGCCGATCGTGGGCGAGCTGGCCGAGCGGTCTGTGAGCGAACAGCGCTCGTAGTATAATTATTCATTATAGTGAATAATTACTCATCGCCAACTCTGGCCGGCATCGCCGGATTTACCGGCTACAGCGGAGCCGAACTGGTCCGCATCCTCTCGCGCCATCCTGCCGTCGAGCCGGTCCTGCTCGAGCACCGCGAATCCGGGGAGCGCCGCGGACCGTGGAACGGCCGCGGGCTGAAGCGAATGCCCTGCACCGCGGAGTCCGTCAAAGCCGCCGGACTCGCCGCCGTGTTTCTGGCAACGCCCGCCGACGTTTCCATGGACCTCGCCCCGGCGCTGCTCGAAACCGGCGCGGCGGTCATCGATCTGAGCGGCGCCTTCCGCCTCGGCGCCGCCGCAAATTTCGAGCGCTGGTACAAAGAACCTCACCGGGCGCCCGATCTTCTCGCCGAAGCCGCTTACGGTCTGCCGGAATTTTGCCGCGCGCGCATCGCCCAGGCGCGGCTGATCGCCAATCCCGGATGTTATCCCACCGCCGCCAATCTGGCCCTGCGGCCGCTGGTCCGCGCCGGCGTGATCGACCGCGCATCGGGAGTGGTGTGCGACGCAAAAAGCGGCGTGAGCGGCGCGGGGCGGAAGCCGTCGCTGAAAACCAGCTTCTGCGAGGTCACCGAGAACGTTTCGGCCTACGCGGTCCTGGATCACCGCCACGTGCCGGAGATTCTTCGCACCTCCGGCCTGGAGGAGTCCGAGCTGAGCTTCACCGCGCAGCTTCTCCCGCTTGATCGCGGCATTCTGGAGACGATTTATTTTCGCGCGCGCGGCGCCGGATCGGCGGAGGAGATCCTGGAGATTTATCAGCGCGCCTACGCGAACGAACCTTTCATCCGCCTTTATCCATCCGGGCAGGCGCCCGATCTGCGCGCGGTCGCCCGGACCAACTTCTGCGATCTGGGGATCCACTTCGATGCGCGCGGCGGGCGCGGGGTTGTTGTCGCGGCGATTGATAATCTGGGCAAGGGCGCGGCCGGACAGGCGGTGCAGAACATGAACATCGCGCTCGGATTCGAAGAAACGGCGGGGCTGCTTTGAAGATCCTGGTCAAGCTCGGCGGAACTCTGCTGGACTCCGGCCGGGAGCGCCAGCGCCTGGCTGGCGAGATCGCCGCGCTGCGCAACCACGCCGCAGTGGTGGTGGTCCACGGCGGCGGCAGGCAGATGACGCGATACCTCGAAGCGTGCGGCATCGAAAGCCGGTTCGTCAATGGCCAGCGCGTGACGACGCCCGAAATTCTGGACGCGGTCCTCAAAATTTTCGCGGGAAGCGTGAATTCGACGCTCGTTTCCGCCCTGCGCGCCGGAGGAGCGCTGCCGGTAGGTCTGACCGGAATCGATGCCGGCCTGTTGGACGCTTCTCCGGCCGATGCCGAACTGGGACACGTCGGCCGCCCGGCCCATTCCGACTCGAGGCTTCTGGAAATTTTACTGCGCGAGGGCTATCTGCCGGTGATCGCCTGCGTCGCCGGCGACGCTCGCGGCGCGATCTACAACATCAACGGGGATCAGATGGCCGCCGCCTGCGCATCCGCGCTTCGGGCAGATAAGCTCTTTTTCCTCACCGATGTGGAGGGTGTGCGGGACGGCTTCGGCCGGATCCTTCCGGCCCTTTCCGCCCCGCTGGCGCGCCAGTTGATCTGTTCCGGAGCGGCAACGGGCGGGATGCAGGTCAAATTGGAAGCCGCTCTTTCCGCATTGGAAAATGGCGTTCCCGAAGTCGTGATCGCGCCCGGATCCCATCCAGGAATCATCCAAAAACTCATGGATCGCGCCGAAATCGGCACTTTTATAAGCTGAATGGCAGAGATTCGCAAAGCAACACTCTCCGATATTCGGCCCATTACCGAATTGATCAACGGTTATGCCCGAAATGGCATCATGCTGCCGCGCACCGAGTTCGAGATGGCCGAAAATATCCGGGACTTCATGGTCGCTTGCGAAAACGGCGCCATCGTCGGCTGCGGAGCGCTTCATTTTTACACTCCGCAGTCCGGCGAGATCCGCAGCCTGGCGGTGGCGCCGGAGGCGAAGACGCGAGGCATCGGGCGCCTGCTCGTCGAGGCCCTGGAGGCCGAGGCCCGCCAGTACGATCTGGCGGAGATCTTTGCGTTTACCTACGTCGACGGATTCTTTTCCAAGCTCGGATTTTCCGAAGTGGATCGCGGAGAGCTGCCGCTCAAGGCCTGGAAGGACTGCCTGCGCTGCCCGAAGTTCCAGGCCTGCGATGAAATCGCCATGCTCAAACCGCTTAAGCCCGCATCTCCCTTGCGGCTCGCGCCGCCACTGGTGCAAATCGAGACGGCGCCGGTACCCCGCCTGCGCAAGTAATGGAGCGGCGCGCTTTCCCTAAAAAAAATCTCGATTTGTGAGAAAATTCCTGGTATTCTTCCACTAATACGCAGAATAGTTGTAAATGGACGGAGAGCGAAGGCCGCGCGAAAACCCGTCCGTGAAGGGAGGTCTGATGAAAGCACAAACCATAAGTGTGAAGGCATCCACGGGCAGGATCCTGTGCTCCACCATCTTTCGTCCCGGCGGCCGCAAACTCCTGGCCAAAGGTCACATGCTGAGCGAGGAGGACATCCGGCTGCTCGAAACCGAGGGGCTGAACGAAGTATGGGTTACCGAGCTTGAAGATGGGGAAATCGGCGAGGACGACGCCGTCTGCCAGGCTGCGGGAGAGATCGGATGCGGCTGCCTGGAGATCCGGCTCGCCGCCGGCGGCCGCGCGAATCTCTTCGCCACCGAGGATTGCTGCCTGCTGGTGGATGATGAACTGCTCCGGCAGATCAACTGCGTGGCCAGCGTCGTGATCGCCACCGGCGTAAACTTCAGCATGGCCCGGGCCGGCCAGCGGATCGCCACGGTCAAAAGCGCGCCCTTCGCCGTCCCGCGGCCGCAACTGGAGACCGTGATCAACATGCTTCGCGAGCGCGGCCCGATCTTGCAGGCGCGGCCGATCCGGAACCCCTCCGTCGCCGTTCTCTATACCGATCCGATTCACAGCGACCGCGCGCGCCAGCTCTTTGAAAGTATCATGCGGCAGCGGTTGGAGCATTTTCACACCGCGCCGGCGTTCGCGCTGGCCTGCCTGGAAGAGGAAGCTGCGGTGGCGCGAAGCCTGGAACACCTGGTACGCGCCCGTCCAACCGTCATTCTGGTTGCCTCCACCACCTCACCGGCCGGCCCGGAAGACGCGATCGGGCGCGCCATGACTCACATCGGCTGCCATATCGAGCGCTTCCTTGCGCCGGTCGAGCCCGGCAACCTTTTCCTGCTCGGATATAAAGACGATATCCCGATCCTCTCCTCGCCGGGCTGCTACCGCTCCGCCAAACCCAACGTCATCGATCTGGTGCTGCCGCCGCTGCTGGCCCGCTACCGGGTCTCGGGCTGGGAAGTTGCCTGCCTGGGACATGGCGGCCTTCTCGGCTGATCAATCCCGGCTCCTCCGCGTCCGTGCCCAAAGGGCCGCGCTTGGATGCGCCGGGTTGCCGGATCCTTCCCCCGGAAAATCCCGCCGGGCGCCCAGTTTCAGCGCCGATCGCGCGGTAGAATTGTAGCGGCCCGTCCCGCCATGAAGATCAGCTCCGTTGAAGCGTATCTGCTCTCCTATCCCCTGCCCGAACCCATCCGGCTTCCCGGCGGGCCAGAACAAATGACGATTTTCAAGCGCGATGCGATGCTGATCCGGATCGCCAGCGATGAAGGCATCTTCGGCTACGCGCCCGGCCCGCCCGCGCTTTCCGTCAAGCAGACAATCGACCGTCTGATCGCTCCTTTTCTGCTCGGACGTTCGCCCGAAGATCCCGACGCCCTGCGCGCCGCTTTTCAACAGGGGCCCGGATCGGAAGCCGAAACCAGCCGCATTTTCGGCGCGGTGGAAATTGCGCTGTATGATCTGGCGGGCAAGATTCGCGGCGTTCCCGTCAGCGAGCTGATCGGCGGCCGCGTCCGCGACCGCATCCGGCTGTATGCCAGCGCCGGGCTATACCGTCCAGCGGAGGAGTGCGCGGCGGAAGCGGAGGCGGCGCGCGAAATGGGATTCCGCGGATATAAAATGCGCGCCGGCCGCGGCCCGCAGGCCGACGTCGCTGCCGTGCGCGCGGTGCGCGGCCGCTCCGGCCCAGATTTCGAAATCATGGTGGATGCTCACGCCTGGTGGCGCATCGGCCGACACAGCTATCCGGCCGCGACGGTGGAGCGCGTCGCCGCCGAAATGGCCGAATCGCGCATCCGCTGGCTGGAGGAGCCGCTGCCGCCCGACGATCACGACGCCTACATCCGCCTGAAGCAGCTCAATCTCGCTCCGCTCGCCGGCGGCGAGCATGAACCAAACGAGCTGCGCTTGCTGGACCTGATCGAGCGCGGCGCCGTCGATTACGTCCAGATGGACCTCGTCTCGCAGGGAGGCTACGCGACCGCGCGCCGCCTTTTTCCCGATATCGCGCGCGCCGGCATGCGTTTCGCCTTCCACAGTTGGGGCACCGGGCTGGAGCTCGCCGCCGCCGCGCACCTGGGCGTGTGCTGGCCGGAAAGCGTCGTCCGCTGGCTCGAGTATCCGTGCTATTCCACCGGCATCCGGAGCTTTGCCTATCCGTTTCCGCTCGCCGCGGAGATCCTCAAGCAGCCGCTCGCGATCGAACGGGGCGAGCTGGTCGTGCCCCGCGCTCCGGGGCTCGGCGTCGAGGTCGATGAAAGCGTGATCTGGCGCTATCCGTGGCTGGAGGGAGCGGGTTGCGCGTAAACCCCGCTCACTTCGCGTCGCCCAATAGCTCGTGAATCTGGCGCACTGCGTAATCGACCTTCATATTGAACAGTTTCTGCCCCAGCTCGGCGGTGGACCTGCGGGCGTCCCCCTGGATTCCGTTGTTGACCCGCGGCGGGGCGTTGGGATCCGCCGGACCTCGGCCGCGTCCTCCGCGTCCGCGGCCTCCGCCGTCGCCCGTTCCGCGCCGCGCCGGATCGCCGACCGCAGTCGGAATCAGATCCTTCCGCACCCATCCTTTATCGCCGCCCAGATAGAGCATCTCCGAGGTGTCCGGAATGCCGGCGTGCGTACTATAGGGGTATCCGTTCGCCTCCAGCCATTTATCGAAATCCTCGTTGGCCTTGGCGTAAACCTCATCCGCCCACACCACTTTGATGCCCTTGTCCGCGTACTTTTCGCTGAGCTTTTTCGCCACTTCGCCAAGTTGCTGCTGGCCGCCGCCATGATCGCCCATCAACACCACGTTTTTGAATCCGGTGATGATCAGTTGCTCGGCGACGCGCTCGTTGATCGCCGCGAACAGTTCCGGAGTCAGGCCGATGGTGCCCGGAAGATTCGGGCTGGCGTTGTTGGGAGAAAACGGAAGCACCGGAGCGGCAATGGCATTGCCCAATCTTCGCGCGATCTCGAGCACCGTCGCCTGCGCCATCAAAGTGTGGCCTCCGTTGACGCATTGCGGACCGCGCTGCTCGGTTCCGCCGTTATAGACCAGCGCCGTCGTCTTTCCGGCGGCGAGTGCGGCTTTGACCTCGGGCCATGTCATCATCCCGAAATCGACGAGATCGGTGGGCGCCTGGCCGAAGGCGCCCGCCGCGGCAAGTGTCAGCAAGCAGATCGGTGATTTGAACCTACGCATTTTAATAAGCTCCCAGCGTCGAAGGATAACACGTCCGCGTCGGGCGGTGCGGCTGATGGACAGGCGGCCCGCCGATGCGGGTCTCTTTGGGGTTGATGTCCGATCCCCGGCGCGAACGAAGGGCTGGCTACTTCTCCCGGGACGGCGCCGTTCCGATCGGTTTCACCACCACCGTCTGCAACCCCTGCTGCGAAGCGAGCTTCTGGAACGCCGCCAGATCCGCCGCCAGGATATGGCCCCATTGCGATAAATCTTTGTCGAGCTTCGCGCTCAATTCCTGAAAATGTTCCTGCTCCGGCTCGGTTGGCGCAGAATCCGAAGTGCCGGCGACTGTCGTCGCCAGCACGCTCAACTTCCCGTCCAGCGCCAGCGGATAGGCGAGCGAATCCTCACTCGACGTAATCTTGAAATTCACCAGCACGTCTTCGGCGGCCGCGATCTTTTTGTCCAGCTCTTCGGCGGCCTTGGCCACCGCCGCCGCGCTTGCCGGCAGTCTCGTCTGCAGTCCCTGGAGCTGCCCGCGAACATCCTGCATCTGGTTCACGGTGTTGTAAAGATTCGCCAGATCGCGGTGGATCCGCGTCAGCAGGTCGAACTGCTTTCTCAAATCCTCCATCGGAACTTTAATCCGCGGATCGAGCGTCACCTCCAGCGGCGCCGTATACTCCTTGCCGCCCGCCGTCAGCTTCACCGTATACTTGCCGGGCAGCGCCAGCGGGCCATATTCGCCGCGCGAATACAGGAACAACGAATAATTCGGCACCTGCGGCACCGGCTCGTATCGCAGGTCCCACTGGAAGCGATTCAGCCCGGCCACCGGCTCCAATTCACGCCGGGGACGCTCGGCGTCCGGCTCGAGCGGCTGATCGACCCGCACCTGTTTCTGATTTGAATACCGGCGTACCGGCTTTCCCGACGCATCGAGGATTTCAATCGCGATCTCGCCCTTGGGAACCGTCTTCAGGTAGTAATAAATCGTCGCGCCGCCCGGCGGATTTTCACCCGCGGTCGCCGGGCCGCCTCGCCCGCCGCCCCCGCGGCCTCCGCCGTAATAGCGCATCGCCGGCGAAGGATTATACAGATGCACCTCGCTGGCGGCGATCTGATCGTTGTACTGGCGCAGCGGCGAAAGATCGTCCAGAATCCAAAAGGCCCGCCCGTGCGTCGCCAGCACCAGGTCGTCGCCGTGGACCATCAGATCGTGGACCGGCGTGGTCGGCAGATTCAGATTGAACGGCTGCCACTTCTGGCCGTCGTTGAAAGAAACAAAAACGCCCGATTCTGTTCCAGCGTAAAGCAGGCCCCTGCGCTTGGGATCCTCGCGCACCGCGCGCGCGAAAACGTCCTCGGGGATGCCGTCGGTGATCTTGGTCCAGGTCTTTCCGTAATCGTTCGTCTTGTAAATATAGGGATGCAGATCGTCGAGCTGATAATGATTCGCCGCAACGTACGCCGTCGCCGGATCGTGCGGCGACGCGTCGATAATGCTGATCCGGCTCCACTCCGGCAGGTCCTTCGGCGTCACGTTGGTCCACGTTTTTCCGCCATCGCGCGTCAACTGGACCAGCCCGTCGTCGGTCCCGCACCAGATCTCGCCCTTGGTGATCGGCGATTCCGCAATCGCGAAAATGACGTCGTAATATTCCGTTCCGGTGTCGTCCAGATCGATCTGGCCGCCCGCGGCCACCTGCTTGGATTTGTCGTTGCGCGTCAGATCCGGGCTGATCGGGGTCCAGTGCATGCCCTCATCGGTGGACTTGAACAGCATCTCGCCGCCGTGATAGAGAACGGTGGGATCGTGGGGCGAAATCAGCGTCGGAGCGGTCCACTGGAAGCGATGCTTCAGATTCGCCGCGCCCTCGCCGTCGGTAATTTCCGGCCACGGCGAAACATTCTTATTCTGCCCGGTGTGTTTATCGAAGCGCGTGAGCGTGCCTTCGTAGCTGCCCGCGTAAACGATCAGCGGATCGCGGGGGTCCGGCGCGATGTAGCCCGATTCGCCGCCGCCTACCGGATACCAGTCGGGCTTGTCGATACGTCCGGAATCGCTGCGGCTGGCGATGGCGACCGTGGAATTATCCTGCTGCGCCCCGTAAACGTAATAAGGGAAGCGATTATCGGTGATCACGTGATAAAACTGCGCGGTCGGCTGATTATCCTGCGGCGACCAGTGTTTTCCGCCATCCACCGAAACCGTCGCGCCGCCGTCGTCGCCCGAAATCATGCGATTCGTATTCGTGGGATCGATCCACAGCGCGTGATTGTCGCCGTGCGGCGGGCGGAGGCGGTTGAAGGTGCGCCCGCCGTCGGTCGATTTGCCGAACTGGACGTTTAAAATATAAACCTGATCGGGATTTTTGGGGTCCGCGAAAATGTGCATGTAATAAAACGCGCGCTGGATCCATTCCCGCTGATCATTGACGCGCTGCCAGCGCGAGCCCCCGTCGTCGGACCGGTATAATCCGTTGCCTTCCTTGGATTGAAGCAGGAAATACACGCGATCCGAGTTGGCCGCCACCGCCACGCCGCTTTTGCCCCACGGCTTGGGAGGCAATCCGCCGCCGGTTACTTCCTTCCAGGTCGCGCCCGCGTCGGCGGACCGGTACAAGCCGCTGCCGGGCCCTCCGCTTTCGAATCCCCACGGCGACCGCCGCGCCTGCCACATCGACGCGAAAATAATATTGGGATTGTTGGGATCGAAAGAAAGGTCGATTGCGCCGGTATTTTCGTCCTTATACAGCACCTTTTCCCACGTTTTTCCGCCATCCAGCGTGCGGAATACGCCGCGCTCGGCGTTTGAGCCGAAAGTATGTCCCAGCGCCGCAACATAGACGATATCCGGATTTTTGGGATGAACCAGAATTTTCCCGATCGCGCGCGAGTCGCGCAATCCGATGTTTTTCCAGGTCTTTCCCGCGTCGATCGACTTGTAGACGCCGTCGCCCTGTGCGATATCGCCGCGCAGGGCCGTCTCGCCGGTGCCCACGTAAATCACATTGGGATCGGAAGGGACACCGCCAGCGCGCCGATGGAAAACGAGGCTTCGTGGTCGAAGATCGGCGACCAGGTGACCGCTCCATCGGTCGATTTCCAGACTCCGCCGCCCGCCGCGCCGAAATAATACGTGAACGGATCGCCTGGAATTCCCGCCACGGCCAGCGACCGCCCTCCGCGAAACGGGCCGATATTGCGGTAGCGCATGCCGCGGAACGCCGCGTCGGTCGGCTTCAGCGGTTCGTGAGCTTGGGGATAGAGAAAAGGAACGGCGCAGAACAGGAGCGCGATGGGTCGTGCGGATTTGAACATGAAGAAATGCCTCGAAAGGATGTACCTTACCACGTTTCGAGACGCGATGAAAACAAAGACGCGCGGAGTGATTTCAGCTCTCGCCTTTACCCCCGGCATGAATGCCGGGGGTGTTGCGAAAACGAATTTAGAACGAAAATCTCGCGCCGACCTGCACCGCTCTCGGACCCGCCGAGCCGAAGGTCTGATTCACGCGCTGTGTCGGTTGGCCGAAGTTGCAGGAGATGCCGGCTTGCCCGCCCTGCTGGCAGACACTGCCCGCCTTGCCGGTATCGAGCGAAAAAGAATAACCGCTCAAGTTAGCGATGTTGAAGGCGTTGAACATCTCGCCCAGGATGGTAAACCGGTAACGCTCCTTGACGGTGAACACTTTCGTCAGCCGGAAGTCCTGCGTGAGGGTCGGATCGCCGAACTCGTAATTCTGCGGCAGGATGATCGAGGAGGTGATCGTGGCTCCCTGCGCGTTCTTTGTTCCCACGATGCTCGAATTATAGGCATTGACCGCCGCCTGCAAAGCGGCCTTTCCGCAGGAGGCCGCCAGGCAGCCGTAGGCGAGCCCGGGCAACGGTTCGTTATTGCCGGCGGGCACGGTGCCGGGCAGATCCAGGCTCGGCACGGTCGCCGTCTGCGGCGTTCTGCTGATGATCGAGGAGTTCATGCTGATTGCGAATCCCCAGGGCAGATTGTAGGTGCCGGCGATATTCAGGTTATGATGCGGCAGATATTGTCCATAACCCGCCATCCAATTCGCGTCGTTCCAGACTGACTCGGAGAGCGCCTTTTGGAAGGCATATGAGACCTGGAACTGGAGCCGGTGCGCCAGCCGCTTTTGTGCCTTCACCAGTAATCCGTCATAGACCGCGCGGCCCTGATCCGTCCAAAACGTGATCGTCCCGGTGGAGCACTCGTCGGCCGGATTGAAATCCGGCGCAGTCTTGCAAAGCGGAATCACCGGAACCGGGGTCGGCGTGCCGAGATAGCGCGCGAACAGATTCTGATCGACCTCGCCCAGACTGACATTCTCGCCCTGCCGCCGCGCCCAATCCGCGGTAATCACCATACCCCAGGGCAGCTCGCGCTGAATCCCGATCGAGGTTTGATAGCTCCGCGCCAGCGGGAAATTCTGGGGATAGATTTCGACGCCTTGCTTGGCGTAGTTGATATTCGGATACGGGAACGGTCCACTGCGCGGCGTATTGGACGGCGCCAGAACCGCGGCCACGCTCGGCAGCTCCTGATTGATGGCGTTCACGAACTGCCCGATAGTCATGTTCGTGAGAGCGCTCAGCGGAAGTGGCGCTCCCTGCGGAATCGGTTGGCCGGTGTTGAAATTGATAATCGTGCCGGTGGGATAGGGATTGGTAAAGGCGCTGGCGGCCAGGGTGTTCCGCGCGCTTCCCGGAGGCCCGATGGAAGCCATCTCGCGCAGCTTGTAATATCCCGGCGTGCTGTCCCAGTAAATTCCCGCGCCGCCGCGGATCACCGTCTTGCCGTCGCGGAACGGACTCCAGGCAAAACCGAAGGCGGGTTGAAACTCTTTGGTGTTGTTGCGCGTGCCGCCCAGATTGTTCGCGCCCAGAATCGGAGCCAGATACTGCGGTCGCGGCACATAATTATTATAAAAACCAACCTGCGCGTTCCAGGCGAGGCCATAGTTCAGCGTGAAGTTCGGGCGGATCTTCCACACATCCTGGAAGTAGGCGCGGTATTGATTCAGATTGCGCGCCTGCGAGTAGTCGTAGGCGGCCGGCGTGGTGACGTTGCCCACGCCGATGCCGCTGAAGATGCTGCTGTTAATATTCAGCACCGGAAGATTTAAAACGTCAGCGTCGCTTTTAAGCTGCACGGGCAGCGTGGGGAACAGCGCGTTGAAGGTGGCCGGGCCGACCACCGGCAGCAGCGTCTGCCGCACATAGGTCGGCGAAAACGCGCCCACACACATCGGCGTACAGAACCCCCACAAGCCCGCGGAATTGGTCGGGTTCAGGTCGCCGCCGAACTTCAACCGGTGCGTGCCCTTCTGCCAGCTTAAGGATTCGATGAACTCGTAGCGCCGGGTGTTGCGCGCCTGCGGAGCGTTAAAATTCGGACCGATCGCCGGCATATTGGATCCCAGGAACGTAAAAACGTTGGGAAGAGATCCGGCGACGCACGGCAACGAGCAATCCGAAGGAACCGCCTGATTATTATGATTATTCCAATAGTTGTACTGAACCCGGAAGTCGTTCACGATGGTGGGCGTGAAGGTGCTGGTCAGCCCGAGCATCGCCTGGTCGGCCCAGTTGGTGTTGCGCGCCCAGTTGGAGGGATCGCCGAACTCCAGCGCCTGTCCAAATCCGGTGTTGCCGTCGTGCGAATAGCGGAACATCAGATTGTGTTTGGCACTGATGTGGTCGTCGATCCGCAGGCTGATCGTCTTGTCGACGTAGGGGCTGCCGTAGGTCCCAAGAATGGGGGAGAACGCCGGATCGGTGCTCTGAATGGCCAGCGCCTGAACCTGATTCTGATACTCGTAGTTGAAGAAAAAGAAGAGCTTATCCTTCTTGATCGGCCCGCCGAGGGAGGCTCCCGGGTTGCGCCGCGCAAAGAACGGATTGTTCAATTTGTTCACCGCCGCGGAATTTGGCCCCTGGGTGAAACAGGCTGGCGCGGCGTTCAGCGGATCGCAGGCGCGGCGCAGCGACGGATAGGCGGCCATGTTATGATCCCGGAAAAAGAAATACCCGCTGCCATGGAAATCGTTGGTGCCGGAGCGGGTCACCATATTGATCGCGCCGCCGGCGGCGATCGGCGTCGCCAGATCGAAATTCACTTCCGAGACCTGGAACTCCTGCACCATCTCCTGGGAGAAATTCATGGACGACATCCCGCCGCCCACGTCGATGTTGTCGGAAACATTGCCTCCGTCGACGGTGACCACGGTGCGGTTGCCTGCTCCCAGCACGCTGACCGTGAAAATCGCATTGAACTGCGCCGGCGTTCCGGATGCGATCGTGACTCCCGGCTCCAGCCCGGCCAGTTGCAGGTAACTCCGCCCGTTGAGCGGCAGATCCTGAATCTCGGCCCGGGGAATCACGCCTTCGACGGTGTGGCTCTCATAATTGATCTGCGCCGTCGCGGCTTCCACCGTCACCGTCTCGGCGGCCGTTCCGAGCGACATCGGCATGTTGACCTGCGTCTGCCCGCCCACCGTGAGAGTGGCGTCGCGAACCGAGATCTTAAACCCCCGCGCCTCCACCTTGATCGAATAGTCTCCCGCCGGCAGCGCGGGAGCGCTGTACAAACCCTCTGCGTTCGTCGTTGCGACGCGCTCCACGCCCGTCGCCTTATTCGTAATTGTCACCGTCGCGTTGGGAATCACGGCTCCCGTTTCATCGGTGACGACGCCGGTGATCACACCGGTCGGCGCCTGGGCCAGCAGCAAGGCCGCAAATCCTAAAAGTACGGCGCACAGAATGCAAATCCAACGTTTCGACATGGCACGTTTTCTCCCGAAGCCGAACTTCAGATCTCACTGCAAAGTGAGGATTTCCACTCCCGGCAACGACCGACCATTCGGTAGAAGAGCCCCACCATTCCGGTTGAGTTTATATCTGATCCGGCTTCTTGTCAACGGTTTTTCTCAACTCTGATGTAGGCCAGCGATTTTGTCACCCCCTAACAGGCCAGCGATTCTGTCACCCCTGAAAGGAGATGGTGACATTGAGTCAGAAGCAATTACAACGGATCAAGGTGA
>JAJPIT010000091.1 GCA_021324615.1 Terriglobia bacterium | reverse complement strand
TCGCCGATCCGCCGCTATCCGGACCTGATCGTTCACCGCGCCCTCGCCGCCCACCTCGACGGCCGGGTCTACGACGCGCCGATGCGCGCCATCGCCGAGTGGTCCTCGGAAGCCGAGCGCCGCGCCGCCGAGGCCGAACGCGAGCTGGTGGAGTGGAAAAAAGTGAAGTTCATGATCGATCGCACCGGCGACGAGTTCGACGCGCTGATCATCTCCACCACGCGCTTCGGCTTTTTTGTCGAGCTCGCCGATCTGTTCATCGAAGGACTGGTCCCGCTCGATTCGCTGCCCGGCGACCGCTTCGCGTATCGGGAAAACGACCGCAAGATTATCGGCCAGCGGACCCGCCGCGCCTTCTCGATCGGCGATAAGGTACGCGTCCGCCTGGACCGCGTGGACCCGGCCGAAAAGAAACTCCAGTTCTCGCTGGCCGGGGAACAGGGCCCCCGGAACCGGAGAAAGACCAAAACGCGATGAACCCCGCCGCGCGGCGATGACAGGAACTGGGCCCGCTTTTGCCCGGGCGACCGCTACGCTGTCGCTATCTTCCATTCATCCTTTAGACTGCAACGGATTGGCGCGGTTAGCCGGGTTTTCCGGCGGACCTCGAACCGCCCGGCGCGCGCGATTGCTAACTTTTTGCCCGCTCGCGCGTCCGTGCGGGAGGCACTATGAAAAAGTCGAGCTGGTTTGAAGGGCTCTGGCAGGATTTCCGCTACGGCGGCCGCGTCTTACTCGCCAATCCCGGCTTTTTCGCCGTGGCGGCCCTTTCCCTTGCACTCGGCATCGGGGCCAATACCGCGATTTTCGAGTTGCTCGATGCCGTCCGGCTGCGGATGCTGCCGGTCTCCCATCCCGAGCAGCTCGCCGATCTGCGAATCGCAAAAAACCCTCACTGTTGCAGCGGCAATTTCCAGGGCCGCCATTCCGATTTCACCTACGCCCAATGGGAGCAGATCCGCGACCACCAGCAGGTGTTTTCGGGTATTTTCGCCTGGAGCAATACCGGCTTTAACCTCGCCGAGAGCGGCGAAAAGCGGATCGCGCAAGGCTTGTGGGTCAGCGGCCAGTTTTTTAAGACGCTGGGCGTGCAGCCTCTGGCGGGGCGCTTGATCGGCGAGGAAGACGACCGGCCGGGATGCGGCTCACCCGGCGCCGTAATCAGTTATGGCTTCTGGCAGCGCGAGTTCGCCGGCAACCCTGAAGCCCTCGGAAAGAAACTTTCCCTGGAGGGCCACCCTGTGACGATCATCGGAATCACGCCGCCGGGTTTTTTCGGCGTCGAGGTCGGCCGCAGCTTCGACGTCGCTGTGCCCGTCTGCGCCGAGCCGTGGATCAATGCCGAAACCAGCCATCTGGCCAAGCGCGATCACTGGTGGCTGGCGATCATTGGCCGCTTAAAGCCCGGCATCACGATGGAGCGCGCCATCGCGCAGCTTGCATCGATTTCTCCCGGGGTGTTCGAAAATACCGTGCCTCCGGCGTATCTTCCGGACCTCGCCAAATGGTACACCGAGTACAAGCTCACCGCGAATCCGGCCGGATCGGGACTTTCCGAGCTGCGCCAGCAGTACGAGCAGCCTCTTTATTTATTGCTGGGAATCGCCGGCCTGGTGCTGCTGATCGCTTGCGCGAATCTCGCCAATCTGACGCTTGCCCGCGCCAGCACCCGCGAGCGTGAAATGGCGATTCGTCTGGCGATCGGCGCCATCCGCGCGCGCCTGATTCGCCAGTTGCTCGCCGAAAGTTTTCTGTTGACGCTGGCGGGGACCGCGCTGGGCATCCTGGCGCGCTGGCTCAGCCGCGGCCTGGTTTCCTTTCTTTCGACGAAAGAAGGCGCGCTGTATCTGGACCTTCAACCGGATTGGCGGATGCTTGCCTTCACCGCCGCGGTCGCGGTGCTGACCTGCGTGCTGTTCGGGCTGGCGCCGGCGTTTCGCGCCACGCGCGGCGATCCAAGCTCGGCGATGAAGGGCTCCGGCCGGGGGCTGACCGCGGACCGCGAGCGCTTCGGAGCGCGCCGGGCGCTGGTCATCAGCCAGGTTGCGCTTTCGCTGGTGCTGCTGGTCGGCGCGCTCTTATTCGCCGGCAGCCTGCGAAAATTGATGACGCTCGATCCCGGTTTCCAGCAAAACGGATTGCTCGTCGCCGCGGTCGATATTTCCCGCGCGAATCTTCCTTCGCCGGTCCGCGCCGAGTTTTATAAAAACCTCGTCGATTCCTTGCGCGCGACGCCGGGCATCGAGGCCGCGGCGAGCGTCGATATCGTTCCCATCAGCGGCAATGGCTGGAACAGCTTCATCGAGTTCCCCGGGGAGCAGCGCAAGGACCGCCTGGTTCCCTGGTTCAATCGCGTCAGCGCTGGATACTTCGAGACCATCGGAACGCCGCTTCTGGCCGGGCGCGACTTCAACGACCGCGATACGACGGCATCGCCCGATGTGGTCATCGTGAATGAGGAATTTTCGCGGAAATTCCTCAACGGCGCTAATCCGCTCGGCAGACAGTTCCGCCTCGTCGTCGGACCGGGCCAGACGCCGCACCTTTATCAGGTGGTCGGCATCGTGAAAAACACCAAATATCAAAACCTGCGTGAGGATTTCAAGCCTCAGGTTTTCGTCGCCGCCAGCCAGGATACGGCCCCGGGGGTCAATAAAAATTTCCTGATTCGTTCGCGGCTGCCGCTGGGGCCGCTTCTGCCGCTGGTAAAGAACGTAATCGAAGGACAAAATTCGCAGGCGGGCATCGAATTTCACTCCTTCGTCGAACAGGTCAGCGATTCGCTGCTGCGCGAGCGCCTGATGGCCACGCTCTCCGGATTTTTCGCGCTGCTGGCCGCCATTCTGGCGACGGTGGGACTCTACGGCGTCATTTCCTACATGATCGCGAAACGCCGCAATGAGATCGGCATTCGCATCGCGCTCGGAGCCGGCCGCTCCACCGTGGTGGGGATGATCCTGCGCGAAGCGGGAATGCTTGTCGCGGCCGGATTGATCGCCGGCAGCGCGCTCGCCGTGGCCAGCGGCCGGGCCGCGGCGTCGCTGCTTTACGGATTCACGCCCGGCGATCCCTGGATCATCGGCGGCGCCGGACTCCTGCTTGCCGCCGCCGCGCTGCTCGCCGTGCTGCTGCCGGCGCTGCGCGCGTCCCGATTGGAGCCGATGACGGCGCTGCGCGAGGAATAAACGGCGCTGCGCTACTCCGCGGGCCGCCGAGCCATCTCCCGGAAGCGCGACGGCGTCAGCCCGATATGCCGGCGGAACGTTGTTCCGAAGTGGCTCTGATCGGAGAATCCGCAGGCAACCGCGATATCCGCCAGCGGATCCTCGGTCGAGCACAGCAGTTGGCAGGCGTGCTCCACTCGCCGCGAGCGCAGAAAATCTCCGACCGTCGTCGAATAATAGCGGCGAAATTCCCGCGCCAGGTGGACGCGATGCACGCCGGCCGCCGCCGCGATTTCCGCCAGGCTCAAGCTGCGGAGGAAATTTGCCTCCGCATACTCGCGGGCCAGGCGCAGCCAGCGCGGAGCCTTCGATCCTCCCTCCGCCATCTCCGACTGCCGCGCGGCGACCGCGAGCACGTCGAGCAAAATTCCTTCGAGCGACACCAGCGACAGCGCGTCGCCCCGCAAAAATTCGGCGCGAATGCGCTCCGCCAGCCACGCGCTTGAGGCGCCCCGAATCTCGCACGGCGCATCCAGACCCTTGGAATGCCGCGCCACACGATCGAGCGTCTCCGGCCGGATCGAGATCAGCAGCACCACAGCCTCATTCTCAAATACATTCGAGTGCGGCCAACCCGCCGGCAGATAGCGTAAAGTTCGCGGCGCGCACGTCACGGTCTGCTCGCCGTGAACCTCCGTGTAGGTACCCTCGATCCCGTAAATCAGGTGCGCCAGGTCGTGCGAATGCGGCGGCAGGGAAAGTCCGGCGGGGTATTTTTTCTCGCGGAGCCGGAACCCGGGCACTTCGCGCGTAGCGGCCGGTTCTGGAGGGGCCGCCTCGCCCCGGCCGGCCGCGGGCGCGCTCCGCTCCGAAATCGGGAGAACGCGGCGGCTCGCCGCAGTCGCATAATCAACGGGAGCCGCGGCCGATGGGGGACGTATCATAGCTCGACTTTGCCTCGTTGCCCCAACTTACCGGGATTGGCCGCAGGAGTCGTAACCAAATTATGAGATCTTTGTAAAACTGTAGCGAGGTAACGAATTTTCTAGCGGCGCAAATCCGGACCGGGTTACCGTTGCGCTATGGGGATGCTGTTGGCCCTGGCCGCCGCGGCCGTGCCGCTGGCCATCGCGCCCGGCTGGTCGTTCTA
Organism: Terriglobia bacterium; assembly: GCA_021324615.1. Lineage (GTDB taxonomy): Bacteria > Acidobacteriota > Terriglobia > Bryobacterales > Bryobacteraceae > Palsa-187. Next base: position 12,739 of record JAJPIT010000091.1, on the reverse strand, counting down.
TTTTGACGTCGTGCCGCGCATCGTGATCCTGCTTGCCGCCGCGGCGCTGGCGCTAGGGTTTGGCGGCAGGATCCCGGCGGGATCGCTCTTCCTTAAATTGATCGCCGCGCAGGCCGCCGCCGCCGCCATCGCGACCATTTTTTCCATCGATCCCGCCATTTCCTGGTTCGGCGCGGCATGGAGAAAAGAAGGATTGCCCGTGGAGTTGGCGGTCCTGACCTTCGCCGCCGCGATTTACATCTGGCTTTCCGCCGCGCCGGAGCGGCTGCGGCCATTTCTGCGCGTCACCGTTTACGGCGTGCTGCCCGCGGCGATCTACGGCATCGCGCAGTATTTCGGGATCGATCCGCTGCTGGCATCCTCCGGTTATCGCACCGGAGAAGGGCAGTTCGCCATCGTGCGCCCGCCGTCCACCCTCGGCCACGCCGATTATTTCGCGGCCTTCCTGCTTTATCCGCTCTTTGCCGGGCTCTTTCTGGCGCGTCTGGAATCGCGCCGCGCCTGGAAGATCGCCGCCGTGTCGACTTCGCTGCTGGCCCTCGCCGCCATGATTTTGAGCGGCACCCGCGCCGCGCTGGCCGGCGCGCTGGCCGGAGCGGTGCTGACCCTCGCGCGCGAGCGTTTCCCGCGCCGCCGCGTGTTTCGATCCATCGCCCTCGCCGCCGCCGCGCTGGCGATTTTCGCCGCGTTTTACCGGTCGGCCGCCGGAGAAAGGCTTCGCGCGCGAGTTCATTGGTCGCGGGAGGATCGCCTCGGCGGCGCGCGCCTGCTGCTCTGGCGCGACACGCTCAAAATGAGCGAATCGCGCTGGCTTGCCGGCTACGGGCCGGAAACGTTCGTGCGCGAATTTCCCAAACACGAATCGGCGGATCTGGCGCGCGCCTATCCGGATTTTTATCACGAATCCCCGCACAATATTTTCATTGAAGCGCTGGTTTCCAAGGGCCTGCTGGGATTGGCGGCGCTGCTTGCGATCTCCGCCCTTGGTCTGGTGTTGGCGCGCGGCGCAATGGGCGCGGCATTTCTCGCCATTGTGGTCAGCCAGCAATTCATGTCGTTCACCGCCGCGACGGAATTGTATTTCTATATCTGCCTGGCGATCATCGCCGCGATGCGCGCCAAAACTCCGGATCTTGCGCCATCGCCGCGCCCGCCGCTGCGCCTGGCTCTGGCCGCGCCCTTCGCCTGCTTTGCGGTTTTTCTGCTGGCCGGCGACGCCATGCTCGCCCGCGCCGCGAGCTTCATCGACCGCGGAAACGTATCCGGCGCCGCCGCGGCGCTCAAGCGCGCCCGCGCGTTGCGCGCATCATCCGATATCTACTTTTCCCGGCGATTCGCCGCCTTTGGAGCGGATCCGGCCGCGAGGCTTCTTTCCTGGGAAGCCGGCCTCGACGCCGCAAAATCGGCCGTGCAAACCGCCGACGACCGCATGAACGCGCTGGTCAATCTCGCCTCGTTTTATGCCGGCCAAAACGACGCAGGAAACGTGGAGAAAACGCTGCGCGCCGCCATCGCCGCCGCGCCCAACTGGTACAAGCCTCACTGGCTCCTCTCACGCGTGCTGGCGGCCGAGGGCCGCGCGGCCGAAGCAAGAGCGGAAGCCCAGATCGCCGCGTCTCTGAACAGCGCGCCGGACAACACCATCGGCGGCGCCTCCATCGCGCGCCGCTAAACGCGCGAAAAAGCCGGTGCCATCTGCTCTATCCCCGGCGATGCGGCGCCCGTATGATGGCCTCATGATCCGTCTTCTTTCCTGCGCGCTGCTCGGCGCCCTGGTGGTTTCGGCGCAGCCGCCCTCGGTCGCGCCGGGCGGCGTACTTAACGCCGCGAGCTTCGCCAAGGATGCAAACGGCCTGGGATCGCCGGTCGCCCCCGGATCGCTGGTGGCGATCTTCGGCAGCTTCTCCGGCGCCTCCCTGGCCACCGCCGATACGGTTCCTCTTTCGACCAATCTGGGCAACGTTCAGGTCACGTTTAACAATATTCCCGCGCCGCTTCAGGTCGTCTCCCCCGCCGGCGCGTTCCCGTTCGTCACCGCGCAGGTGCCCTACGAAGTGATTCCCGCCGGACAAACCTCGGTCACCGCGAACGTGGTGGTCACCGTCAAGGGAGTCTCCTCGCCGCCGGAGCAGACCACGATCACCGCCGCCGCGCCCGGCGTGTTCACCATTCCGCCCGACGGCCAATCCAACGCCGTGCTGGTGTTCGTGGACTCCGATGGAATTGCCAAAATCGCCGCGCCGGCCTCCGCTTCGGCTTCCATCGGATACCCGACCGCTCCGATTCACCGCGGCGCCTCCGCCTTCTTCTACGCCACCGGCCTGGGAGCGAAAACACCGCCCGTAGCCGATGGCGACGGAGCCTCCAGCGGACCCCCGCATTTCGCCAATTCGACACCCGTCGTCCTGGTCGGAGGAATCACCGCGCAAGTGCAATTCGCCGGACAAGCGCCCGGATTTCCCGGAGTGGATCAGATTAACATCGTGATCCCCCAGAACGCTCCCACCGGAAACGCCGTTCCGCTGCAAATCATGACCGCGGACGGATCGCTCACAACTTCACCTAAGGCGACGATCGCCATTCAGTAATTCTTCCCCTTGGGCAGTGCGCGGCGATAAACCGCACACTGCTCCTTTTTGGCCTGTTTCCGAGTTGTGAAAGAGTTGTAAATTCCCGCCTGAAAATCCGCCTGTTTGCGATAACTGAGCTAAAATCGCAGCAAATGCAAACGATTCTGGTGATCGATGATGATGAGAACCTCAGGGAAACCATCGCGATCCTGCTGGAGCGCGAAGGGTTTGACGTGATTCTCGCTCCCAACGGGCGCAGCGGCCTCGATCTGGCCCTGACCGCCAAGCCCAGCCTCGTCATTTGCGATCTGCGCCTTCCCGACCTGAGCGGCATCGAAGTCTGCAAGCGGCTCTGCCTGGCCGGCTCCGGTCCGCCCATCATTGTGCTCAGCGCGGCCGGCGATGAGGTCGACAAAGTCCTTCTGCTCGAAATCGGCGCCGACGATTACGTGGTGAAGCCGTTCGGATCGCGAGAGCTGCTGGCCCGCATCCGCGCCGTTTTGCGCCGCGTGGGTCCGGAAGCAGAGCGCGTGCTCGGCTTCGACGATGTGCAGGTGAATCTGGAACGGCGCGTCGTCACCCGCGGCGGCCAGGAGGTGAAATTCACGCCGGCCGAATACAATCTGCTCACGTTCTTTCTGCACAATCCGGATCGCCCGCTGTCGCGCGATCTGATCCTCAACTCCGTCTGGGGCTACGAATCGTTTCCGAACACCCGCACTGTCGACGCTCACGTGGTGCGCCTGCGCCAGAAACTCGAGCCCGATCCCAACTGCCCGCGGCATTTCGTGACGCTGCATAAGGTCGGATACCGGTTCCTGCCATGAGCCAGCGGGCGTCCAGGCTCGTGCTGGTGGTGGAAGACAGCGGCGATTGCGCGGAGACGCTGCAAATCGCCTTCGAAGCTTTGCCCGACGTCGAAGTTCGGGTGTGCGCCAACGCGCGCACCATGTGGCCGATCCTGGAAAGAGACGGCGCGCGCCTTGCCGCCGTCGTGACGGATCTGCATTTGACCGGATTCGACGGATTCGATATTATTCGCGCCCTGCGCGAGGACGGCCGCTTTTCGAAAATTCCCATCCTGCTGATCAGCGGCGATAGCGATCCGCGCATCTCCCAGATCGCTCTCTCGCGTGGAGCGAGCGCCTATTTTCCGAAGCCCTATTCACCCGCCGCGGTGCGAAAAAAGCTGGAGGAACTGCTGTGCTAAATCATTTTCGCGGCCCGTCGCGCCGGGCCGGGTTCTTCACCGCCTGCGCCCAGGCGGTGGCGCTGATCGTTTCCGGCGGCCTCGCCGCCCCGGCGCAGACGCTTTCGCCCGCCGAAGCGCAAAAAATCGCCGACCGCCTGGAACGCCTGGAGAGCGAGAACCAGCGCCTGTCGCAGGAAATCGCCGAGCTCAAAAAAGAGTTGGCCGCTCGCTCCGCGCCCGATCCGCCGCCGCAAGCAGCGCAGTCCCAGCCGCCCGTGGAGGAGCGCCTGGAAGTGCAGGAAGCGCGCACCGCCGAGCTCGACCAGAAAAAAATCGAATCCTCGCAGAAATTCCCGGTGCAGCTCACCGGCATGCTGTTGTTCAACGCCTTCGCCAATGGCCGATCGGCCGGCAGCGGCCTGCCGGATCCGGTCATCGCCGCCGCCACCTCCGGGCCGCAGTTTGCCGGCGCGACGCTTCGGCAAACCGTGCTCGGCCTAAAATTCTCCGGTCCGCAACTGCCCGGCGGCGGAAATGTTTCCGGATCCGTGTATATGGATTTTTTCGGCGGAACCAATACTCCGGCCAACAATCTGTTCCGGCTGCGCGTCGCCACCGTCGATCTGAACTGGAAAAACACCACCGTCAGCTTCGGCCAGGATAAACCGATCATCGCGCCGCGCGAGCCGACCTCGCTTGCCGAGGTTGGCGTCTCGCCGCTCACCGCCGCCGGAAATTTGTGGCTCTGGCAGCCGCAGGCCCGCATCGAGCAGCGCTTCACGCTCACCGACCGCAGCCAGATCCGCGCGCAGGCCGGAGTTTACGAATCGAGTGAAAGCTCGATCTCCGTTCCCGGCCAATACGCGGGAAGCGTCGCCGCCTGGCGTCCCGCCTATCAGGCCCGCGTCGAGTACAGCTATTCGGCCGGTGTCAAGCGATTCGAAATCGCGCCGGGATTCAGCGCCGCCGCCAGCCACGTGCTGGGACAATCGGTCGCTTCGCGCGTCGCATCCATCGATTGGCTCATCCGTCCTGCGGCGCTCTACGATTTCAGCGGAGCCTGGTTTATGGGCAAGGATTTCGCCGGGATGGGCAGCCTGCGGCAGGGCTTCACGATCCTCGCCGCGGACCGCGTCATTCCGGTGCACGGCTACGGCGGATGGGGCCAGCTCACGCTCAACCCGTCCCAGCGCTGGTCCCTGCATTTTTTTGCCGGCCAGGAGGACGATCGCGCGCGCGATTTGCTCGGCAACGGAATTTCCGGCAATGTGGTCTATGGAGCCAATGCGATCTGGAAACTGGCTCCCAACGTTTTAACCGCTTTTGAGGTGTCCCAGGCGCGGACCAGTTATCTTCTTTCCGGGCTGCGCCTGAACAATCATTATGATCTCGCCCTGGCTTATCTGTTTTAGCCTGCTGATCCTCGGCCCGGCGCCGGCCGCTGTTCTTTCGGGAAAAGTGGTCCTGCGCGATTCGCGCCTGGAGGACGTCCAGCGCCACAAGAATTATTCGGGCGTGGTGATTTCCCTTTCTCCCGCCGGCCAGCCGCCGGATCCCGTGCCCGGGCGTCATTACCGGATGCTGCAAAAAAACAAAACCTTCCTTCCCCACGTCCTGCCGGTGCCCGCCGGATCCACCGTCGATTTTCCCAACGGCGATCCCATCTTTCACAGCGCGTTTTCCAGCTACAACGGCCAGATCTTCGACGTCGGACTGTATCCGCCGGGCGGGACCCGCTCCGTCAAATTCACTCGCCCGGGCGTGGTGCGTGTGTTCTGTAACATCCATCCCACCATGAGCGCCGTGATTCTGGTGCTGACCACCCCTTATTTCGCCAGCACGCGGGCCGATGGATCGTTCCGCATCGAAGCGCCTCCGGGCGGCTACGATCTCAGCGTTTTTCACGAGCGCGCCACCGAGGCCACGCTCGAAACTCTGGGCAAGCGCATTCAGTTGGCCGCCTCCGGATTGCAACTGCCCGATCTCGTCATCTCCGAAGCGGGCTACGTCGCCGGGCCGCACAAAAATAAATACGGCAAGGATTACCCTCCGGGATCCGGCGAGGACGCCGTCTATCCCGGCGCGCGAAAATGAGCGCTCCCGGCCAGCCGCGCCTTTCCTTGCTGTGGAAGATTCTGCTGGCCACCACTCTCACGGTAACCATCGTGCTGGCCTTCACCGCCTGGCTGGTGCGCGATCAGATGGTCAAGGCCCTCACGCGCGATCTGGAAGCCTCGCTGCGCGGCGGATTGGAGGCCTACAACGCGACCTGGCGTTCCCGCGCCGACAATCTCCGCGCCATCAGCATGGTTCTCAGCACCATGTCCGACGTGCGCGCCGCGTTTCAGACCAACGACCGCGCCACCATCCGCGACACCGCGGGAGAGATCTGGTCCCGCGTCTCGCAGTCCGGCGCGATCTTCGTGGTGGCCGATCCGGCCGGCCGCGTCATCGCCTCGCTCGGCGGCAATCCCATTCAGAGCGAGGATCTCGCCGTGGTGCGCGCCGCGTCCCGCCGCTTCCCCGATCAGGTGGAGGGATTTTCGGTCCAGGATGGATGCCTCTACGAACTGGTCATTACGCCGGTTTACGTCCAGACCAACAACGGCCCGGGGCTGTTGAACGTTCTGGTGGCCGGCTTCGCGGTGGATCCGGCGCTGGCCGGGGAGCTGAAGCGGCGCGCCGGCGCCAGCGATTTTATCTTTCGGGCGCCCGGCGCGCGCGTCGTCTCCACCATGCCGGAGGAGGAAACCGCCGCGATTCTCGCCGCCTATCCCGGCCTGCCCGGTCTGCTGCGGATTCAATCTCCCGTAGACGTCGACGTTCTCGGCAACACGCTCAACGGCATCGACGGCCGGCCCTTCGGCGATCTGCTGCTGGTCCGCAGTTACGAGCCGGTGCGCAACGGCATCCGCGGCCTGCAAAATCGCCTGGTCTGGATTTGGGGAACGGCGATTCTCGCCGCCGCCCTGGCCAGTTATCTCATCGCGCTGCGGATCGTGCGCCCAGTGCAGCAGCTCGATCGCGCCGCCGCGCGCATCGCCCGCCAGGATTATTCGGCGCGCGTGCCGGAATCCGGCAGCGATGAGCTGGGTCGGCTGGCGCGAAGCTTCAATCAAATGAGCGCGTCCATCCAGGAGGCGCGCGACGAGGCGCTGCGCCAGGAGCGCATCAACACCATCGCGCGCATGGCGACATCCATCGTCCACGATCTGCGTAATCCGCTGGCCGCCATCTACGGCGGCGCGGAAATGATGGTGGACGGCGACCTCAATGAAACGCAGATGCGCCGCGTGGCGCAAAATATTTATCGCTCCTCGCGCGTGATCAAGGATCTTTTGCAGGAGCTGTCCGACGTTTCGCGCGGCCGCCTGCAAGGCCCGGAGCGCTGCCTCCTGCGCGAAGTCGTCGCCGCCGCCATCGAGGCGCAAACGCCGCTGGCCGAGCAGCAGAACGTCACCATCGGCTGGAACATCGATCCCTCGATCGAGGTTGTGCTGGAGCGCGCGCGCATGGAGCGCGTCTTCATCAATCTGCTCAACAACGCGCTCGAAGCCATGCCCGGCGGAGGCCGCATCACCGTGGACGCGGTCCGCAGCGGCGATCACGTCACCGTCCGCGTCTCCGATACCGGCCCCGGCATACCGCCCGAAATCCGCAAAAAACTCTTCGAGCCCTTCGTCCACTCCGCCAAAAACGGCCTCGGCCTGGGACTCGCGCTTTCGCGCCGCACCGTGCAGGCTCATGGCGGCGATCTTCTGGTCGAAAGCGCTCCGGGCGGCGCCTGCTTCTGCGTGCGCCTGCCCGTCGCTCCCCCGGAAGTTTCCTGATCGCTGGCTGTTCCCCGCACCCTGCGCGCCGGGTCTTACTCTTTAGTGGAACAGTTCGATCCGGTCGCGTTCGGCCGCTTCGCGCGGTCGCGCTGGAAGATCATCGCGGGCGCGGTGGCCGCCTCCGTCGCGTTGTCCGCGATCGCCAGCCTTCTTCTGCCCAGGCGCTACACCGCCACCGCTTCGCTGATCATCGAGCTTCCGGCCGGCTCCGATCCGCGCGCCGCCGCCGCGCTCAGCCCGGTGTATCTCGAATCGCTGAAAACCTACGAACGTTTCGCCGCAAGCGACAGCCTCTTTCAGGACGCAATCCGCCAATTAGGAATTCGCCTGCGCGCGCCGGGCAAAACCATCGAATCGCTGAAGTCCTCCGTGTTGCGGATTACGCGGCCCGCCAGCACCCGCGTGCTCGATATCTCCGTGACGCTCGGCAATCCGGTGGAGGCGCAGCGCCTGGCGCAATACCTCGCCGAACGCACGGTGGACCTGAACCGCTCCCTTCAATCCCGCTCGTCCGCCGACCTGGAACGGCAGGCGCAAGCCATCTACGAAGCGGCCGCGGCCCGGCTGGAGCACGCCAACCGCGCCCGCCAGGAGTTTTCTCGGTCCCATCCGGTCGAAGCTTTATCGGCCGGCATTCAAAACATGACCGAGCTCCGCTTCGATCTCCAGCGCAATTTGCAGGAGGTCCAAGCGTCATTGGAGGATCTCCAGGCCCGCGCCGCCGATTCCGGCCATGCGCCCGAAATCGCGGGAATGCGCGCGCGCCTCGCCGCGCTCGAGCGGCAGGATCGGGACCTCGAGAAAAAAATCGAAGCCGATAGCGCGGCGCTCGAAAATCTCCGCGAAACCCGCGAGGAACTGGAAGCCGAGCAGCAGTCCGCGCGCGCCGAAGTCACCGCCGCGCGAAATCGCTGGGACGAGCTGCGTTCCTCGCTCGCCTATCAGGGCGAGCGCGTCAGCGTGCTCGATCCGGGCACCGTTCCCGAGCAGCCGAGCTTCCCCAACCTGCCGCTGAACGCCGCCCTCGCGCTGGTCCTCTCGCTTGGCGGTTCCCTGTTCTGGACCGCCGCGCGCTACGGATACGAGCGTTTTCCCGCCAAAACAGAGCGCCGCGAAAATGTTTATAGCCTCACCGATTAAATCGGTGGCCAGGCGCGATTGCGCCTGCGCCGCCGCCATCGCGCTCTCTTCCGCCGCGATCGCGCTGGCGCCAGGCACCGCGGTCAAAATCGCCGCGATCGCCGCCCTCGCCGCCGCGGCGCTGCTTTACGCCATCTGCCTCCGTCCGGATCGCTGGCTCGCGGTTTTCTTTTTCGCCGATCTGCTCCTGCCGCCCGTCGCCGGCGCGCTCGGCGGATCGGGAATTCATGCCGCCGCCGGCGCGGCGCTCCTGGGACTTTTCGCCGGCGCGCTCCAGCTCGGCCAATGGGACTGGCGGCCCGCCCCGCTCGCCGCGCCCCTGGCCGCCTTCGGCTTTTCTCTTTCTACAAGCCTCGCTTTCGCCCTGGCCTACTCCGGACCCGCCCTCGCCGCCCAAAGCGCCCTGCGCCTCGGCCTGCTGGGGATCAGCTTCTATGTCTTTCTCTACGCCGCCCGCGGCCCCCGCTCGCGCCGCGACCAACCGGAGCGATTCGCCGCGTTTCTTTTCAATCTCGCTCTGGCGGCCGCCCTCTTCGCCTGCCTCGATTTTTATTTCCATTTCCCGGCGCCCGCCGGATTCAGCGATCAATACGTCTGGTTGAGCGAAGGCGTCTTTCGCCGCGCCCAGGGCCTGTTCTACGATGCGTCCACGCTCGGCAATTTCTGCGCGTGTTTTCTCACCTACGCGCTGATCGCCGTCTGTGAACGGCCGCGCTCGCCGTGGATTCCGCGGGCCGGAATGATCCTGCTCGGCGCGGCCCTCATCCTGTCCTACTCGCGAGCCTCCGTGGTCAGCTTCGCCGTCGCGGCCGCCGTCTACGCCGTTCTTCGCGGCGTGCGGATCGGACGCGCCGCAATCGCCATCCTGACCGTCGCCGCAATATCCGCGCTGGCGATTCACTTCTTCTTTCCGTCCTTCGCCGGCAATTATTGGACGCGCTTTTTCGCCAGCATCGAATATTTCGCCGAACGGCCCGACTCGATCCTCTCCGGACGCCTGACCAACTGGTCGAAACTTTTCGCCTTCATCGCCGGACATCCCTGGATCGCGATGTTCGGCATCGGCTACAAAACCCTGCCCTACACGTCCTATCTGGGCGATCCTCTCATCGCCGATAACACCTATCTCAGCCTTCTGGTCGAAACCGGCGTGGCCGGGCTCGCTTCGTTCCTTGTTTTGCTCGCGGGAATTTTGCAACTCAGCTTTCGCGCGGCTCGCGTATCGTTTCTCGGGCGTTGGGCGTTCTGCTTCTGGTGCGGGCAGGCGGTTCAGATGCTTTCCGGCGATCTGCTGACCTACTGGCGCGTGCTTCCGGTTTATTTCTGGCTTCTCGGCGCCGCGCTGCGCCAAGCGGAGGATGCCTAAGTGAAAATTCTCTTCCTCGATCAGTTCGCCGAGTCCGGCGGCGCCCAGCTCTCTCTCCGCGCCGTGATGGAGGCGGCCCAACGCCGCGGCTGGCGCCCGCGCCTGCTGGTTCCCGGCTCAGGATTGCCGCCGTCGCTTGCCTCCTACAACAACGGCTCCAAATCGATGCGCGATCGCGCCCTCTTCGCCGTCGATACCCTGCGCGCCGCCGCCGCCATCCGCCGCGAAATTCGCCGCCGCGGAGCCGATCTGGTCTACGTGAACGGCCCGCGCCTCCTCGCCGCCGCGCAACTTGCCGGATCGCCGTTCGTCTTTCACGCGCACAGCCGCATCCCGGCCGGCTCCGCACAATGGATCGCGCGGCGGGCTCTGCGCGCGCGCTGCGCCGCCATCTTCGCCTCTTCCCGCTTCGTGGCCGAACCGCTGTACGGTGCGGCGCCGCTTCAGGTCGTCTACAACGGCGTCGCCGATCAGGGCTTCGCAGCGCGATCGTTCTCCGCGCCCGCTCTGACCATCGGCATCCTGGGGCGAATCTCGCCCGAAAAGGGCCACCTCGATTTCGTCCGCGCCGCGGAACGCATCGCCTCCGTCTTTCCCGCGGCAAAATTCGTCATCCACGGCGCCGCCATCATCTCGCGCGCCGGCTACGAAGACGAAGTGCGTCGCGCGGCCTCCCATCTCAACATCGAATTTCGCGGCTGGACCAACCGCGCCGCTCCGGCTCTTCATTCCATCGATATTCTCGCCGTCCCCTCCGCGCCGCTTGAATCAACCACCCGCGTGATCCCCGAAGCTTTCTCGGCCGGAACACCGGTGGTCGCCTATCGTGCCGGCGGCATTCCCGAAATCGTGCGCTGCGGCCGCACCGGAGTCCTGTGCGAGCCGGACCCCGCGGCCTTATCCGATTCCATCCTCGCTCTGATGAGCTGCCGCGACCGCCTGCGCCGGCTCGCCGTCAACGCCCGGATCGAGTTTGAGCGCCGCTTCCATCAGGATCGCTTCACCGCCGAGATCTGCGGCTCGCTCGCTGCTCTGGCGGAATCGCAATCGAGCGGCCGCGGCGAAAGAACCCAGCGCGCGGCGCTGCAAACCACCGGCAGCAGCGCCCGCGCATGATAGAGCGCGCGCCGCGCCCGGAACCGCGTCTGATCCATCCAGCCAGCCCGCCCCGCGCTCGCGTGTGGATCTCGAACATAGCGCGCCGGAAGGGGCGGCCACAAGCGCCGCGCCGCGATCTTCCACCGGCCGCCGCGCGCCAGCAGCAGGTGCAGCAGCAGCGAGTCTTTATTCGGCCGCGCAAGCGCGATCAGCGGCGAAAGCGCGAACAGATCGAACCATTTCCGGACCGCCGGCGGGAGCCCGGCCACAATCGCCTCCGCCTTCGAATGCATCCGGCACCCGAAACAATCGCGCGCCATCCGCATCGCCAGCGCCTCGGCCGGCATCGGCTCGCCGCTCCACTCCCCCCAAAACGCGTCGTCCGCCGCCGTCGTGTCCAGAAAATGCGCGATCTCATATAAATGACCCGCCGTAAGATCGCCGCGCAGCAGATGCCGCGCCGCGTGCCGGCAAGCGTAGCGGAACGTATCGCGCAAACAAAACGCGGGAATCGCCAGACCGCTCGCCTCGCGAATCTCCCGCCGGTTCCAAAATTCCTCCGCGCCGGGCGCCGCGAACATCTCCGTCTCTTCGTCCCACAGCCGGAAATGAATCTCCAGATGCAGCGGCATCTCCGGATCATAGTAATCGCCGCGCCACCGCCATCCCGTCCGGCGAATCATGATCGGCAAATGATCGGTGCGCGAAGGCCGGCCGCGATCGATCGCCTCATAGCCGAGCTCCGCCGCCGCCTCGCGAATCGCGCCCGCGTTCTCCGCGCCGCCATAAACGTCGATGTCGTACTGCTGCCGCTGCTCCGCCCGTTCCGCAAAGCGCGGAAAATGCGTGAGGCCCTTTAGAAAAACGAACGGGATCCCGCGCGCGCCCAGCGCGTCTCTCAACTCGCGGCAAGCCGCCACCGCGCGCCGGTGCCTCGCCGCGTTGTCTTCCAGATTCCTGTCGATGCGGTCTCGAATCTCGGAAGGAAGCGAGGTCCGGCAGCGGATTCCCAGCGGCAGCGCCAGCCGCGCCTGATCCGCCATCGGCAGCAGCACGCCCCACTCCTCCCCGCCAAGCTTATCGAGCCCGCCGCGCTTCGAATCGAATCGCAGCGCCGCGATGGCGGCGCGCAACAACTCTTCGCGGCTCCGCAAATCAGTCCACCAGTTCCCGCAGCAGAACTTCGGCCTCGCAAGGATCGGAGTAGCTCAGCCGCACCGCCGGACGCGCCAGCAACCGCCGCAAGGCTTGCCGCTGCTCGGCGCGCGCCCGCCCGTCGCCGAAATACGCCGCTTCCTTCAGCAGATCGCGCGCGCCGCCCGCCGCCGGCGACGACAGGCGCACCGGCCCCTCGCGCCGGTCGAGCAGAACCACCGCCGCCGCGCGCGCTTCGAGCGAAACGTTCAGGCCGAGCCTTCGCGGATCGATTTCGAAATCGCATTTTCCATTCGGCCGCGCGCGCGCCTCAAACATCTTCAGCTCCGGAAACAGCAGCTTCGCCGATTCGCGAAAACGGATCGAAAACGGCCGGCCGATGACG
>JAJPIT010000056.1 GCA_021324615.1 Terriglobia bacterium | reverse complement strand
CCGGCGCGGGCGCGCGACGGGACGGCTGTCGAAGGCGTTTTCCACCGTGGCCAGAACGGAGTCGACCAGCGCGGTGGTGCCCCCCGGCCGGAGGCGGCGCGCGGCTTCCTTAAACTCCGCGGTGTTGGAGGTGCGGTCCACCAGCACCGTCGCGCTGGTGCTGAACGGGATCAGAGTCAGCAGGACGTCGCCCGGCTCGTGATTGTAATCCCCGGACACCAGATCGGCGAAATTCTCAAGCGCCGCTTCGAGCGGCTCGAAGACGGCCGCCATACTGCCGCTGACGTCCACCAGGACCACCACCTGAGCGTGCGCGACGTCGCCGCGGAAACTGCGGATCGGCCGCGCGACGCCCTCATCCTCAACGCGCACTTCGCTCGCCGTGATCCCCGAAATCGGCTGGTTGCCGCGACCCACGGCGCGAAACAGCACGGAAACCTCGCGCACGTTGGATTGAAAGACGGCGTCCTGCGCGCAAAGAACCATCGGAAGGAGAAACATCACGCGCAGCATCGTTCACGTCCGGTCGGCTTTTTTCTGATCGAGATAGTCGTTGACTTCGATGACATCGCCGATATCCACTTCGAGGATTTCGGCGCGAATTGCGGTGAAAAGATCGTCCTTGACCTCCGCGTATGGGCCGCCGAGGTTGGCGTACCAGCGCCGCAGCGCGTCGCGGGCCGCTCCGAAGGCCTCCGCCCGGCTGCCCTGGTAGAAGCGGACGATGACCGAATGTTCGCCGACCGCCTCCACCTGCCCGATCTGCCCGGCCTCGATGACGCGCGACTTTTTGAGCGCGACGAGCTTTTCATTCTGGCCGGGGTCGTCGATGCGGCCGACGTAATATCCGCGGATCCGGCGCCGCGCCAGGACCCAGGCGGTGCGGTTCAGCTCGCGCGTGGGATCGATGGGCGGGGCCGCGCCGTCGCGCTTGCGCTCCGGGGCGGCGATTGCGCTCCAGAGGTTGCGATTCGACTCGCCGCGCGGGTCCGCCGCGGATCCGGCGGCGGGGCGGATTTCCCGGATGGAAGTAGAATCGGCGTCGAAGACGAATTCGTAGCTTTGATCGCGCCGGACGAACCCGCCGCAGGTCTCGATGCGCCGCGGAGGCAGCGTGATCCGCTCCAGGTGAAAACGATAGGGGGTGCCGGCGGGTTTGATCTCCGTGGAGCCGGTCCACAGCGCGGCGCAGCGGTTCGAACCGGGCTGCGACTCGGTGCGGAGGATGGTCTGGCGGTCGCTGTTCCTCTCATAGCGGACCATGCCGGGCTCCACTTGCTGGCGCGTTCCGCAGGTGCAGCCGGCCCAGGCCAGTGCGGCGGTGGTGCAGATCAGCAGGACGGCTTTCATGGCTCGATGGTAAATTTCGCCGAGAGAATCCGCCGCGCCCGGTCGACCAGCGAAACGTCGATGGCTTCGAATGGAAAGCGGCAGACCACGCGGGCCGGGTTGGCCGCCGAGCGCAGCGAAAGGTCCAGGTCGACCGCGTAGTAATCCGCCGCGGCCGCCGCGCGCGGGCGGAAAATCTTCACGTCGGCGCTGGTCACCCGAAGCCGTTCCCCGGCGGCGTGGGTTTCGACGAAGCACTGCCGGCGCAGCAGATTGGCGCGCGGCGCCTGGCCGGACTCCTCCAGAATCACCAGCCCGTTTTCCGGAACTTTGGGAACCAGCGCGAACCGCGCAAGCTCGGCTTGGATGCGCGCCGGCGCTCCTGAGGCGCGCGCCTCGGCGAGATTCTCCTCAAGCGGCAGCTTGGGCGGGGCAAAGATCGCGGGCAGATCCATCGTGCCGGTGTGGGCGGTGCGGCGCGAATCGGCAAAGCGCGTGGTTTCGATGTGATAACGGTCGAGGAAATGATTAATCTCCACCAGTTGACTGGAGGCGAGGATCACGCGATCCGCGGCGGGATTGGCGCGGCGGAGCGAGGCGGCCAGCGTCCGCCAGAAGGGCGCGGGCGCCGAATCCGGAAACAGATCGACCGCCCACAGCGGTTCGGAACGGCTGCCGGCGCGCCTGGCGATCCGGCCCAGCGTGCCGGCGCCGACGCTGGTTTCTCCCGCCGCTGTTCCGCTGTCACTGTAGACGCTCGCCTTTACGCGTTTGCGCACGATCACGTATGCGGTTTCCTTCAGGTCTTCCTGATCGAAGCCGGACGCACTGGGATCGAAGGGGCGCGCGCGCGAATCAAATTGCAGCAGATCCTGGCCGGTCAGGTCCGGCGAGAGATCTTCCGGCGCATCGGCGGGAGCAAGCGGCGCCTCCGCCGGCGCCGCGCCATCGAGCGTCACGGCATTGCCGTCGTCGGCGAAAAAATCGTAGGACCGGGCGGGGGAAATGAAGCGAATCTGCGTCTGGCAAACGTCGCGAATCACGCCGCGCTTGCGGTTTACGCGTTGAAGATAGACGCCGCCGGCGGAGCGGCGAAGCTCGACGGTTTGCCCCAGCGCCTCAATGGCGGAGCAGCGGGGAACGATCGGGGAGGCGGAAAGCTGCGGTTGGAAGCCGGCCACGATCACCCGGCTGCTGTTTTGGCCGAACAGGGCGGCGCCCAACGAAAACACGCGGCCGTCCGGACAGGCGCATCGGTTCTGGGCGAAGGCAGGCGCCAGCGCCAGCGCCGCCAGCCCCCAGCGTAGGTCCGCCACCTGCATCATAGGGTATAGACTTTCGGCCGGCCCCGGCGTTTCGGCTACCTCGTGTGAACTCCTGGAACGGCGCCGGCGCCCGGCCGTCTAATAATATTAATATTTAAGTGCACCGGCCGACCGTTGTCATCGCCGTGCTGGCAGCCGTCTGCGCCGCGCCGATCGCCGGACAAAGCGATCCGGGCGCCGGCCGCCGCCCCGAACTGGTCAAGCCTCCGCGTCAGCCGGCGGACACGCGCCTGCGGTTGACGCTGGGCTTGGGCGTCAGCGTCGTGCCGTGGGTGCGCTACGATTATCAAACGGCGGTGACCCTGAACGGCGGCCGCCAGCTCGCCTATGGCGGAAGCGGAGCAGCTCCGGGACTGATGGTTTTCGCCAGTCCGGCGGTGGTCTTGCCCGGCCCGCTGCGGCGCATCAGCGTGGGCGCGGATTTATCCGCCGGCGGATTATATACGTTGAGCGGCGCGGTGATCCCGGCCGGAACGCAAACGCCGTTTTCCACTTCGAACCTGCAACAGGCGATCCGGGCCGAACACTCCTTCGGGCAGGGATGGCATCCCTTTGCCTCTCCCTACATAGAGCACGACATTGCGTCCATCCGCGGCAATAAACTGCGGCTCGGCTATCAGTTTCTTGCGCAATCGGGCGAGTACACCGGCGCCTTTCCGCCGAATCCCGCGGGGCTGGCCAGCGCCGGCTATGACGTGAGAATGACCTACCGCGCTCATCTGATCCGATTCTCCTGGACCAACTACCTTTACGCGGACGATTACGGCCGCGGCGGCCGTCCTGCGGAACGCCGCGCCGGTTTTCTGCGGCGGATGGGTATAGGCGCGGGAACACACCACGCCATCGAGATTTTTTTCGCGATCGGACCCATCTGGGATCTTTAGAAAGAGGGGGAAATTCCTCCAGCCGGGGTTTCCCACTCCGCTCCGGCAGCGGCAGGGCCTGGCGCGGATGAAAATCCGCCCCCGTTGCGCGCCGAAGCGCTAGGCGCCGGCCTTCTGCTTCAACATCTCCGCCATGCGGGCTTCCATCTGGCGGGTCAGATGCGGCACCACGCCCACCATTCGCTCAAGCAGCATGAGCTGGCCCCGGTGATGCATTTCGTGCTCCTTGACGCCCAGCAGCATTTCGAACCGCGTCTTGGAGGCCGGCGTTGCTCCGGCGGGCATCGCGACTCGCTCGCCCAGAAACTCGTCGGTGAGCCCCTCCAGGAAACGCGCGAAACGCTCCCCCTGCTCCTTCAGCCCGTCCAGGATCTGAGCCTTGCTGTGCGGCCTTTTCTCGGCTTCCACCATCGGCAGGAAAAGTTCGGCGAAGTTGAAGCCTTCCAGCGTTGCCAGCTTCTTGCCCTGGATGTGCTCCTGAATTCGCGGCGCCAGCGTGATGTGCAGCAGCGTTTCGGCGATGCTGCGGGTTTGCGGCGTGGCGCGAAAGCCGTAGTGCTTTTCGTCGATCTCTTCGGCAATCGTGATCGTGTTTTTGCGGACGGTCCGAAAGCTTGCCGCAAGTTCCTTAGCTCCGTAATAGTTCATGAGAGCTATTCTATCGCGGCTTGCGCCGCAGCCGAACTCTCCCGCCGCGGCTCACCGGCGCGGCGCCGCGCCGCCAGCGTGGAAACCAGCCACAGCGCTGCGGCAATCGCCACAATCGCCATCGCCCAATGCAGCAGTGTCGCCAGAAAGGCCGGCGTCCATTCCGGCGCCTGGAGGGGGAATTTCCGGAAGGTATCCCAGCGGTCCATCATCCAGTGCCAGCCGGTGTGGGCCACCAGCGCCGACAAAATGATGGTGCCCATCCGCTCGGCGACCGCGTAGCGGAAAAACAGCTCCAGCGCGGGAATCATCAGGGCCAGGACCAGCAACTGCCCCAGCTCGACTCCGATATTGAAGGACAACAGCGACGCCAGCATGTGCGATCCGGCGAACTGCATGGTTTCCCGCAGCGCGAAGGAGAAGCCGAAGCCGTGCACCAGCCCGAAGCAGAAGGCGATGATCCAGCGGCGATGGACCGTGCTGTGGCCCGCGATGTTTTCCAGCGCCATGTAGACGATGGAGGCCGCGATGCCGGTTTCAACCAGCGGCGGAAACCACAAGGCGTCGGGCGCCAGATTGTAGGCCGAGGCAATCAGCGTAATGGAGTGCGCCACGGTGAAGGCGGTCACGATCGGAAGCAGCGCGCGGAATTTCCGGAACGGAATCACCAGGCAAAACAGGAACAGCAGATGATCGGTGCCGTCCAGAATGTGCTCGAATCCCATCACCACGAACCGGCTGGCGGCCTGATACCAGCGCGGATCGAGATGCACCATTCCCGGATCGCCGATAAATTCGAAGGCCCGCACCGCGCCGGAAGGCGTCAGGAATCGCAGCCCGGTGACCACGCGCAGGCCCAGGCGCGCGAGTTTCGGATCGATTGAGAATCGCGCGTTCGGGTCGTGAATCGGATAGTCGAACTGCACGTCCATCAACGTCTGGTTCCAGACCACGTCGGTCGATTCCGGCGGAAGCGGGCCGTGCAGATGAGCCAGGGCCTGCTCATAGGAGGAAAACGAGCGGTCCGAGAGCAGAGAAAGCTGCGTGGCCGCGATGGCGGGGCGCTTGGCCAGCGGCGTTCCGTTCTCGTAAAAATCGAGAAAATCCGAGATCCACAACTTCGCCGCGCCGGCAAGCAGCGGGGGGGTGCGGGCCAGATCGAGGTAGCCGTCGGGCCGCTCCGGAAAATTGATGTCGCGCATGGCCACCAGCGGCACCCGCACCAGCACGTGCAACACGCCCGGATCGGGTTTGACGAACATCTGCACCGCGACGTCGCTGGGGATATCGTGGGCCCGCGCCAGGCCGGCCAGAAACAGCGCCGCCGCCGTCCACTGGATGCGCCGCCAAGAATGGGATATAATTGCTGCCATTGTTTGTAGAATAACGCGTGCAGAGAAACGTGAGGGAGGAAGTATGAATCGCAATCTCCGAATTGGCGCCGCGTTCGGCGCCGTGCTGGTGGCACTCGGAGTGGGAACCACGCTGCTTGATCGCCGCTCGACGGTGAGCGCCGCCGGCGGAATCCAGGCGCCGCGCTTTGAAGTCGATCCGATGTGGCCCAAGCCGCTGCCCAACCATTGGGTGATGGGCAACGTGATCGGCGTTTCCGTCGACGCGCAGGATCATATCTGGATCATTCACCGGCAGGGCAGCCTGGAGGCGATGGAAGATTACGCGGCGCCCAATCCTCCCGGCGCCAAACGGCGGCGCGGAGTAGTGGAGTCGGAGTGTTGCGCTCCGGCGCCTCCGGTGCTGGAGTTCGACGAGGAAGGAAATCTGCTCAAGAGCTGGGGCGGCGAGGACGGCGACGGCTACGTCTGGCCGGCGCAAAACCACGGCATCACGGTCGATTACAAGGGCAATGTCTGGATCGGGGGCAACGGCCCGCGCAAGAACCTGCCGCCCGATGAGGCCGGCTTCGCGGCCCGCGGCGGCGCCGGCAAGGCGGGCGATCAAAAAGGCGGCGGGCGGCGCGGCCCGGGCGATCCGCCGCTTTATCACGACAGCATGATCATGAAGTTCACCCAGGACGGCAAGTTCCTGATGCAGATCGGCAAGGCCGGACAGAGCCGGGGCAGCAACGATACCAGCAACCTGGGCCTGCCGGCCAAGATCCTGGTGGATCCCAAGACCAACGAGGTGTATGTCGCCGACGGCTACGGCAACCGGCGGGTCATCGTCTTCGACGCCGATTCCGGCCAGTTCAAGCGCTACTGGGGCGCCTACGGCCACAAGCCGGACGACGCCTATTTCGGCTTCCCGCCCAAGCCGTACGATCCCAATGAGCCGCCCGCGCAGCAGTTCCGCACGCCGGTCCACTGCGTCGCGCTCTCCAACGACGGCCTCCTCTACGTCTGCGACCGCCCCAACGACCGCATCCAGGTGTTCAAGACCGACGGGACTTTTGTGAAGGAGAAAATCCTCTATAAAAACACCCTAGGCGACGGTTCCACCTGGGACATCGCCTTCTCTAAGGATCCCCAGCAGAAATACATCTACCTGGCCGACGGCACCAACGAAAAGGTCCATATCCTCGACCGCGATTCGCTGGACGTCATCACCAGCTTCGGCGACGGCGGGCGCCAGCCGGGCGAGTTCTACGCGGTGCACAGCATCGCGACCGATTCCAAGGGCAATATCTTCACCACGGAGACCTACCGCGGCCAGCGCGTTCAGAAGTTCGTGTATAAAGGCGTGGGTCCGGTGAACAAGCTCGACCAGGGCGTGCTCTGGCCGAAGACGGCCAAGAGCCCGCTGTAATACGAAACTGTAATATGAAACGCGCGTTTTTGCTGATTTTCGCCATGGGAGCCGGGTGGGCGCAGGCGCCGCACGAGCCGCGCGGCCAGGCAACCGACGTCACCAACGCCGAAGTCCAGGCGACCGTGAAGAAGACTGCCTCGGCCGCGGTCAGCGATCAGGCCATCCGCGTGGTGAGCATCAACGGTGAATACAACGTCGGGGTCGGTGTGGTCCACCGCGCCAGGACCGAGGGCAAACAGACGCCCAATGGGATCGAGCACAGCCAGATCACCGAAGTCTATCACTTCATCGAAGGCAATGGCGTTCTGGTAACCGGCGGCACGATTGAAAACCCGCGTGAGGTGCCCGAGACCAGCCAGGTGGTGAAGGTGCTGAATGGTCCCAGCACCGCCGGCGGAGCCATCGATAACGGTGTCAGCCGCAAAGTGGGTCCGGGAGACGTTGTGATCATTCCGCCCAATACGCCGCACTGGTTCAGCGAAATCTCCAGCCCGCAGATCGTGTACCTGGTGATCCGGGTCGACCCGCACAAGGTGCTGCCCGCCGGATACGGCGCAAAATAAAAGACTTAGATAAACCAAAGAGCTCGCCGCCCCGCGCGCGCGAGCTCTTTTGCTTTTGGGAGGATGCGATACTTGTGTGTTAATTGCACAAAATACTTGACAACATAGTGCGCATATTTTATTATGACATTGTGATTATATAAACCAACAGGAGGAAACGCGAAAATGGCTGTGATCAAATACCCTCAACTCCCGGAGTTCGATAGCCCTGGCCTCCGCCTCTTCCAGGACACGGTCACCCGTCTGTTTTCCGAGCCGGGGGCCCGACCCTGGGTGCCGCCGGTGGATATCAAAGAGACCGAGAACGAGTTGATTCTTAAGGCCGATATCCCCGATGTCGACATGAAGGACATCGATGTCCGTATGGAAAATGGAACGCTCATGCTCCGCGGCGAGCGGAAGTTCGAGGATTCCAAGGATGGCAGCGGCGGCTGGCATCGCGTGGAGCGGTCCTACGGCACCTTTGAGCGGGTCTTCTCGCTGCCGGATACGGTCGATCCGGAAAACGTCAAAGCCGATTATAGAAACGGCGTGCTGACCGTCACGCTGCCCAAAAAGGAAGTGGCCAAGCCGCGCCAGATCAAGGTGCAGTTCAGCGGCAACTGAGCGGGAGGCGATGGCTTTTTGGGGACGGAGAATCCGCCGTCCCCTTTTTTCGTCTGTAAGATTGGAAGAGGAGACCACATGAACGCCGTAAAAACCGTTCTTTTGCTCGGCGTGCTCAGCGGATTGCTGCTTTTTGCCGGGGAGATGCTGGGCGGGCGCACCGGCCTCGAATGGGGGCTGGCGATGGCGGTGGCCATGAACTTTTTCAGCTATTTTTTCTCCGAGCGCCTCGCCTTGATGAGCTACAATGCGCAGCCAGTGACGCCGGAGCAAAACGCCGACGTTTATGCCCGCGTTTATCCGCTGGTTTATAATCTCACCCGGAACATGGGCCTGCCGATGCCGAAGCTGTGGCTGATTCCCGAGGATTCGCCGAACGCCTTCGCCACCGGCCGCAATCCGAATCACGCCTCGGTCGCGTTTACCGCCGGGATTTTACGCCTGATGAACGACCGGGAGCTGGAAGGTGTGGTCGCGCATGAGCTCGGCCATGTGCTGCATCGCGACATTCTGATCAGCTCGGTGGCCGCCACTCTGGCCTCGGCGCTGACGTTTTTGGCGCGCATGGCGTTCTGGTTTGGTCCTCGCGGGGAGGACGAGGAGGACCGCGGCAGCGCCTGGGCCGGTTTGCTGATGATGATCGTCGCGCCGCTGGCGGCGCTGCTGATCCAGATGGCGATTTCCCGCACGCGCGAATTCAGCGCGGATGCGGCCTCGGCCAAGTACACCCATTCGCCCGACGGATTGATCTCGGCGCTGCGCAAACTCGAAGCCGGCGTCGCGCGCGATCCCATGACGGATGCTTCGCCTTCGACCGCGCACCTGTTCATTCTGAATCCCTTTGGCCGCGGCGGATTAATGAAGCTGTTCTCCACCCATCCCTCCACCGAGGAGCGGATCGAGCGTCTGGAAGCCATGCGCTACGCGCCGGTGAAGTAAGATGCGGATTCAAATCGAGGGAATGCACTGCGAGGCGTGCGTGCGCCGCGTCCGAAACGCACTGGAGAAAACTCCCGGCGTGACCGTCGAGGACGTGCAGGTCGGATACGCCGACGTTTCGGTTCCGGCCGGCCGCGAATCGGAGGCGGTGGAGGCGATTCGCCAGGCCGGCTTTCAGCCCCGGGCATGACCGAGACCGTAAATATCCACGTCGAGGGAATGAGCTGCGCGGCGTGCCAGGCGCATGTTCGGCGCGCGCTCGAACAGACCCCCGGCGTCAAGCAAGCCACGGTCAACCTGATGACGGCGGAAGCGCGGGTGGCGTTCGATCCGTCCAGCACGCGGCTGGACACGCTGCTGCAAGCCATCCGCGACAGCGGCTACGGCGCCGAGATGGAAAAATCCGGCGCCGATCGCGAAGCTGAACAACACAGGGAAGCGCGGGAGCTGGCGCGCAAGGCGATCGTGAGTCTGGCGCTGGGCGTGGCTTCGATGGCGCTTTCGATGCTGCACACCGCGCCGGCGCGCTACGTTTTGCTGGCGATCGCGCTCTTTGTGATGATCTGGGCGGGCGGGCGCATCTACGCCGCCGCCTGGAGCGCGGCGCGGCACGCATCGGCGGACATGAACACGCTGGTTGCGCTGGGCACAGGCGCGGCGTTTGTGTATTCGCTGGCGGCGACGTTTGCGCCGGCGGCTTTTCACGTCAGCGATGTCTATTACGAATCCGCGGTCTGGATTCTCGCGTTCATCGTCAGCGGCCGCGCGCTCGAAGCCCGGGCCCGGCGGCAGACCACCAGCGCGCTGCGGGAGCTGGTCCAGTTGCAGCCCGCGGTGGCGCGTGTGTCGCGGGATGGCCGTGAAATGGACGTGCCGGTGGCCGCCGTGGTTCGCGGCGATCTGATCGTGGTGCGGCCCGGGGAAAAAATTCCCGTCGACGGGGAGATCGCCGACGGGTCCAGCTACGTCGATGAGTCCATGGTCACCGGCGAGCCGATGCCGGTGGAAAAACGCGCGGGCGATGCCGTGATCGGCGGAACGGTGAACACCACCGGCAGCTTTCGTTATCGCGCCACCTCGCTCGGCGAATCGAGCATGCTGGCGCGAATCGTCGAGTTGATGCGCCAGGCGCAGGCCTCGCGCGCGCCGACGCAGCGGCTCGCGGACCGGATCAGCGGCATTTTCGTTCCGGCGGTGGTGTTGCTGGCGCTGGCGACGTTCGCCGCATGGATCCTTGCCGGAGCGGCGCCGGCCAAGGCGGCCGCCACGGCCATTTCGGTCCTGATCATCGCCTGTCCCTGCGCGATGGGGTTGGCCGTGCCGGCCGCCGTGATGGTCGCCACGGGCCGGGCGGCAAAGCTCGGATTGCTGATCAAGGGCGGCGAGGTGCTCGAGAAACTGCGGCGGATCGATACCCTGGTTCTCGATAAGACCGGCACCGTGACGGAGGGCCGGCCGCGCGTGGTTGAGGCGCGCATCGGCGAGGACGCGCTGCGCCTGGCGGCCGGAGCGGAACGGCGCAGCGAGCATCCCCTGGCGCGCAGCATCCTGGAATACGCCGCCTCGCGCGGCATCGACGCGCCGGAGCCGTCGGAGTTTCTGGCCATCGCCGGCCAGGGCGTCGAGGCGGTGGTTGAAGGCAGACGCGTGCGTGTGGCGGGAGGCGGCAGCGGCGGGATCGTGGTCTCGATCGACGGCGCCCCCGCCGGCGAGTTTGCAGTGAGCGATCCGATCCGCGCGGGAGCGAAAGAAGCGGTGCGGGAATTCCGGCAGCTCGGCCTCGAATGCGTTTTGCTCACCGGCGATCGGCCGGAGGCGGCCCAAGCGGTGGCGGGCGTGGTTGGAATCGAGCGCGTGGTGGCCGGCGTCTTGCCGGAGGGAAAGGTCACGGAGATCAAGCGGCTCAAAGCGGAAGGCCGAGTGGTGGCGATGGCGGGCGATGGAATTAACGACGCGCCGGCGCTGGCTCAAGCCGATGCCGGATTCGCGATGGGCTCGGGAACAGGGATCGCCATCGATGCCGGCGACGTGACTCTGTTGCGGCCGGATCTGGCGGGCATCGCGCGCGCCATCCGGCTCTCGCGCGCGGCTTCGAGGGTCATGCGGCAGAACCTGTTCTGGGCCTTCGGCTATAACGTGGTCGCGATTCCCGCCGCGGCGCTCGGATTTTTGAACCCGGTGATCGCCAGCGCGGCGATGGCGGCGAGTTCGCTCACGGTGGTGCTCAACAGCCTGCGGCTGCGCCGGATCGCGGTTTAGCCGGCGCGCCTGCCGAAAATTTTCGCGACGATGTCGCGCGCCTGGCTCTGAATCTCTTTCAGGTGATCCGCGCCGCGGAAACTTTCGGCATAGATTTTATATATATCTTCCGTGCCCGAAGGCCGCGCCGCGAACCAGCCGGTTTCCGCAATCACCTTCACGCCGCCGATCGGGTTTCCATCGCCGGGCGCATGGGTGAGGATCCGCTGGATCTTTTCTCCGGCCAGGTCTTTCACCGTGATGTCGGATGGCGACAATTTCGCCAGCGCCTCGCGCTCGGCCGCATTCGCCGGAGCATCGATCCGCTCATAAACCGGCGCGCCGTATTTTTCACACAGCGACTCATAATAATCCGCCGGATCCCTGCCCGCGCGCGCGGTGATCTCGGCGGCGAGCAGCGCGGCGATGATTCCGTCTTTATCCGTGCTCCACGGCGCGCCGCGGCGATCGAGAAATGACGCGCCGGCGCTTTCCTCGCCGCCGAACGCAATCGATCCCGAGAGCAGGCCCTCGACGAAAAATTTAAATCCCACCGGAACTTCGAACAGCTTGCGTCCGAGTCCGGCGGCGACACGGTCGATCATGCTGCTGGAAACGACGGTCTTGCCGGCGGCGGCGGACGCGTTCCAGCCCGGACGGTTGCGATACAGATAATCGACGCACACCGCCAGATAATGATTGGGCGGCATCAGGCCGCGGCGCGTCACGATCCCGTGGCGGTCGTGATCGGTGTCGCAGGCGGCGGCCACGTCGAATTTATCCTTCATCGCCACCAGCGCGCGCATGGCGAAGGGCGAGGACGGGTCCATGCGGATGCGGCCGTCCCAATCGAGGGTCATGAAGCGGAACGACGGATCGACGCTGTCGTTGACCACAGTCATTTTGAGCCCGTATTTTTCGGCGATCGGCCCCCAGTAATGCACGCCCGCGCCGCCCAGCGGATCGACGCCGAAATTCACGCCGCGGATCGCATCCATGTCGATCACCTCGCGCAGGCCGCCGGTGTATTGGGCGATAAAATCGTGCTCCTTCGTGGTGGGCGATTTCCGGGCGCGCGCGAACGGGACGCGCCGGACGCCGGCCAGCTCGCATTTGAGAATTTCATTCGCGCGGCATTGGATGAAACCCGTCGTCTTGCTATCGGCGGGGCCGCCGTGGGGAGGGTTGTATTTGAACCCCCCATCCTCCGGCGGATTATGCGAAGGCGTGATGACGATGCCGTCGGCGGGATTCGCCTGGCGCCCGCGGTTGTGCGCCAGGATTGCGTGCGAGATGGCGGGCGTCGGCGTGTACTCGCCGCCGGGCGCGATGCGAACCTCCACTTCGTTTGCCGCCAGGACTTCCAGGGCGCTGGCGAACGCCGCCTCGGATAGAGCGTGAGTATCGAATCCGAGGTACAGCGGACCGCCGACCCCGTTTTGCCGGCGATATTCGCAGATGGCCTGGGTGATCGCCAGGATGTGCCATTCGTTAAAGGCGCCCTCCAGCGGTGAACCGCGATGTCCGGAGGTTCCGAACACAACCGGGCGCTGGGGGCGCTCGGCGAAATAGGCGGTGACCAGCCGCGGGATATTTACGAGGTCGCGGGCCTGGGCGGGCTCGCCTGCGCGGGGATCGACGGGCATGCGATTCCATCGTATCGAATGCCGCCAATACTGCTAATCTCAAAAACTATGGTTCTTTCCGACATCGACATCCGGCGTTACATCGAGCAGGGCAAGATCCGGATCACGCCGGAGCTGCCCCCGGAGCAGCTCGGAAGCTGCTCGGTGGATTTCCGCCTGGGCAACGAATTCAGCGTGTTTGAGCACAGCCGGCATCCCTTTATCGACCTCCGGGACCGCACCGCGATTCAGGACCTGATGCGGACCATCACCGTGCCGCCGGAGGAGCCGTTCATTCTTCAGCCGCACGAATTCGCGCTGGCGATCACGCAAGAGACGCTGGAGCTGGACGACGATGTGCTCGGACGGCTGGAGGGGCGCTCGAGTCTGGGAAGAATCGGCATCATCGTGCATGGGACCGCAGGCCTGTTCGATCCGGGTTGGTCCGGCAAGGCGACACTGGAGTTGAGCAACCTTGGCCGGATGCCGGTGGCGCTGTACCCGGGCATGCGGATCTGTTCGTTTACGTTTGAGCAGCTTTCCACGCCGGTGGCGGTGCCGTACCGCAAGAAGGCGGGGAACAAATACGCGGGCCAGGATCGTCCGCTGGCCAGCAGGCTGGCCAGCGAAACGAGCCGGCCGAAATAGAGGATCTCTCCGGACGCCTTCGGCCAGCCCCGGCGCTATTGCCGCCCGGGCAAACCGGCCGGCGGGAACGTGGGAGCCGGAAAAAATTCCGGCGGGCGAGCTACACGCCCTTGCCCAGGTTGAACCGGTTCTCGGCCGCTTCCCAGTCGACCACGTTCCACCAGGCCGCAATATACTCGGGACGCCGGTTCTGATACTTCAGATAATAGGCGTGCTCCCAGACATCGAGGCCGATGACGGCGAATTTTCCCTCCATCAGCAGCGAGTCCTGGTTGGCGGTCGATGTGATTTCGAGCTGGTCGCCGTTTTTCACCAGCCACGCCCAGCCGGATCCGAATCTGCCGGCGGCCGCGGCGGCGAATTTTTCCTTGAACGCGTCGAAACTCCCGAAGGATCCGTGGATGGCGCGGGCCAGATTGCCCACCGGATTGCCGCCCTTGTGCGGGCCCATGATGGTCCAGAACATGGTGTGATTGGCGTGGCCGCCGGCGTTGTTGCGGACCGCGGTGCGGATCGATTCCGGCACGATCGCGCAGTTGTTGGCGAGCAATTCCTCAAGCGTCTTGCCCTGAAGCTGCGGCGCGGATTCGAGCGCCTTGTTCAGATTCGCCACATAGGCTCCATGGTGCTTGTCATGATGAATTTCCATGGTTTTCGCGTCAATATACGGCTCCAGCGCGTCAAATCCATAAGGCAATGCAGGTACGGTAAACGCCATATTTTCTCCTTTGATTTGCTCAATTAGATGCACGTTGGTAAGCGTCCGCAACACGAAACATTGAAATTTCGTCGAAGTGGCGCGTGAGAATCTGTAGTCCGACCGGCAAACCGAGGCGGGTTGCCCCGCACGGCACGCTCATGCAAGGGACGCCGGCCAGATCGCCGGTAAGGGTGAAAATATCGGAAAGATACATGGCCACCGGGTCGTCCACCTTTTCGCCCAGCCGGAAGGCGGGGAACGGCGAGACCGGGCCGGCGATGGCGTCCACCTGCTCGAAGGCCTCGGCGTAATCGCGCGCGATCAAGCTCCGGACTTTTTGGGCCTTCAGGTAATAGGCGTCGTAATAGCCGGCGCTCAACACGTAGGTTCCAAGCATGATGCGGCGCTTGCATTCGGCCCCGAATCCTTCATCGCGCGTGAGCCGGTACATCTCCGGAAGGGTCCGCGCGGATTCGGCGCGCCGGGTGTAGCGCACACCGTCATAGCGGGCCAGGTTGGAGCTGGCTTCGGCGGTGGCGATAATGTAGTACGCCGCGACCGCGTAGGGCGTGTGCGGCAGGCGGATTTCGCGCAGTTCGCAGCCGAGTTTCTTGAGAACATCCACGGCGGCGTGGATCAGATCGCCGGTTTCGCTTTCCAGATTTTCGAAAAATTCGCGCGGCAGGCCGATTTTCATGCCGCGGATGCCGCCGCCGAGCGCGGCCGTATAATCCGGCACGGGAACGAACGCGCTGGTGGCGTCCATTTCATCGCGGCCGGCGATCACCTGGAGCAGCGCCGCGCAATCGCGCACCGATTTCGCCAGCGGGCCGATGTGATCGAGGGAGCTGGCGAAGGCCGTCAATCCGTACCGCGAAACGCGCCCGTACGTCGGCGTGACGCCGGTAATGCCGCAAAACGAAGCGGGCTGCCGGATGGATCCGCCGGTATCGGAGCCGAGCGCGAGCACGGCGGTGCCCTGTGCGACGGCCGCCGCCGATCCGCCGCTCGATCCGCCGGGCACGCGGTCCGGCGCGACGGGATTGCGCACCGGGCCGAAGGCCGAGTTTTCATTCGAGGATCCCATGGCGAATTCGTCGCAGTTCGTCTTTCCGATAATGACGCCGCCGGCTTTCTCGATACGCTCGATCGCGGTGGCGTCGTAGGGAGGAATATAGTGCTCCAGCAGCTTGGATCCGCAGGTGGTGCGCACGCCCCGCGTCACGATGACGTCCTTGACCGCGATGGGCACGCCGGCCAGCGGGCCTGGATCTTCGCCAGCGGCGATCTTGCGGTCCACTTCCTGCGCCGCGGCCAGCGCGCGCTCCGGCGAAAAGGTCAGATAGGCGTTGGTCTTCGGGTTTTCCCGCTGCGCGTGGGCCAGGGCTTGCACGGCGAGCTCGCGCGCGGAATATTTTCCGGCCAGCAGATCCGCGCGAATCGACGCGACCGACAGTTCGCCGAGGTTCATCGCTCGATCACTTTGGGCACCTTGAAATATCCGGCGCCGGCGGCGGGCGCGTTTTCGAGCGCGGCCCGGGCGCCCAGCGGCGGCCGTTCCTGGTCCTCGCGAAGGGCTGCCGTTCCGGCCGAGAAAAGGACCTGCGCCATCGGCTCGACGCCGGAGGTGTCCAGCTCATTGAGCTTGTCGATGTAGGTCAAAATGTCTTCCAGATCGCGCTTCATGCGCACGATTTCGGCCTCGGTGAGCGCCAGGTTGGCCAGATCGGCGACGTTGCGGATTTGCTCTTCCGTGAGTTTCACGCGTGAAGTTTCTTCTGCCGGTAGACCAGATCGAGCACCGGATCCGGCACGGTTTCGCCGGACGGCCGCGCGGATTCGGCGCGGCGCGGCGCGCGCCGCCGCGGCATCGGGCGGAAATCGATCCTGTGGACCAGAGGCTCGCCCAGGACGTCCGCCAGATTGCGCAGCAAAAAATGCTCGAGCGAGGCGAGCTGGCGCTGCCAGACGATATCCTCCACTTCGACCACCAGGGTATCGCGGACCAGCGCGGCGGCGAGCGTGTGCGCGCCGATTTTTTTGCCCGCGGCGACGTTCCAGGCGGCGCGGGCGCGGGATTCGGGATCGGCCACCTCGGGCGGAAGTTTCAGTTTGGCGATGAGACGGCCGGCGCGTTCCATGGTGGTGCCGGGGGAAAGCACGATTGTAGCACGCGGCAGGTCCGGCGGGATGAATGCAAAGCCACGAATCTTGCCGGCCGCAAGGAAGGACCGGCGCGGCAGCCCGCGCCGGTTGCGGAATTGTATGATGCGGAGGTGCCTGAACTGGTTCTGGCGTCCGCCTCGCCGCGGCGGCGCGAGTTGTTGACCATTGCGGGATTCCGGTTTACGGTCCGCTCCCGGCCGGTGGAAGAACGGCGCGGCGCCGGCGAGCCGCCGGAACAGTACGCGATGCGGCTGGCGCGGGAAAAGGCCGAAGCTGCCTGGGAACAGCGCGATGAGATCGTGCTCGGGGCGGATACCATTGTGACCGCCGGCGGACGCGTGCTGGAAAAGCCGGCGGACGCCGCGGAGGCGCGGGCGATGCTGCGGTTGCTTTCCGGGCGGACGCACGTGGTTCTGACCGGGATCTGCCTGCGCCACGCCGGCGGCGCCCTGGCCGATCGCGCGGTGACGCGGGTTCACTTCACGGCGTTGAGCGACGCCGAAATTGAGGATTATGCCGCCAGCGGCGAGCCGCTGGATAAAGCCGGGGCGTACGCGATCCAGGGGCTGGCGTCGAAATTCATCGATCGCATCGAGGGAGATTACTTCAACGTCATGGGCCTGCCGCTAGCGCTTTTCTACCGCCGGTGGAAGGAGCTTCAGGGGCGCCGGGTGAAGTGATCGTAGCCGCGCGGCGGCAGGGGGCGCCCGTGGAAGTTCACCGCGCCGGGCGCGCCGCGCACGATGGTTCCGATGCGCCAGCTCCCGCGCGGCGGCATGCCATGGGGCGGCAGCGTGAAGAGCAGCTCGTAGTCCTCGCCGCCGTGGAGCGCGCGCTCAAGGGTGGATTGCGGGGCCACCGGAACGCGGTTGATCTCGGCGGCGGCGCCGGAAGCGGCGCAGAGCCGGTGCAGATCGAGCGACAGGCCGTCGCTTAAATCGATGCACGACGTCGCGCGACCGCGCAGCGCGACGCCGAGCGCCAGCCGGGGCCGGATCGGCCGCGTCCAGGATTTTCCCAGGCGGCCGGAGACGAAGATGGCGTCGCCGGGACGCGCGCCGTCGCGCCGCAGAGCCTGGCCTCGCGGAACCGCGCCGCAGACCATCACGTCGCAATAAATTTTTTCCGAACGCGCCAGATCGCCGCCGGCGAGCGCGGTGCCGGTCCGCTTGGCCAGCCGCAACAGGCCGGTGAAAAACCTCTCGATCCATCGCGCCTGGTTTCCGGGGACCGCGAGTGCGACGGTGCACAAGCGCGGCTCGCCGCCCATCGCGGCGATGTCGCTCAAACTCCGCGCCAGCGCGCGCTCACCGGCCGCCTCGGCCGGCAGGGACCGGGTGAAGTGCGCGCCTTCGATCATCTGATCGGTGGTGAACAGAAGATCCTCGCCGGCGCGCGGCCGGAAAATGGCGCAATCGTCGCCAATGCCGAGCACCAGCGGCGTGCGGCCGGCGCTGCTGCGGATGCGTTCGATCAGCTCCCGTTCGTTCACAACCGAGCCCGGCTATAAACCCTGCGCGGGCTGCAAGCTGGCGCCGTCCGATTCCAGGATGAGGCCGGCCGGAAGCTCCTCGCCGAACACCTTGCCCATGGCGGCCAGCGGATCCCGCGGTTCGGCTTCCAGATCAAGACCGGGAAAGGCGCGGCGCACCAGATCGAGGGCCGCCGGAGGCAGATCCCGCGCGGCGTCGCCGGTGCGGCGCGCCAGGGCGGCCACGGCGTCTTCGGCGTGCTCCAGTTTGATGATGGCGTCGATCCAGCGCGCCGCCGTGGATGCCGGCACCACCTGATTGATGGGTCCGTAGAAAAGCTTGCGCGCGCCGAGGCGCGCCAGGCACCACAGGCCGGTTTCGACGAAATCGCCTTTTTTAATTTTCGCCACCAGCTCATCGCCGAGCTGCGTTTTGGTTTGAATCGGGAGCAATTCCAGGCTCGCCGCGGTGCGCCACATTTCCCGCAGCAGGCTGGGATTGACGCGCGGGCGCTTCTGCGAGCGCGGCAGAAGCGTGGGGGAAAGACGCTGAAAAATGTCGGTCTGCTGGTTGCGGTTCAACCCGCCCGCCACGCGCCCCCAGAAGATCCACCATTCGATCTCGTTCTGCACCTGATTGGCGAATTGCAGGCCGCCGGCGTAGACGCGGCGCGCCAGCTCGATGCGGAAATCGTCGCCGGGGAAACCGAAGCCGGGACGCAGGCAGAAGCCGCACAGATTCAACCAGCGCAGCTCGTGCGCGGGACTGCGCTTGCGGCCGTCGGCGACCTCCAGCATGCGATCGGCGAGCTTGCGAATCGCCGCCACCGGCCAGGAGTTGCGTCCCAGGCCGAGCGCCTGTTCGAGCCGCGCGGGCAGTTGCGCCGGCTCGATCCTGGTTTCAACGAAAGCTGCGGGAATCAGCGCTTCGGCTTGCGAGAGAGCTTCCTCGCTGACCACGGCGGCCGGGCGCGGCGGCGCCTGCGTAACGGCCTTGCGCAGTTCGAACTGCAACCGCCAGCGATGATCGGTTTCCTTCGAATCGGCCCAGATCTCCAGCGTGCCGACCTCGGTCAGGCGCGCGCCGAGCTTCACCGGAACGCGGCGCTCGCCCGATTTTCCGAAGCGCAGAACGGCGTTGAGGGGCGCGTGCAAGTGCGGCTCGCCGTCGGGCGCCTCCGGCGGAAACTCGACGATGTCGCCGGGACGGTCCCCGTCGCGGTGGCGGGAGCTGTACAAGCGAAACGACACCGGCCGGTTGGCGATCAGTTGCAAATTCCCCGGATCGAGCTCGACCGTGGAGCCTTCCTCGGCGCCGCGCGGAACCAGGCACATCGTGCGCAGCGCGCCTGAATCGCCGGCCACGCCGATGAAATACGATCGGGGCAGCCCGCCGCGCACCAGCAATCCCGCGCCCGTGGCGCGGACATAGGAGTAGTACGCGGCGCCCACGGAAACGGCCAGATCCAGATCGCGGTTTTCCAAGATCACCGGCCGATGGCCGTACCAATGCTCCATCACATCGGCCACGCGCTGGCGCAGAATTTCGGGGATGAAGAATCCGCCGTTGAAGAGAATCGCGTCGGGCTTGGCGTCGCCGGCGCCTGAAAGAAACGCGGCGAGGTGGCGGGTGATCGCGGGATCGGCGACGTAGGGCAGGCCCAGCTCGCGAAACACGCTTTTCTCTTCCTCCTTGGGTTTGTCGTCCGGCGCGCACACGGGAAGAAAACCTTCCAGCGCGAGCTCCAGAACCTCCTGGCGCAGGATCTCCGTGCGCAGCGTTCCGCCCACCAGCGCCGATCCGCCGCCGAGCACGGTGACTTCGACGCTTTTCAGATGGGGATCGGAAAGAAGCCGCTCCTTGGCCGAGGCGCACTGCCGCCGCAGCCCGCTGCGCTGGCGGATGGAGAGCGATTTGCCGAGCTTGGCTTCCGCCAGCCAGGCCAGCGTCAAATCCAGATTGTCGCCGCCCAGCAGCAGATGCTTGCCGACCGCGGTGCGCGTGAAATCGATGCGGTCGTTTTCGCGCGAGACGCGGATCAGGGTGAAATCGCTGGTGCCGCCGCCGACGTCGCAGACCAGCACGGTCTGTCCGTCGAACAGATTTTTCCGCGATCGCGCCAGATCGTTGGCGATCCAGGAATAAAACGCGGCGGCCGGCTCTTCAAGCAGAGTGAGATTTTCGATTCCCGCCTCGCGCGCGGCCATCACCGTCAGCTCGCGCGCCTCTTCATCGAAGCTGGCCGGGACCGTCAGCACAACATGGTGCGCGGCGATGGGCGAGTGATGCTGTGCGGTCCAAGCCTCGGCCAGATGGTTCAGAATGCGCGTCGAAACCTCGACCGGCGACAGAACGCGCCCGCCCTCCTGCGCGTCCCAGGGCAGGATCTTCGCCGTGCGGTCGGCCTCGGGATTGGACAGCCAGCTCTTGGCCGAATGGACGCTTTTGGTGGGAACCAGCGCGCCCTGCTCGCGCGCGAAGACCCCCACATACTCCTGATCGCCCAGATACAGGAACGACGGCAGCGTGCGGCGCGGTTCGATGCGCCCCGGCGCGACGTACTGCGGGATTTCGAGGACCCGGATGGTGGGATAATCGGCCCCGGCCGCCTCCTGGGGGTCGATATACGCCAGCGCGGAGTTGGTGGTGCCGAGATCGATTCCCAGGTTCACTCGACTTCGATCTCCGCCGGCGCGAGCAGGTTGCCTTCCGGCGTGGCGGGCAGATCCACCTTCGCCGCGCGCCATCCCTTGTGGCGCAACAGGCCGCCGGGAGCCTTGCCGTTGGCCGGAACGTTGCCGATCAGCTTCACGTCCGCGGTGTCGGCCTTGATGTAGGTTCCTTCCACGCCGTCGATCACCGGAGTCAGTTGCAGATAGCGCTCCAGCGATTTGCGGGCCTGCTGCTGCACGTCGCGCACGGCGGCTCCGACCTGTTCGTCGGAGTAGCCGGAGATATCCTCCATCAGAAAATCGATCAGGCGCGAGTCGCGCTGCAAAATGGCCAGTATCTGCACCGCGCCCTCAGCCGGACCGGGCTGCCGCGGTGCGGGCGCGACCCGAACCGGCGCGGCTTTGACGTATCCAAAAGCCTGGGCGATATCGGCGGCCAGCGAGCCCCGGAACAGGATCGAAAAAAAACTGCGAAAGGCCAGAGCAATTCTATTCAAGAAGCATCCTCGGTTTTTATTTTATCGGGTTGCGGCTATTTGCCACTGCCCTGGACCACGGCCGCCTGCCGCAGTTTGGCCAGCTCGCGCCGGGCGATCGCCGACCAGTGGCTGGACGGATCGAGCTTTAAATAAGCGGTCCAGTGGCGGACGGCCTTCATCGGCTGGTTCTGTCCCTGATACAGCAGCGCGATGTTGTAGTGCGCGTCGGCGTAGTTCGGCGCAATGCGCAGCGCGGCTTCGTAATGCTTCAGCGCCCGGCTGCGGTCGCCGCGCTCGTCGTACAGATTCGCCAGATCGAAGTGCGCCAGCGCGTAGTCCGGGTCGGCGTCGAGCGCCCGAAGGTAATACCTTTCGGCTTCGGCAAATTGGCGCGCGTTGAAGTAAATGGTGCCGAGATTGACCAGCGCGCCCGCCGATTTCTCGTCGAGCTCCACCGCCTTGCGGTACGCTTCGATGATCTCCTCGGCCGGCGCGCCGGACTGCTCCAGATCGAGGCCGCGCTGGAACCAGCGTTCGGCCGTAAAGCGCCGGTCGCGCTCGACCGCGGCGCCGTCCTTGTTCGGAAGCTGCACCAGGCGCTTGAGATCGTTCGCGCCGAAATTCAGCAGAAGCTGGCCGGACATGGCGTCCATCGCCCCGCCGTCAATCTCCACGCGGATCTTCTTGCCATCGGCGAAAAGTTTGAGCTGGGTCAGCGGATCGCCGACGTCGCGCAGTGTTTTTCGCAGCGCATCGAGTGCGGCGCGGATCTGCGCGGGCGCCACGCGGCTCCTGCGCAGTTTTACCAGGGTTTGCAGCGCCAGCAGCTCGCGGAATCCGTACTGGGCCGCCGGTTCGAGCAGCTTTTGGCGCTCCCAACTGGACAGTTGGCGCTCGGAAATGCCGGCCAGACGAAGCGCTTCTTCCCTCGAATACGCCTGTTTCAAGGCGGCGCCGCTCACGGTTACAGATTTTATCAAGTCTCGAAAAGGGAGATGCCGGCGATGCCCGCGGCGCCGGCGGCGGCGCAAGCGGCCGCGTTGTCGCGCGTGATCCCGCCGAGGGCGAGCACCGGAATTCTCACCGCCCGCGCCGCTTCGGCGAGCGCATCCAGCCCGCGCGGCGGAAGCGGCGACGCTTTCGAAAGCGGCGCAAAAACCGGCCCAAAAAAGACATAATCGGCGCCCTCGGCTTCGGCGGCGCGCACCTCATCCACGCTGTGGCAGGAGACGCCGATCAGAAAATCCGGCGGCGCGATGGGCCGCCAGCGCGCGGGCGGAATCGATCCGGCGGGCAGATGCAATCCCGCCGCGCCCGCGGCGAGCGCGACATCCATGCGGGTATTGACGATCACCTTCGGCCGGCAACGCATCGCGGTCCTGACCACTTCCAGCAGCTCGCGCGCCGGGAGCGCCTTATCGCGGATTTGCAGCCAATCGGCGCCGCTTGAGAGCGCGCGCAGGCGCCGGTCGGTGATCGCGCAGGTGATCATCGGAGGCCGCGCCTCCGCTCGGCGCGGCGCACGCGAGCCTCATTCATTCCGAAATAGTGGGCGATTTCGTGCCAGACGGTATCGGCCACCATTTGCTCGAGCTGGGCGAGATCGCGCGCCGCGCGCTCGTGCGGCCCCTGGAAGATGGTGATTTTGTCGGGCATGCGGAAGGAATCGCTCACGCTGCGCCCGGTCAGCGGCACGCCCTGATATAAGCCGAGCAGGCCGGGCCGCGGCGGCTCCTGCTCCACCACGATGGCGACGTTTTCCAGGCGTTTGCGGAACCGCGCCGGGATGCGGCGCAGGGCCCGCTCGACGATCCGATCGAACTCCGCGGGCTGCATGGCTCAAATCCCGGCGGCGCAGGCCGGCCGCATGCTTATTGCGTCACCTTGGTGGCTCTTCCCTCGGTTTCCCCGCGCAGGAAGATAAACAGCGGAGCCTTGGGGCTCGGCGCCGGCCACGGCATCACGATGCGCAGCGACTGGCGCGCGCCTTCCCCCGCCAGCGGGCGCGGCAGATCCGGCACGGCGACGCCCGTGCGCGCGTCCCAGCCGGTTTTTTCGATGGTCTCCAGGTCGAATCCCTTTAGCGAGCCGATGAAGCCGTCGCCCGATCTTTCGTCGGTGAGCGCGAAGCTTTCGATGCGCGGCAGGCGCACCACTTTGCCCAGCGTGAACGGATCCGATTTGCCCAAGGCCTCGGTTTCGATGACGGCGGTCAGCGTGCATCCGGAACGGCCCACCGATCCGGCGTCGAGCGATAAGAAGAGCGCGCCGCCGCCGGCGGAAACCAGTTCGGCCGAGTTTTGTCTTTCCCCGGCGCGCAGCCGGGCCGCCTGCACGGTTCGCGCCGGTTCGGCGCATTCCAGCGTCAGGACCGGCTGCGCCGCGGCGGGTTCGATCTTGATGGCGAAGCTGGCCCACGATCCCGCCGGAATTTCGCCCTCCCGCGGGGGGATCGGCGGATCGGCCGGCAGCGACGCCTTAGCTTCGAGAATTTTCGGCCGCGCGCCGGCGATTTGCAGCGCGCCGGGAAATCTCAGCAGTCCGGCAAGCCCGTCCACCTTGGCCGCCAGGGCCAACGCGTCGCCCGGTTTTACATTGGGATGCAGGCGCACCGTCGCTTCGCGCTCCAGCGAACCGGACGCCGGCGCCAGCGCGATATCGGCGCCTTCGGAGGAAAGCGACTGCAAGCGGTCGAGCGCGGTGCCGCGGAAAGTCACGGTCTGCTCGCGATCCCCGACGTGGGCCCGCGCGCGCTCCAGCGTCGGATTGGGCGGCAGCAGGCGCAGCGGAATCTCCGCGGTGGCGCCGTCGATGCGGGCCAGCGCCAGCAAATAAGGTCCCACGTGCAATTCATCGGTATCGATCTCCAGCCGCAGGTTCCGCGCCGGATGCGCCGGCAAATCGAGCGGAATCTGCCGCGCGCTTTCCGGCCGGTGCAGCGCCGCGCGTTCGATGAACCAAAAATCGCAGCCGCTCAGCTCGACGTCCACCGGCCCGCTGCCCGCGATCAGCTTATCGCGCGATTCCGGCGTCAACTGGGCGAGCTTTAAATCGTCGAAACGATGCACCGCGAAGGCGCCCGCGACTTTGTACGCCGTCCAATCCCAGCGGCCCTCAATCGAATATTCGCCGGGAGCGCCGGGGAAATTCCGCAAATCGATGCGCAGCGCGCGATCCTCCGCGATGCCGCGCACCGCCACATGGATCGGCGGCTGGGGCGCCGCGCCGGTGAGCGTCCAATCGTAAACATGATCGATCAGCCGCCAGTCCGCCGCTTTTTCAAGCTTGAGCGGCACCTCGACGCGCATGCCGATGGGCACGTGCGTTTCGCCTCCGATGGCGGCGGGCGGCGCCGCCGCATTGATCAGGCGGTAAGCCCACATGTAGGCGATTTTGGTGTTTCCCCGGCGCGGCGTGAGCTGGGCGCACAGCGTCATGCCGTCGGATTCGGCCGGAATCGCGTACACGCTGCGAAACTCGGTATCGGGCATCAGCCATTGCTTGACCATCGGCAGGGCGCCGCCGCCGGGAAAAAGTCCGCCGGCGTTTTCGAAAAACGCCTCCATTCCCTTGCCGGTCAGCGTGGCCGGACCCGCGCGCCGGCCCAGTCCCAGCGGATCGTAGCTGGAAACGGCGGGATTCAGCGCGCGCACCAGCGCCAGCACGGCCTGATCGGCGGGCGTCATCGGGCGCGGCGGCCGGGAGGCGTCCTCATCGGCCTGATCCTCCAGTTCGCGCGCGAGCTGAAGCGCCGATTCGAGCTCCGCCGTCTGATCCGCGTAATCGGCCAGCGCCGCCGCCATGTTGTCGTCGCGCGTCACCAGATTGGTCAGCCGCTTTTCATCCAGACCCTGAGGCGCGAACACCACCAGGACAATGCTTGCGGCAAAAGGCGAGGTCCATTCGGTGGAGCTTGCCGCCAGCCGCGGCTCCAGCACCGTGAGCTGCCCGTCCCGTGCCTTGGGGATCATCACCAGCGCGAGCTTGGCGTCCTTGCCCAGGTTCGGCGGCAGCTCGATCGGCTGATACGCCAGGCGGAACCCGCTGCCGAGATTGTTCACCTCGCGGATCGGAATCCAATCCGGGCTGTTGTTTCCGCCGGGCCGGACCGAAAGCCGGAAGCTGGTGACCGCCGCGCTGCCCAGGCAGCCGCCCGGAGCGGCGCAGGCCACCCACGCGGAACAGGGCGCAAGCGAGGCCGCCAGCAGGCGCGAGATCGGCGAGAACATATCCACAGTTTATGCACGATGTAAGATGGATGGGGCCGCGCCATGCCTCTGGAAGAAAGAGCGTTCTACCGCGAGTCGCCCACCACCAGGCCGGCGACGCTGAATTGCCCGTTTTGCCGGACGGTGGAAACCTACGAACTGCGCTGGATCGTCCGCAAGAAAGTGGACCAGCTCCCGCGCGGGGCCGACGAGCGCGATCGCGCCCGCTTTGCCAAATTCGCCAGCTACATGGTGCTGGCCGACGACAAAGTGATGTGCAAAAACGTCAGATGCCGGAAACGTTTTGATGTTTCCGGCATCAAAACCATGGCGTTTATTTAATTCGTGAAGCGGATCCTGCTGGTCGCCTCCACCACCGGCTATCAGATCCGGGCGTTTGCCGAGGCCGCCCGGTCGCTGGCCTGGGGTGTGGTTCTGGCGAGCGACCGCTGCCACGTGCTCGAAGACCCCTGGGGCGACGATGCCATTGCCGTCCGCTTCGATGAGCCGCTGGCCGCGCTCGAAGAAATCCGCCGGCGCGGGCCGTTCCATGGGATCGCCGCCGTGGGGGACCGGCCGGCGCGGGCCGCGTCGGAAATCGCGCAGGCGATCGGCTTGCGATTCAGCCCGCCCGGCGCGGTGGCGGCCGCCGGAAACAAGCTTCTCTTCCGCCGGCGCCTGCAAGCCGCGAATCTCCCCGTGCCCGAATTTCACCTGGACGAGCCTCCCCGGCAATTTCCGTGCGTCCTCAAGCCGCTGGCGCTCTCGGCCAGTCGCGGCGTGATCCGAGCCGGCAACATCGCCGAATTTCTCGCCGCGCGCGAGCGGATCCGCAAGATCGCCGGGCGCGAAAATGAAAAATCCATCCTGGTCGAGGAGTTCATTCCCGGCCGCGAATTCGCGCTCGAAGGCATTCTCACCGCCGGACGCCTGAAAGTCTTCGCGCTGTTCGACAAACCGGACCCTCTCGACGGCCCATTTTTTGAGGAAACCATCTACGTGACCCCCTCGCGCGAGAGCCCGCGGATTCAGGACGCGATCTTCGATGCCGCGGGCCGCGCCGCCGCCGCGCTCGGGCTCACCGATGGGCCGGTCCATGCCGAGATGCGCGTCAACGATCGCGGCGTGTGGATGTTGGAGATGGCCGCGCGTCCCATCGGCGGCTTGTGCGCCCGCGCGATTCGCTTTGAAAACGGCGTCACTCTGGAACAGGCCATCCTGCTGCACGCCGCCGGAGAGGACGTGTGGCGGTGCAGGCTCGCCGGAGGCGCGCACGGCGTGATGATGATCCCGGTTCCGGGCGAGGGAGTTTTTGTTCGCGCCGAGGGGATCGAGGCCGCGCGCGGCGTCGCCGGAATCGAAGACGTCGTCATCACCGCCAAGGAAGGACAGCATCTGCTTCCGCTGCCGGAAGGCGCCAGCTATCCCGGATTTATCTTCGCGCGCGCCTCCACTCCGCGGGAGGCCGAACAGGCGCTCCGGCAGGCGCATTCGCGGCTGCGCTTCGTATTGTCGCCGGTGCTGCCTGTCGTAAGATAAGAAACGTGAATGTTTCCATTCTGGGGACGGGCTACGTCGGTTTGACGACGGGAGTTTGCCTGGCCTTCCTCGGCCACAAGGTCACCTGCGCCGACGCGGACGAAAAGAAAATCGCGATGCTCGCCTCCGGGGAAGTTCCCTTTTATGAACCCCACCTGGCTGAACTCATCGAGCAGGCGCGCTGCAATCTGAAGTTCACCACGCGGTACGATCAGGCCATCCCTGGCGCGCAGGTCGTGTTCATCGCCGTCGGGACGCCTCCCG
Organism: Terriglobia bacterium; assembly: GCA_021324615.1. GTDB lineage: Bacteria > Acidobacteriota > Terriglobia > Bryobacterales > Bryobacteraceae > Palsa-187. Next base: position 15,079 of record JAJPIT010000056.1, on the reverse strand, counting down.
GCGCCAACGGCGCGCCCGATCTGCGGTATCTGCAGGCGGCTGCGCGCGGCATCGGCGAATATCTGGCCGGGGGCTTCACGGTGGTGGTGAACAAATCCACGGTGCCGATCGGCAGCGGCAACTGGGTGGGCTCGCTGGTGCGCGAAGCCTTCGAGGCGCGCAACGGGCAGAAAGCGGGAGCCAGCTTCGCCGTCGCCTCCAATCCGGAGTTCCTGCGCGAGGGCAGCGCGCTGCACGACAGTCTTTATCCGGACCGCGTGGTGATCGGCACCGAGGAGGAACAGACCGCCGAAGTGCTCTACACCCTCTACCGCCCGATTCTGGATCAAACCTTTCAAGCGCCGCCCTACCTGCCGCGGCCGGAGGGTCTGGGCGCCGTCCCGCTCATCTCCACCGATCTGGCCTCGGCCGAACTGATCAAGTACGCGGCCAATGCGTTTCTGGCGCTGAAGATCAGCTACATCAATGAAATCGGCCTGCTTTCCGAAAAGGTCGGCGCCGACATCGCGCAGATCGCCAAGGGCATCGGGCTGGACGCGCGCATCGGCACGCGATTCCTGCAATCGGGCATCGGCTGGGGCGGGTCGTGCTTTGGAAAGGATACGGCCGCGCTGCTGTCGACGGCGGAGGAATATGGCCTGGAGATGCCCATCGTCAGCGCCGCGCGCGAGGTGAACCGCCGCCAGCGTGAACGCGTGATCGACAAGCTGCTGGGGGAATTGCGCATCCTCAAGGGCCGGACCATCGGCCTGCTGGGCCTGGCCTTCAAACCCAACACCGACGATCTCCGCGAAGCTCCCGCCATCGAAATCGCCTGCAAGCTGATCGAGCGCGGCGCGCGCGTCAAGGCTCACGACCCGGTGGCCATGGATCGCTTCCGCGCCGAGCATCCGGAGCTGAAGGTGGTTTGCTGCGAATCGGCCGAAGAGGTCGCGCGGGACGCCGACGCCGTCGTTCTGGTCACCGAATGGCCGCAGTACCGGGAGCTTGATTGGGACGCGCTGGCCGGATCGATGCGCAACAAAATTGTGCTGGACGGCCGCCTGGTTCTCGATCGCGCGCGGATCGCCCGCGCCGGGTTAAAGTACTTAGGGATGGCTTGCTGAAGCGAGGATTCCGCCATGAAACAATACCGCTGGGAGACCGTCGAAAAGGAGCAGCTCAGCCCGCTGCTGGCGCGCCAGGCGATCCACTCGGAAACCATGACGCTCGCCCGCTTCGAGATGCGCAAGGGCGGCGCGGTGCCCGAACACAGCCACGCCAATGAGCAGATCACCACGGTCCACGCCGGGCGCGTGCGTTTTCTGCTCGAGGGCAAGGAAATCATTCTCAATACCGGCGAATCGCTGCATATTCCCGCGCACGTGCCCCATTCCGCCGAAGCGCTGGAAGACGCCATCGCGTTCGAGGTTTTTTCCCCGCCCCGTCGCGATTGGATGAAGAAGTAACGCGCAGGCCGCCGCGGACGGCCCGGGAAACTCAACCGCGCCAGCGGCGACGGTATTGGCCGGCCCCGCCGGGAATCCGCCACAATAGGAATGGTGGAGTATTTACGGCAGATTCTGGCCGAAGCGAACGGAACCGAGATTCGCCTCGATCTGGCCGCGCTCGATCTGGCCCGCATCCAGTTTCCGGATCTGGATGCGCAGCCCGCCATGGACCGCCTGAACGAACTCGCCTCCCGGCTGGGCGACCGGCTGCGAAATTTCAACGACGGCCGCGACTTTGTCGAAACCGCGCAGCGCTATCTGTTCGACGAGCTCGGCTTTCACGGCAATGAAGAGGATTATTACGATCCGCTGAACAGTTGCCTCAATCAGGTGCTGGAGCGGCGCAAAGGCATTCCGGTCACGCTCTCGGTAATGTACATGGAAATCGCCCGGCGGCTCCGCATGCCTGTCTTCGGCATCGGCCTGCCGCGCCACTTCGTCATCGAGTTCGACGACGGCAACTACGCCGCCTATATCGATCCGTTCCACGGGGGCCGCACCGTAACCGCGCGGGAATGCTTCATGCTGGCCGGCTCGCGGGTGGCCGATCCGGCGCTGTTGCAGCGCGTTTCCAAGCGCGACATCGTGCGCCGCATGATCCAGAATCTGCACCGCGGATACATGCGGCGGAGCGATTGGACGCGGGCGGTGGCGACGCTGGATCTGCTGCTGCTCGGCGGCGGCGTCGGCACGCCGGGCATCGCCGGCCTGCACAAACTCCGCGGCATGCTGCTGGTGGAGCTGCGCCGCTACCAGGAGGCCCGCCGGGATCTGGAAAAATATCTGTCGCTGGAGCCGGAGGCCGCCGATCAGGAGGAAATCCGCCGCCAGCTCGCCGCCATTCACCAGTGGCTCGCCCGCCTCAACTGAATATGCTAAGATTCGAAGCGATTGGGACGATAGATATGCGTGGAGCGTCCCGGTTCCAAACCTATGCACGATTCGTTGCCAGACAGCGAAGCGGTTTTGGCGCAGTTCAACCGCCTGATCCAGGAGCTGCTTCGCGGCAACATGCACCGCAACACCTTCCGGCCGTGGGAGATCGAGTTGCTCCTGGATATTGAAAGCTGTAGCCTGCGCGAATCCTCCAAGCGTGAAACCCTGCGCCGCTATCAAAAGGCCGTGCAGCGGCACATGGAAAAGGGCGCGCGCTTGCCGCTCAAGCTGTCGGAGTACCTGGAGGCGGTGAGATCCAAGCGCGCCGCGCAAGCCCCACCCTCCGGCGGCTTTGACCCCGCCGTCCGGGCGCGGAGCTGAAATTCCAGGCAGGAGCCGTCCCGCCCTTCCGGCCGGGTGAGAAAAATTTCTCCGGCCCGCACTCTATCCTCAGGTGCGGATCGCCGAAGCGGTCGAAAAATTTCTCCAGTCGAGCCGGCGGCCGGTGTTGTTTGAGCCCGGCGACGATCCCATGGCCGTCGCGCCCGATTCGTTTCTGCTCACCACGCGCGGCGGCATCGTGACGCTGGAGTGCTGGAATGAAAAGAAGAACCTGGTCCGCCGCGTGCGCGCCATTCATCTGGAAAAGCGCGGCCGCCTGGAGCTTGAAGTGGAGCGCTTCGGCGTTAAGCCCGGCCGCCTCACGCTGCTCGATCTGGAAGATCCCGCCAATCAGGACGCCGCCCGCCGCGGCGCGCGCCTGAAGTACCGCGAGCTGTTCCGCCGCTCCCTCCACCGCCACTTCCCGGGCTGGCGCATCGTGGAGCTGTCCACCGAAGCCGATCTCCAGCACAGCCTCTCTCCCAGCTATCCGCGCGCCCTGCTGCGCCGCGGAGGCTCCGCCCTGGCCGCCATCGGCGCCGCCGAGGATGCGCCCGCCCCCGAGGGCGCGCTTAGCTTCGGCCTGATCTGGCTCGATTACCTCCGCCGCCGCGACCTTAAACATCGCGTGGAGGGCCTGGCGATTTTTGTCCCTGCCGCGGCGCAGGCGGTCACCTGCCACCGCGTCCGCCATCTCAACCCGGACGCCGCGCGCTTCCTCGTCTTTGTCCATCATCAAGGCGAGGAGGACGCCGTCGATCCGGCCGACTACACCAATTTCGACACCCGGATCGAGCCGCTCCGGCGCGCCGCCGTCCCGCGCGGGCTGGAATTGATCGCCGCGATCGGCGGCGTCGAGTTCCGCGATCGCCCGGACGGCTCGATCCATCTCGCCGTCCGCGGCCTGGAATTCGCCCGCGTCACCGGGCGCGAAATTTTCTGCGGCATCGATCATAGGGAGCGCGCCGCATCGATCGAGGAAGTCGCGCGTCTGGCCGCCGGGCTGGCCCGCATGCGCCATCCCGACGCGGCCGATCGTTTGAACCCCCTGTATCTCCGCCAGCCGGAGTCCTGGCTGGAGTCGCAGGTGCGCGCCCATCTCCAGCGGTTCGACGCCGATCTGCTGCCTGCTCCGGTCTACTCCCAACTGCCGCAGTTCGCCGCGGGCAGCCGCAGCGTGTTCGATCTGCTGGCCGCCGACCGCCACGGCCGCCTGGCCATCATCGAAATCAAGGCCGATGAAAACATTCACCTGCCGCTGCAAGCGCTCGACTATTGGATGCGGGTGGCCTGGCACCTGGACCGCGGCGACTTCCCCGACCGCGGCTATTTTCCGGGTCTGGCGCTTTCCCGGCGCCCGCCGAAGCTCCTGCTGGTCGCGCCGGCTCTGGCCTGGCATCCGGCAAACGAGGCCGTTCTGCGATACTTTTCGCCGCGGATCGAGGCGGAACGCTTCGGCGTGGCGCTAGAATGGAGGAAGGAACCGCGGGTGATGTTTCGCGCACCCGTTTCGCCATGGCCTTAACCGTGCTCCGCGAAGTCAAGCGCGCGCTGTCGACGCTGAATCCGGCCGAGATCCGCGAGCGGGCGCGGCAGCCGGTCTGCATCGGCCTGGTTGCGGCTTCCGAGGAGTCGCTGGGGCGGATGGAAACCTACTTCGCGCCGCCCCATTTTTCCGCCGAGCGGCGCGCCCGCGCGGTCCGCCTGCTGGTGCGCGGCGGCGCCTCCGGATGCCCGGTGCAAATCTATGAATCCTCGCTGCTGCGCCCGCGCGAAGCCTTTTCTTTCGATCCCGAGTCCCCCGATGCCTGCGTGCGCCGCATTCTCCGCGCGCGCCAGGATCTGGCGCTTCCGCTGGCCCGCAATTTTTATCCGTTCCGCAAGCAGGCCTCCCATCAGATCATCCGCGCCATCGCCAAGGAGAACGCGCTGTTTTGCCTGGCCACCGCCCTGCCCGACGTGCTTCCGAGTTTCCTCTCCATCGGCTGGGCGGTCGGCGAATTCGGCTCGGACGCGGCGTTCCTCACCATGAATCAGATCCGCATGGCGTTTCATCTGGCCGCGGCAAGCGACCGCGACGTCGGTTTCCGCGAGCAGAAGTCGGAGATCGCCTCCCTGGTCGCCGGGGCTTTCGGATGGCGCGCGCTGGCCCGGGAGCTGGTGGGCAAAATCCCCTTCGGCGGCGGCCTCATCCCCAAGGCGGCCATTGCCTACGCCGGGACCTACGCCGCGGGCCTGTCCCTGGAGCGCCTCTACCGCCTCGGCTACGGCTTCACGCGCGAGGAGCGCCGCGCCGTATATGAAGAAGCCTACGATCACGGCCGCCAGATCGCCGGCCTGCTGCTCGAAGGGCTGCGCCCGCGAAAGGCCGGCTAATCTTTCCGGCAGCCGGCGTCCATCTCCTGCTCTGGATTCGGATATATTGGCCTCATGCCGTACCCCCCTCCACCCCCGCCGGCGGCGCCGATTGGCCGGGGGAAACGCAATGGGCCGCTGCTCCTCATTGGCGCCGCCGCGGTTCTGGCGATCCTTTATGCCGCGCTGCACCGCGGCTCCGATACGCTTGGCGGCGATGCGCCCACGGTCGAGCCGGAAAAGCCCGCCTCCGTAAAGACGAAAATGCCCGATTGGGTGCCGATCTATCCGGGCAGCATTCTCGCTTCTGACGTGACCATCACGCGCACGCCTTCGGAGATTTACTACGCCGCCGATTACTCCACCAAAGCCTCGTGCAACACCGCCATCTTCTGGTATCTGGACACGCTCCGCAGCCTTGGTTTTCTTTATGGCGGCCGGGATGTCCAGACTTCAAGGGCCTGCGACTACGACGACAATTCGCCGGATGCGGCAAACGGAAACGCGGGGCAGGTGTCGGCGGATTCCCCCGATCGCCATCGCACGCTCAGGGTGAATTGGTACCAGCGCGCTCTCCCGCAAGGCGACACGGAGAAGGTGATGAATATCATCCACCTCAACGCGGTGGAGCGGAATCACGGCGCCGCTCCAGAGACGCTCACCGGACGCGCGCAGCCGCGTATTCCCGATTGGGCCCCGATCTATCCGGGTGCAACTCCGGAGCTGTCGGGTGTCCAGCAGTCCTCGAACGGAACCATCATCCGTTTTCAATTTCCGACCAACGATACCTGCGCCACGGTGATTGACTGGTATCAGAGGACGCTGGCGGCGGCCGCGTTCCGCACCTTCGGCCGCGCCGACGATCACTCCCGTCCCAACGGCTGCGACTCGCGCGTTTCCGCTGAGTCAGGCGCGCGGTTGATCAACATCCATGCGGTCACCTACACCTACAACGTGCATGTGGAGGTGGAGACGGTGCAGAAATAATGCGGGCTCGCGGTCCATGCCAATTTGGCAGCGGCACAAGACCGGACTGGCCCTTGGCAAGCCGGTTAGGCTACGCTAGAGTTGGCGCGTGATCCATGGGCGTGCAGGAACGTCGACTCCGCGAGAAAAAGGAACTTCGCCAGGAGATTCTTGAGGCGGCTCGCGACCTGTTCGTGCGCGAGGGCTTCGAGAACGTCTCCATGCGCAAGATCGCCGAGAAGATCGAGTACTCGCCGACCACCATCTATCTTTATTTTCAGGATAAAGCCGATCTGCTCGACTGCCTGTGCGAGGAAACGCTGGCCCGCCTGATCCGCAAGCAAGCCGAATTGGATCAGACGATTGCCGATCCGGTGGAACGGCTGCGCGCGGGTCTTCGCGCTTATATTGAATTCGGACGGAAGCATCCGAACTCCTATCAGATCTCCTTCATGATGCCGCAGCCGTTCGACGATCCCGAGCGCTGCCCGCGCGCCCACGCCGCCGGGGAGAAGGCATTCGATCATTTGCGCGGGGTGCTCCGGGAATGCCAGCGGCAGGGGCGGATTCAGGTGAGCGATCTGGAGGCCAGCGCGCGGGCCTTGTGGGCGACAATTCACGGGATCACTTCTCTGCTGATCGCCAAGCCGCGCTTCCCCTGGATCGATCCGGACCGCGTCATCGATACCGTGATCGCGCAGGCCCTGGAGGGGATTCACGCCGATCAAAGCTCGCGATAGCTGGCCAGCTCCACGCCTGCTTCAGCCAGAGCGGCGCGAACCTCGGGCGAGGTCAGCGCCCGCAGCTCCCGCTCGCGGCTTTCCTTGAGCCGGGTGCGGGCCGCGCGCAACTCGGCGGTGCAGAATCCGGGGTGGCACATAAACTCCGTCACGCCTTGCGGCAGCGCGCGGATCAGGGCCGCGAGCTCCGCTGCATTATAGTTGCCGGTCATTTGAAACCCCGCGAAGTGATCGGTGGACCGGCAGCCGCGCCGCGCCAGCACGCGGGCGAATCGCGCGCGGGCTCCGCCCAGCGCCCGGCTCACGGCGCGCCGCTTCCATCCGATGCCGCCCGCCTGTAGCGGAAAGTCGAACGGCCGGCGCACCCAGGGGATCGAATATTCCTGTGAGATGCGCGCCACCGCGTCCAGCACCGGCGGAAGCAGATGCGTGTGTTTGTGGGTGTCCAGATGCGTGGGCCGCAGGCCCGCGCCGATGATCTTGCGGACCTGCGCGGAGAGTTCCTGGTAAATCCCGATCCGGCCCAGGGACAGCACCAGCCCGGCGATCGAATCCGGCAGCCCCGGCGATCCCACCAGCACCAGGTGGCAGCCGATATCGAGCGTGGGATTTTCCTTGGCCAGCCGCACCGCGCCGTCGAAAGCGGCCCCGGTGGCCATGATCGTGGCCGCGGTGAGAATGCCCCGGCGGTGCGCCTCGACGATGCCTTCGTTCACGTCGCTCGTGAAGCCGAAGTCGTCGGCGTTCACCACCAGTTTACGCATGGAAATGCAGCCCTAGCTTCGCTCCTCGACCGGGACACTAGAACAATCCCAATTTAATATGCAGGAATTTTTTCGGGTTGGCGCGGAAATCCTGAAGCAGCCCGTGCAGCTCGTCGGTGGCGCCGTTGAGCGATTGATAAAGCGAGGGATCGTTCAGCAGCAGCCCGATGGTGCCCTGGCCGCTGTTGATCTTATCGAGCAGCGTGTTCATCCGCTGCAAGGACGCGCTCAGTTCATCATGCAGATCGCCGTTGTTCACCAGCGCCCCGATGGTTCCCTTGCCTGAATTGATGGCGTCGATGGTCCGCTGGACCCCCGCGATCGCCTTGCGCAGATCGCCGATGGCGCCGCGCGCCTCGTCATACACGGCCGGATCCTTCATCAGCCTGCCCACCGTGCCCTGCCCCTGCTCGATCCCATCCATCAGCGTATTGACGCGCGCCAGCGTGCCGCGCAGATCGTTGTAGAGCGTATCGTCGTTGATCAGCTTCGGAATCGTGCCCCGATTGGAATTGAGTGCGCTGATCAACTTCTGTCCTTCGTTCACCACGCCCACGGCCTTGTCGTAGAGCGTCGGGTCGACCAGAAATTTGCCGATGGTCCCCTGCCCGGACTGCACCTCGTTGAGCAACTGATCCACTCTGGTGAGAATCCCTTGCAGCGCGGCGACCGCGGAATAGCTCTGCCGCACAACGTCTTCGAACTCGGCGACGTTGGTGCTGGCCAGCTCCGCGCCCGGCTTGATGGTTTGCCGGCTGCGGCCCATGGTGATGTTGATGTATTTGGTGCCGAGCAGATTGCCCTGCGCGATCTGCGCCTGCGAGTCGACGGGAATATCCTTGAGGAACTTCGTGTTGATCTCCAACTCGACCTGAATCACCCGCTGGGGATTGTCGGAGCCGGAGAGCGCGACGTTGCTGACCTTGCCTACGATGATGCCGTTCAGCCGCACCGGGGCGCCCGCCGCAAGATCGCCCGAATCGCCCAGGTAGGTGTAGACCTTGGAGGTGCTCTCCCAGAACCCGCCGGAGCCGGTGAGCAGAAAGATGAGATATCCGAGCAGGGTAAGAGCGGCGATGGCCATCAGGCCCACGCGCAACTCCGCCCATTTGGCTCTGGTTCGCTGCGGCATCCGTTAACGGTTCATTTCGCGAATTTTTTCACGTAGGGATCTTTGGCGGCCGCCAGTTCAGCCAGACTGCCCTCAAAAACAAGGCGCCCTTGATTCATGACGAAGAACCTGGTCCGCGCCGCATTGCCCCCGTTTTGCGAGGCCGCCTCAATCTGCCCACTGCTCGGATTGTAGCGAAATTTGGCCATCAGGTGGCCGTCCTGAAAACGATGCGTTACCAGCAGGGCGGAGGCGTTGAGCGTATCGCGCTCTTTCAGGATCAGGCTGATGATGGTGTACGCGGTAATCGGATCGAGGCCCGCGGTGGGCGAGTCGTACAGCACCAGCCGCGGCTCGGTGACGATGGCGCGCGCGATTCCCACGCGGCGCCGCATGCCGCCGGAAAGCTCGCTTGGAAATTTGTCGAGCGTCTGCTCCAGATCCACAAAGCGGAGAGCCTGGCGCACCTTTTCCTCCACTTCGCCCCGTTGGTTGGAGGCGCGTGCGGCCACCGAATTGAGCAGCGGATAGGCGACGTTTTCGGCGATGGTCATGGAATCGAACAGCCCGCCTTCCTGAAACAGAATGCCCATGCGCGCCCGTAGCGGGAACCACTGCGGCTCGGTGAAGTTGGTGACATCTTCGCCGAAGACGTATATGCGGCCGGAATCCGGCTTCAGCAGTCCCAGCGCGGTTTTGAGCAGTGTCGTTTTGCCGCTGCCGGCCGCGCCGTAAATGATGACCGTCTCGCCCGGGATCATGCGAAAGGAGACCTGGTCGAGCGCCGGCGTGTCCTCGAACCTCAAACTCACGTTCTCAAAGCGCAGAATCTCCGGTTCGCTCATCGCATGTTGATGAAGATCGCGCCGATGAAGTAAGTGGTCACGAAAATCCAGATGGAGCTGACCACCACGGCTCGGGTGGTGGCCCGGCCGACGCCCTCCGTGCCGCCGGTGGTCCGCATCCCGTAAAAGCATCCGACCAGCGCGATGATGATGGCGAAGGCGAAGGGCTTGACGGTTCCCTCGGCGACATCGGCGTACGCCAGATTCTGATAGGCCGGCACCCAGTACTGCGAAAAGGGAACCGCGAACTGGAAATGCGCGATGATGTATCCGCCCACCAGCCCCAGAAAGTCGGCGATGATGGTCAGAAGCGGCAGCGTCACGGCGGTGGCGATCAGGCGCGGCGTTACTAATTTTTGAATGGGATCGGTTCCCAGGGCGCGCATGGCGTCGATCTGCTCGGTGACTTTCATCGATCCCAGCTCGCTGGCGATCCCGCTGGCGTTTCTTCCCGCCACCAGCAGGGCGACCAGCACCGGACCCAGTTCGCGGATGAGGGCCACGGAAACGACGTAGCCGATCTGGCCGATGGCGCCGTAGGTGCGCAAGGCGCGCGCCATCTGCTGGCCCATGATCAGTCCGCTGAACAAGCCGATCAGCATCACGATCAGCAGTGAGCCGAAACCGATCACATCCATCTGGATCAGGATGTCGTCTCCGTAATGCGGGCTGCGGAACACGTTCCGCATCGCTCTGCCGCTCATTACCACAAAATCTTGAAAGGAGGCGACTGGCGGCTTTAAGAAGTCGAGCAATCGAGGTCCCCCGATGATGACGATGCTACCATGTGATTACCGTGAAAGGCCTGACCGATATTGAGGGAATCCTGGTAGGTCACGTTACCGATTATGACGGATTGACCGGCTGCACGGTGGTGCTGTGCGAGGCGGGCGCGGTCGCCGGCGGCGATATCCGGGGCTCGGCCACCGGCACCGAGGAATGGGATGTGCTGAATCCGCTTCACGTTACCGATCGCATTCACGCCGTGTCGCTGGCCGGGCGCAGCGCCTTCGGCCTGGAAGCGGCGAGCGGGGTGCGGCGGTTTCTGGAACACAAAGGAGTCGGATTTAAGTTTGGAAATGCGCGTATTCCCATCGTTCCCGCCGCCATTTTGTTCGATTTCGGCATGGGCAAAGCCGGCGTGCGGCCAACCCGGGAAATGGGCGAATCGGCGTGCGCCGCAGCCACCGCGGGCCCGGTTGCCGAAGGCGCCGTCGGCGCGGGAACCGGCGCGACGGTCGGAAAAATTCTGGGAATGAAGAACGCCATGAAATCCGGGATCGGTTCGTTTACGGTGGAACTGAACGGCGGCGTCAAGGTTTCGGCGCTGGCGGCGGTGAACGCTTTGGGCGACGTGCGCGATCCGAAGACCGGAGAAATCGTGGCGGGAGCCAGGAAATCGCCGGACAGCATGGAGTTCGCCGGCGCGGCGGCGCTGATGAAGTCCGCCCCGCGCCCCCGGCCGGCGCCGCAGAATACTTCGCTGGTGGTGGTTGCCACCAACGCCGCGCTCAGCAAAGTGGAGGCCACCAAACTCGCTCAACTGGCCGGTCTGGGAATGGCGCGGACCATCGATCCCGTCAACACCATGTCCGACGGCGATCTCGTCATCGCGCTGTCGCTGGGGGAGCGGAAGATGGCGGTCGACGCCTTGGGCGTGGCTGCCGCCGAGGCGGTGGCGGAATCGATCCTGCGGGCGGTGCGGCTGGCGCCGTCGCTCGGCGGCCTGCCGGGCCTGAAGAAATAATCAGGCTACGGTTTTTTCCAGGAATCGAGAATTGAACGCAGGGTAAACAAGTCGATGCCGAGCGTCTGCTTGTCACCGTCCTCGATCGGCGCGTTTTTATTGAGGTAATCGATGTTTTCGACGGCTCGCTCCAGCACGTCGCGCTTGGCTTGCCAATCGGTTCCGCCGACGGCTTCCCGCACCTCGCGCAGATCCTTGAGCGCAGCATCCAGGCGCTCGCGCTCGGCCGGGGTCAGTTTCTCGGGATGGACGACGGCCTGAAGATCTTTACCGGTGCGCTCGACGCCGTCGCGGACCCGTTCCCGTAGATCCTGCTGCTCCTTGCCCTGAGCGCCGGGGATAAGCAGCATCGCCGCAAAGCCGAACAGGACAAGCCGCCGCGCCATGATCCAATTCTATTACAGCCGGGGGATTTTTTCGATCAAATTTACGCCTCGGCTACGCTTAGCCCCGCAAGCTCTGGCGGGATTTGACAAGATTTTAAAGTTTCGCTATTCTCGGTAGAGTTAGCGAGTGATCTTCTGCTCCTGCGCTACCGCCGTCTTGTTTTGACGGTCCGGCCGGGGGCCGGCCCCGATACTCTTGCCGGATTTGACGCCGGAAGGGCATGGGCTAGTCCGAAGCCTTTCACCTTCGCAAGTTTTGGTTCGTGGCGCGGCTGGTGGCCAGCGCGCCCGCGCCCAGGTGGATTCAACCGAGTTTTTCGAGAGAGGAAGTTCGTGCCGACGTTCAACCAGCTTGTGCGTAAGGGCCGCCGCCCCACGCGCTTCAAGACCGCCAGTCCGGCGCTGCAAGGCTGCCCGCAGCGGCGCGGGGTTTGCACACAGGTCAAGACCACCACGCCGAAGAAGCCGAATTCGGCGCTGCGGAAAATCGCCCGCGTGCGTTTGACCAACGGGCTGGAAGTGACCTGCTATATTCCCGGAGTCGGGCACAATTTGCAGGAGCACTCAATTGTGCTGATCCGCGGCGGGCGCGTCAAGGATCTGCCGGGTGTGCGCTATCACATCGTTCGCGGAACGCTGGACACGGCCGGGGTCGCCGGGCGGCAGCAGGGGCGTTCCAAGTACGGAGCCAAGCGGCCGAAAGGGCCGGCGGGAAAGTAATTTATGCCTCGCAGACGCAGACCTGAAACGCGCGAAATTCTGCCGGATCCGGTGTACAACTCGACGCTGGCGGAAAAGTTCGTCAACTCGATGATGTGGGACGGCAAGAAGTCGATCTCGCAGCGGATTTTTTATCAGGCGATGGACCGCATCCGGGAGCGCACGCAGGACGATCCGCTGAAGCTGTTCAAGAAGGCGATCGAAAACTGCAAGCCGCTGCTGGAGGTGAAGACCCGGCGGGTGGGCGGCGCCAACTATCAGGTTCCGGTGGAGGTGCCCAAGAACCGCAGCACATCGCTGGCGATCCGCTGGATTCTGAGCAACGCCCGGTTGCGTCCGGAAAAGGGGATGCCGGAAAAGCTGGCCAACGAACTGAACGACGCGGCCAACCTGCGGGGCGGCGCGATTAAAAAGAAGGATGACGTCCATCGAATGGCGGAAGCCAACCGCGCTTTCGCGCATTACCGCTGGTAGGAAGTTCTTATGCCACGCACCGTAGCCCTCGAGAAGATGCGCAACATCGGCATCATGGCCCACATCGATGCCGGCAAAACCACCACCACCGAGCGGATTCTTTATTACACCGGCCGCACCTACAAGATCGGGGAGGTGCATGAGGGCACCGCGGTCATGGACTGGATGGAGCAGGAGCAGGAACGCGGCATCACCATCACCTCGGCGGCGACCACCTGCCAGTGGCGCGACTGCACCATTAACATCATCGACACTCCCGGCCACGTCGATTTTACGGCGGAGGTGGAGCGCAGCCTGCGGGTTCTGGACGGCGCGGTGGCGGTGTTTGACGCGGTGGCGGGCGTTCAGCCGCAGACCGAAACGGTGTGGCGCCAGGGCGATAAATATCACGTTCCGCGGCTGTGCTTCATCAACAAAATGGACCGCGTCGGGGCCGATTTTTATCGCGCCGTGGACACCATTGTGGATCGTCTCAAGTGCCGGCCGGTGGCGATTCAGTTGCCGGTCGGAGCCGAGGATCAGTTCAAGGGCGTGGTCGATCTGGTGACGATGAAGGCCCGGATCTGGCGCGATGAGACGCTGGGCGCCAAATATGACGACGTCGATATTCCGGAAGATTTGGCCGATCTGGCCAAGGAATATCACGACAAGCTGGTGGAGGCGGTTTCCGAGACGGACGATCATCTGTTCACCAAGTACGTCGAGGGTCAGGCGATTACCGAGGATGAGCTGCGCGCGGGCATCCGCAAGGCCACCATCGCGCAGAAGATCTTTCCGGTGATCTGCGGCAGCGCGTTCAAGAACAAGGGTGTTCAGAACCTGCTCGACGCGGTGGTCGACTATCTGCCCTCGCCGGTGGACATTCCGGCGGTGGTGGGCGCGGCGGTGGATCGTCCGGAAGAGAAACTGGTCCGGCGCGCCGATGACGCCGAGCCGTTTGCCGCGCTGGTTTTCAAGATCATGACCGATCCGTTTGTCGGCCAACTGGCGTTCCTGCGGGTCTACTCCGGCCGGCTGGGGGCGGGGGATACGATCTACAACGTTTCCAAGGGGCGCAAGGAGCGCGTCGGCCGGCTGGTGAAGATGCACGCCAACAAGCGCGAGGAGATCACCGAGATCCTGGCGGGCGACATCTGCGCGGCGGTGGGGTTGAAGAATGTGGTCACCGGCGACACGATTTGCGACGAAAAAGCGCCGATTCTGCTCGAATCGATCGAGTTTCCGGCTCCGGTGATCCAACTGGCGATCGAGCCCAAGACCAAGCAGGATCAGGAAAAGCTGGGCATGGCGATTAACAAGCTGGCCCAGGAGGATCCGACGCTCAAGGTTTCCACCGATCCCGACACCGGGCAGACGATTCTGGCCGGCATGGGGGAGCTGCATCTGGAGATCATCGTTGACCGCATGCAGCGCGAGTTTAACGTGGGGGCCAATGTTGGCAAGCCGCAGGTGGCCTATCGCGAAACCATCCGGCAGATGGCTGAAGCCGATTACACGCACAAGAAGCAGACCGGCGGATCGGGCCAGTACGCCCGGGTGAAGCTGCGCGTGGAGCCGCTGCCTGGCGGCGAGTTTGAGTTCGTCAACGAGGTTTTCGGCGGCGCGATTCCCAAGGAATTCATTCCGGCGGTGGAAAAAGGCGTGGCCGAGGCGCTCGAGCACGGAATTCTGGCCGGCTATCCGATGTCGGACGTGAAGGTGACGGTGTTCGACGGCGCCTACCATGAAGTCGACTCGTCGGAGATGGCGTTCAAGATCTGCGCTTCGATCTGCTTTAAGGAAGCCGCGCGCAAGGCCAAGCCGGTTCTGCTCGAGCCGGTGATGCGCGTTGAGGTCGTGGTGCCGGATGAGTACATGGGCACCGTAAACGGCGATTTGATCTCGCGGCGCGGGCGCCTGGAGGGGACCGAGATTCTCGGCTCCACGCAGATCATCAAGGCGATGGTTCCGTTATCGGAGATGTTCGGCTACGCGACGGAGCTTCGCTCGCGCACGCAGGGGCGCGGCGCGTTCACCATGCACTTCGGCCAGTACGAGGAAGTGCCGAAGTCGGTAGCCGAGGAGATTACCAACCGGGCTCAGGGCAAGGTAGCAAGTTAGGAGAGAAAACAACCACCATGGCGAAGGAAAAATTTGATCGCAGCAAGCCGCACGTGAATGTGGGGACGATCGGGCATATTGATCACGGCAAGACCACGCTGACTGCGGCGATCACCAAGACGCT